>NZ_JBSPEI010000069.1:0-747 GCF_055796175.1 Pseudocitrobacter sp. 2023LY-00077 | reverse complement strand
AATCCAACCATCCGGAATTGCCGGAGAGTTGCCAGCCTGAAGCATGGCGGTGCGGCAGGCGTCATACGATTCACGCATCGCATCTTTGACCCAACCGAGTGGTTTGTTGCCGCGAATTTCCAGCCATTCATCGAACGTTGGTACAGTCGCCACCGGATGCTCCACAGCAAACAGCGGTCCAGGAGCGACATCGAAACGTCGCCAACGGATATCGCAGGCACGCTCTTCGCCTTCTTTGTGCCAGGCTACAACGTCGGCTACAGGCTCGGCGTTAACCGCCTGAGAGTTCACGACTAACGAGCGGCCCAACTCAGCGCGCGCTTGCCAAGCCAACCAAGCGGCGTTTTTTGCACCAACCCCAGCGATGGGGAGATTCTCGTCGTTGTTCCACGCGTTGAATTCCGCGCGCTCGTCTATCGCTACCAGTCCAGGAGGGGCAGTGTACAATCGTGTTCCATCCTTGAAGTTTTCCCAGTCGGCTTGTCCATTAGCGGCAATGCACGCAACTCTTGCGTCGGGGTGGAATCCGCAATCGTCATATTCGCCTAGGACAACCTCGCCAACAGGCTCGGCGTCCATCGCCGCTTTACGGCGTTCCTGAATCTCACGCGCCATAATTGCGCCCTGTCGGGGAGTGAACATATCCCCTGCGATGATGCGTTCCAGTTCGGCGTCCGTAAAATGGTAATCATCTGGCACGTTGTGAACCTCTGCGTAGAGAGGCTCTTTTGTGATTGGGGTTGTCAT
>NZ_JBSPEI010000068.1:0-767 GCF_055796175.1 Pseudocitrobacter sp. 2023LY-00077 | reverse complement strand
TTGTGTCACATCAGCAAATATCACAGCACAGCGAAGAATTGCGAACTGGAGAAGATTCGAGACGCCAGGCGCAGATATCACACACAACATTCAGGCCGATAGCTCTTTGCGAGGGGCTGACGGTAAACAAACAGAGGGGTGGCGAGGGAGTGATCATCGCCTGACATTTTACGGGAGGGTTTTCATCACACTATCGAGATCTCTCTTTTCAAACTCAGAACACCACCCGCAGGTAGCGCAATGAAAAGTCGAATCACTGAAGTCGGCACCGACCGCTTTAAAACAGTTGGGACAATAAACCGCCCTTGCATAGCCACCAGAGGTATCTTTTCTAAAGGCCGCAGTGCGATGAAGGACAAACTGCTCCTGTGCCCTATAAGCCTCTATTTGCTTCGTAAGTTCTACGTTTTTTGCTATCGCTTCGGCAAGTTTCTGCTCGGTGGCAGCATGGGTTTTCTGAAGTACGTCAATCTGCTCGCCAATGAAAACGATGCGTTCTCGAAGCACCTCGTTGCTCTGGATCGTCGAGAGAGCACCAAGTCCGTTTTTAAGGGACGCGATGATTAATCCTACATCCATGATTAGTCCTTAATTGTCTGTGGAATAACCAATTTATCAATTTCCTTTGTCTGTGGAAAGCAAGGAAACCACGCGCCGGGCGTGGATAAATATCCCGGCACTAACTGGAATGTTTTGGGGTGAAGCGGCGTGGATAAACGGAGACACGCAACGTGGCGCACGAACACAAGCAATTCGTGGCTGGGAAG
>NZ_JBSPEI010000067.1:0-794 GCF_055796175.1 Pseudocitrobacter sp. 2023LY-00077 | reverse complement strand
ACAGCAGCACACTCAACGATTGAGAAAGCGCGTGAAGTGACGAACTGTCCGCAGGGTGTGGAGTTGCAGGAGCATTTGAGGGCTTTGGTTGCTGAGAATGTGGCGCTGAAAAATGCAGCTGAGTTTTCTACTGCACCGGATATGTGGATTGAACAGGCTGATGGGATGCTGGATTACCGCTATGTCGAATGGTACGTCGATGTGCTGAAAGCAGCAATGGAAACCCCAGCGACAGACGCGTTTCTGGCAGAAGTACGTGCGCATGACCTTAACGCCTTTATCCAGCATCACAGCACAGAACTGGATGCGCATATTAAAAATGGCGGTGAGAATTTCGACGAAAAATCAATTCGAATCAGAGACATCATCGTCTCAGCTCTTCTTTTCAGGGAGAAGTTACGACAGGGAGCAGCGCTATGAACATCGCAACAATATTAAATACCGGTTTAGCGCTTCTTGGCTGGCTCTACGTCATGTTCAAAACGGGCCAGTGGTTTATCTCCATTGCGCTAAAGCAGTGGGATAAGCGTAGAAAGCTATCTCGTAGACAGAAGGCAGTAAACGAATTTTACGATGCGTTTGACCTGTCCAGCATCGAACCAGGAACAACGGTGCGCCTAGCGACTAAAGGCGATCTGACAATCATGATGTATCGCACAGAAGGAGCCGCCCAATGAGCAACATCGACAAACGAGCATTACGTGAAGCGGCGGAAAAGGCGCTACCGGCAATGAAGCGTCTGCTTATGATGCCGAATGATGAGTTGTTTGATGAGGCGCTGCTAAACGTCGATG
>NZ_JBSPEI010000066.1:0-804 GCF_055796175.1 Pseudocitrobacter sp. 2023LY-00077 | reverse complement strand
TCGGTTTAGGAAGTAGTGCTACAAGAGATGTCTTAAGCGCTTCCGGCTATATCCTATCGGTGGGGGATTTTGGGCTAGGTTCCACGCTGCCAACAGCACCTTATTCAGACACGATTACAAATATGTTTTATACACCGGGAAATGCGGGAGTATCTCAGCCGACTTCTGATTCAGGATGGTGTCATTTGGTTCTGGCTGCTTCCAGTTATTATCGAGCCCAACTTTCGCTTAAATATTCCGAGGGAAAACCAAGGGCATTTATCCTGAATCGTTATGGCACCAGTAGCGGTGGCTGGACTGAATTGTATACTGCTGCAAATACAACAAAAACTAGCGATGGAACGCTGAAAGCGGCATCTCCAATAGTGCAAATATTTGCTGATGGCTCATATGAATTAAATGATGAATCAGAAGGTTGTATCGTTACACGACTGGGAACTGGAGAATATCTTATTGAGGGCTGTACAGGACTCAATGCCGATGCGGCATGGGGTGGCATAGACGGTGGCTTTGACATTCCGACTGATCGCAATAAACAACCATTGATCTGGTTGGATTATGAAGTGAATGCTGACGGCTCGGTGCTGGTAAAAACGTATCATCGCACACATCCAATGGCTCCGGCCTTCGCCAGAAATGAGCTTCAGGGTGTAAATGAAGGCGACCCCGTAGACATTTCGGATGACCAGTTTTTATCCGTTCGTGTCGAAATGCCTGCCGATTCTTTATACAGCCAAAGAATGAGAGCTGTCGAGAATGCCATGGCTACCGATGAAGGTGAAGAAAGGTCGGTTTAGGAAGTAG
>NZ_JBSPEI010000065.1:0-817 GCF_055796175.1 Pseudocitrobacter sp. 2023LY-00077 | reverse complement strand
TCTCAGAGCTTCGGCAGAATATGACGGCAAGCGAGCTTCTGATGTGGATTGAGTACGACAGGCAAAGTCCGGTTGGCGATATTCGTGGTGACATTCAGGCAGCTCAGCTCGTCTCTGCCATCTACGGCTCGCAGGGGGCAAAAGTACCGCTGGACGATGCGATCCTGCGCTGGGGTGGTGATGAGCAATCAGCACCGAAGGACCCGTTTGCAGGGCTTGAGGCGGCGCTAACTGCTGCAACTCAGTGACATTTTGCTACATACATAATATTATCCCTCTTTAACTGGAGGGATTATGGTGAAAATTTTAATACTCATAATATTTCTGATTGCGGGTTGTGCTGGTGATACAAGGAACGATATAAAGAATAATAAAAAACTTTCTTTCTCATCAAGCAGAAGTGCAGATGACGTAAGTGGTTGTATACTAGATAAACTAGATTTTTTAATACCAGAAAAAGTTGTTACCAATAACTTAGTTGATGGGGAAGGTTTGGAGATTTATATTGGTGCGATTCAGTTCTCCCGCATGAAGTATTTTCATAGGGTAGAGGTTAAAAAAAACAATAGTCAATCTTTAATCTCTTATCAACGTTCTGAAACTGACTTCGTACCAATTTCTGAAAAGGAAGTTTTGGAAATAATCAAAGAATGCAAATGAAATTAATTATCTCATTATAATAACCCGCCTCGGCGGGTTTTTTTTCGCCTGGAGAAATGTGATGGCAACATTACGTGAATTGATTATTAAAATTTCCGCTAACTCGCAATCATTCCAGACGGAAATTTCCCGCGCCTCACGAATGGGGCAGGATTAT
>NZ_JBSPEI010000064.1:0-836 GCF_055796175.1 Pseudocitrobacter sp. 2023LY-00077 | reverse complement strand
TCTCAGAGCTTCGGCAGAATATGACGGCAAGCGAGCTTCTGATGTGGATTGAGTACGACAGGCAAAGTCCGGTTGGCGATATTCGTGGTGACATTCAGGCAGCTCAGCTCGTCTCTGCCATCTACGGTTCGCAGGGGGCAAAAGTACCGCTGGATGATGCGATCCTGCGCTGGGGTGGTGATGAGCAATCAGCACCGAAGGACCCGTTTGCAGGGCTTGAGGCTGCTTTATCAAACGCAGCGGCAACTAATTAAATGCTAAAGTCAAAAAATAGAATTTCGAATTTCCTTTGCTCACGTTTATGTATTTTAATAACCTCCTTACTTCTGGAGGTGTGAAAATGAAAAAGGTAGTTGGTATTTTATTAGTTATGTTCGCCGTTACTGGATGTAAATCTTTAGACTCAGTTAGGGCTACAAAGCCTGTAAACATTGGGGGATCTGATAAGAGCGTTAACTCATTCTCATCTTGTGTCTCTGGGAAGTGGGCTGGAAATGGAACACCAGTAACTTCCTTGCCGCTTGAAAATGGCATAAGCATACTCGTCCCTCAGGCAATGGGGGGTTATGACGTAGTTCTTGACGTAACAGAAAATAATGGGAAAACAAGTTACGTGCTCTACGAAAGAGTGCCCTCAATGACATCCGACTCATATGAGAAAACGGTATTATCTTGTAGATAAGAAAACATAGATAAAACAGACCCGCTCCGGCGGGTTTTTTTTCGCCTGGAGAAATGTGATGGCAACATTACGTGAATTGATTATTAAAATTTCCGCTAACTCGCAATCATTCCAGACGGAAATTTCCCGCGCCTCACGAATGGGGCAGGATTAT
>NZ_JBSPEI010000063.1:0-904 GCF_055796175.1 Pseudocitrobacter sp. 2023LY-00077 | reverse complement strand
CTTCCACTAACACACATGCTGATTCAGACTCTGGGCTGCTCCCCGTTCGCTCGCCGCTACTGGGGGAATCTCGGTTGATTTCTTTTCCTCGGGGTACTTAGATGTTTCAGTTCCCCCGGTTCGCTTCATTACGCTATGTATTCACGTAATGATAGTGCAACGAATTGCACTGGGTTTCCCCATTCGGAAATCGCCGGTTATAACGGTTCATATCACCTTACCGACGCTTATCGCAGATTAGCACGTCCTTCATCGCCTCTGACTGCCAGGGCATCCACCGTGTACGCTTAGTCGCTTAACCTCACAACCCGAAGATGTTTCGTAAAACACCATCGTGTTGCGAAAATTTGAGAGACTCGAACACACTTAAAGTGTGTCGTTTCAATTTTCAGCTTGATCCAGATTTTTAAAGAGCAAAACTTCGCAGCACACTTATTCAGTGTACTCTGAAGTTTTCTTGTTTTTTGCAGTAAAGATGGTGGAGCTATGCGGGATCGAACCGCAGACCTCCTGCGTGCAAAGCAGGCGCTCTCCCAGCTGAGCTATAGCCCCATCGTTTTTATCTCTGACCGTAATTTCTGTTGAGGCAAGGCGTGGTGACACGAAGCATACTGAAGTATGTGAGTGTCGCCGCAACGCAGCATCAGCAGAAATTTGGTAGGCCTGAGTGGACTTGAACCACCGACCTCACCCTTATCAGGGGTGCGCTCTAACCACCTGAGCTACAAGCCTGCAGAGATTTTTTACTGCTAATTTTCATCAGACAATCTGTGTGGACACTTCAAGGAACGGTTCTTTAAGGTAAGGAGGTGATCCAACCGCAGGTTCCCCTACGGTTACCTTGTTACGACTTCACCCCAGTCATGAATCACAAAGTGGTAAGCGCCCTCCCGAAGGTTAAGCT
>NZ_JBSPEI010000062.1:0-912 GCF_055796175.1 Pseudocitrobacter sp. 2023LY-00077 | reverse complement strand
CTCGATCTGAGTTGCACCATCAAAGAAATTCAGTTCACTGGTGGCCAGAAGCAGGATATCGACGTAACAACGCTTTGCTCTACCGAGCAGGAGAACATCAACGGCCTGCCTTCTCCGTCAGAAATCTCTCTGTCCGGAAACTTCTATAAGAATCCGGCGCAGGACGCCTTGCGTGAAGCGTATGACAACGATACGACCTACGCTTTCCAGGTTATCTTCCCGTCCGGCAAGGGCTTCAAGTTCCTGGCTGAAATCCGCCAGCACACCTGGTCTTCCGGTACCAACGGCGTAGTGGCGGCAACGTTCTCCCTGCGCCTGAAAGGTAAGCCTGAAAACATCGAGCCTGGCTCCTGAGAGGTCGCATGAAGAATATTAAAAATCTCGCCCTGGCTAAGATGTCGGGTTTTCGTCATAAGACGGTCGCCGTTCCTGAGTGGGAGGGCGTCAAAGTGGTTCTCCGTGAGCCGTCAGGTGAAGCCTGGCTGCGCTGGCAGGAAGTGGTGAAAGCGGGTACTGATGATGAAAATGTGTCGGTATCGGAAAAGGCACACCGTAATCTTTGCGCTGACGTGGTGCTCTTTATTGACGTCCTGTGCGACACCGATAAGCAACCGGTATTCAGCGTAGACGAAGAAGAGCAGGTACGTGAAATCTACGGCCCCGTCCATTCACGCCTGCTCAAACAGGCGCTTGACCTGATCAACAATGCGGACGAAGCGCGGGAAAAGTCTCAACCCCCGGGGTAAAGTTTCTGATGTCGCTTGCGCTCCGGATGGGGCGCACGCTCTCAGAGCTTCGGCAGAATATGACGGCAAGCGAGCTTCTGATGTGGATTGAGTACGACAGGCAAAGTCCGGTTGGCGATATTCGTGGTGACATTCAGGCAGCTCAGCTCGTCTCTGCCATCTACGG
>NZ_JBSPEI010000061.1:0-917 GCF_055796175.1 Pseudocitrobacter sp. 2023LY-00077 | reverse complement strand
ATATGTGGTGACCGCATTATTAACTTATATACTTTTTGCACGTGCCAGGGCATGAACAACCTGGCCGCTGCCGCAGCCCATTACGATAATCATCGCGACTGCGGCACTTTTAGTTAGTCCTGCTGAAGATCAGTCGACTCTGCTGCCTCAAACTTCCTCATCGCAGCGACTGCCTCTTCCTGCTTTTGATTCCAGATACTGCAAGCAGGCATTTCAACTCGCACGCTAACGAACTGGTCTTTCGGAATATCGATAGGTTCACCATCGGTGAGACCAGTTATTTCGTTACGGGCGAACGCTGGCGCTGCCGGGTGCGTTCGGTGATATGTTTTTACCAAAATTGAGCCATCGGCATTAACTTCATAATCGAGCCAAACCAGCGGCTGCTTGTTGCGGTCTGTAGGGATATCAAAACCGCCTTCTATGCCTCCCCACGCGGCGTCAGCGTTTAGGCCTATGCATCCCTCAATAAGGTATTCACCTAATCCTATTCGGGTTACGGCACACCCTTCAGATTCATCATTTAATTGAAAAGCACCACTACTTAAAATGCGCACTACTGGTGAAGCAACTTTAATTGTTCCATCGCTTGCGGTTGTTGTATTTCGATTACTGTAATGTACGGCAACTTTTACACCACCACCTGCACTATATGTTCGACCAATCAGGGTCGCGTTTCCATCCCCAAGTAAATATTGATAGTTTCGGGCATTGAGGTAGTTGATAGTAACACCTCCACCAAATGTACTAAACGCACTCCCCCCGCCATATATAAAAAACTGACTTGGTCCTGTTAATGATAAAAACTGCGCATCCGTCATGCTGATTGCCGGAGTGCCTACTCCAAAGGCGCCAACCGGCATCACATTGCCACTATCTGTTCCAGCATCTCTCGTAGCACTACTTCCTAAACCGAG
>NZ_JBSPEI010000060.1:0-1010 GCF_055796175.1 Pseudocitrobacter sp. 2023LY-00077 | reverse complement strand
CCGGAAGAAAAAGCTCGTGGTATCACCATCAACACTTCCCACGTTGAATATGACACCCCGACTCGCCACTACGCGCACGTAGACTGCCCAGGCCACGCCGACTATGTTAAAAACATGATCACCGGTGCTGCGCAGATGGACGGCGCGATCCTGGTTGTTGCTGCGACTGACGGCCCGATGCCGCAGACTCGTGAGCACATCCTGCTGGGTCGTCAGGTAGGCGTTCCGTACATCATCGTGTTCCTGAACAAATGCGACATGGTTGATGACGAAGAACTGCTGGAACTGGTAGAAATGGAAGTTCGTGAACTTCTGTCTCAGTACGACTTCCCGGGCGACGACACTCCGATCGTTCGTGGTTCTGCTCTGAAAGCGCTGGAAGGCGAAGCAGAGTGGGAAGCGAAAATCATCGAACTGGCTGGCTTCCTGGATTCTTACATCCCGGAACCAGAACGTGCTATCGACAAGCCGTTCCTGCTGCCGATCGAAGACGTATTCTCCATCTCCGGTCGTGGTACCGTTGTTACCGGTCGTGTAGAACGCGGTATCATCAAAGTTGGTGAAGAAGTTGAAATCGTTGGTATCAAAGAGACTGCTAAGTCTACCTGTACTGGCGTTGAAATGTTCCGCAAACTGCTGGACGAAGGCCGTGCTGGTGAGAACGTTGGTGTTCTGCTGCGTGGTATCAAACGTGAAGAAATCGAACGTGGTCAGGTACTGGCTAAGCCGGGTTCTATCAAGCCGCACACCAAATTCGAATCTGAAGTTTATATCCTGTCCAAAGATGAAGGCGGCCGTCATACTCCGTTCTTCAAAGGCTACCGTCCGCAGTTCTACTTCCGTACTACTGACGTGACTGGTACCATCGAACTGCCGGAAGGCGTAGAGATGGTAATGCCGGGCGACAACATCAAAATGGTTGTTACCCTGATCCACCCGATCGCGATGGACGACGGTCTGCGTTTCGCAATCCGTGAAGGCGGCCGTACCGTTGGCGCGGGCGTTGTTGC
>NZ_JBSPEI010000005.1:0-299295 GCF_055796175.1 Pseudocitrobacter sp. 2023LY-00077 | reverse complement strand
GAATTAAACTTCGTAATGAATTACGTGTTCACTCAGAGACTTGGTATTCATTTATCGTCTTGCGACGTTAAGAATCCGTATCATTGAGTGCCCACACAGATTGTCTGATAAATTGTTAAAGAGCAGTTGCGACGCGCTTTAGCGAACTGTCGCGAGGTGGCGTATATTACGCTTTCCTCTCTCAGAGTCAACCCTGATTTTCAGGATTTTTCTCTTCAACCGAACCGGCTGTTTGTGTGAAGTGATTCACATCTGCCGTGTCAGTGGGAGCGCATTATAGGGAGTTACGCCGAGCCTGCAACCCCTAATTTGCACCTGATTCACTGACTGCTGCATTCCACAGCAAAACCCCGCCTTATACCCACTTAACCACAGAGTTATCCACAAAGAAGTGCATTTTGCTGAATAACAGACACAGCCCTACTCTGTTGCAGCCCACTCCTGCGGATAGCGTGACGGGACAAAACGCAGCGTCAGCAGCATTAATCCGACAACACAGCACGCATGAAATACCCAATCGACGACAAAATCCCCGCTCAGGCTACGCAATATCCCAGAAAGATAGGGAGACAGTCCGGCGATGATAAAACCGATCCCCTGCATAAACGCCACCAGCTTTCCGGAAATAACGGGATGCCCGGCATGATCGAGCGCCAGCACCAGGCAAAGCGGGAAAGCACCACCCAGCCCCACTCCGCACGCGATCGCCCACAGCACAGAAAGATGTGCAGGCCAGAGAATAAAGCCGAGGAAACCTATCATTTGCAAGGCCAGCGCCACCAGCAGCAGTCGCCGCCGATCCTCATGCCGCGCCAGCATAGGTAGCAGCAGCGCGCCCGCCGTTTGTCCGACGGTCATCAACGCCAGCAGCGTACCGCTAAACTGTGCGCTATTTCCCAGTTGCATATAATAAGGAGGTAACCAGGCAATCAGGCTACCATAGCCGCCATTAATCACGCCGAAATAGAGCCCCAGGGTCCACGCGCGGGGATTGCGGGTGATACGAATTGCGCTCTGTGCGTTTCGTGAGCCTGTCTCGGGGGAAAGTCGGCTCTGCGGCCACCAGCCAATCAAGGCGATAATTGCAGGCACCGCCCACCACGCCAGTGAGGTGTGCCAAATTTCACTCTGACCCGCGATCCACGGCGTTAATGCCGCGCCCAACCCACCGCCGCCCATCAATGCTGCAGACCAGAGTCCCATAACCTGCGGCATACGGCGGTGAAACTGGCGCTTGATAACCGTGGGCATCACAACCTGAATGACGCCAATGCCGATTCCCCCCAGCAGCGCGCTACTCAGCAGTACCACGCTGTGAGGCGCAGCTTCACGCATTAACGCACCGATGATAATCATCAGCAGGCCAAGCGCCACGCTATAACGTTCGTGAACATGACGATTAATCCAGCCCCCGGCCAGCGCCAGCCCCCCCATTGCAATCATTGGCAATGCGGTGAGAAGTGCAGCCACGGTAAAACTCATGCCGCTGGCCGCACGTAATTGCGGGAGTAAAGGCCCGATTGACGTGAGTAGCGGACGCATATTCAGGCCAATCAGCACCAACACAAGGAGCATCAGACCCGTACGAGGAGATTGATTCATATTGTTCTTTGAGCCCGGCGCGGATAACGCGCCAGGCTTTACTCGGGTTTAGAAAGGTTTTGTCGGCAGATATTTGCCATCAAGCGTAATCACCGCGCGTTCACCGCCTTCCGGGTCGGCCACTTTTTTGACATCCAGCTTGAAGTTAATGGCGCTGATAATGCCGTCGCCAAATTTCTCATGCACCAGCACCTTCAGCGTAGAGCCATACACCTGCAGGATTTCATAGAAGCGATAAATGGTCGGGTCAGTGGGGACGCGATCGTCAATACTGCCGCGCAGTGGGATCATTTGCAGAAGCAGCACCGCATCTTCATCCAGTGAGAGCTTTTCACCAACCAGACGCGCCGCATCAGCCGGCAGTGCATGCTGCCCCAGCAAGGCCGCGGTAACAAAAGCTTCAGATAAGCCCGTACCATCGGTGAGTTGCGCAAAGGTCAGATCTTTTTTCGCTTTGATAAGCAGAATCTGGTCAGCCAAAGAGAGGCGAATATCGCGGTTAATTTGTGCGTGGATCATAATGGAACCTCCTGTATAGAGAGAAAAAATTAAGCTGCGGTGAGGCTGCGAAGCGGCATCGCGCAGGTATTTGGATTTTCGGCAAGCGAGACAAACTGCCCGCTGGCACCGTTGTAAGCGGCAATATCGCCACGTTCGATGTCGTAAACCCAGCCGTGTAATGCCATCCGCCCCTCTTCCAGCGCCAGGCGTACTGACGGGTGGGTCTGAATATTGGCCAGCTGTGCGATAACGTTTTCACGCACCATTGATGCGGTTTTCGCCTGCAATGAAATATGCGTGCGTGATTCATTCACCACGCGGGCTGAATCGGCATAGCGCAGCCAGTGGCTGACGGCGGGCATACTGTCCAGGCAATGGCATCCGGCGATGGCCGTCATGGCGCCACAGTCAGAGTGACCACATATAACAATGTCATTTACTTTCAAAACCGACACGGCGTACTCCACCGATGCGGTAACGCCTCCCGGTTCCGGGCCATAAGAAGGAACAATGTTGCCCGCATTACGGATGACAAACAGATCGCCAGGCTCACGCTGCGTCACCAGCTCCGGCACCAGGCGGCTATCTGAACACGATATAAAAAGCGCGCGTGGGTTTTGCTGGTTTGCCAGCGATCTGAAAAGCTCGGCGCGTTCGGGAAAGACGCTGCGCTGAAATTTCAAAAAGCCATCAATAATCTCTTTCACGATTGTTCCTCTGTCTCACTATGGAATGGACACAGGCTACTCGCTACGTTCCATAAGATAAAAGACTCATTTATAATCAAGTCTATTGGTAAAACTTATGGGAAAGATGATGCTGTTACGACATATTCACTACTTTCTGGCAGTCGCTGAGCATCGCGGCTTTACCCGTGCCGCCACGGCGCTTCACGTTTCGCAGCCCGCGCTTTCTCAGCAAATCAGACAGCTTGAAGAGTCACTTGGCGCGCAACTGTTCGATCGCAGTGGTCGCCATATTCAGCTCACCGATGCTGGCGAAGCCTGGTTGGGTTACGCGAAAAATGCGCTGAGATCGCTGGAAGAGGGGAAGCGGGCAATTCATGACGTTGAAGATTTGAGCCGTGGCTCACTGCGCGTCGCCGTTACCCCCACGTTTACCTCGTGGCTTATCGGGCCGCTAATGGCGAGGTTTTATGCGCGCTATCCCAATATCACCCTTGCGTTACAGGAGATGTCGCAGGAAAAGATGGAAGAGCTGCTGCTCAACGATGAACTGGACATCGGCATCGCATTTGATGATGTTCATTCGGCAGACATCGACGTACTGCCGCTACTGAAGGAATCCCTTGCGTTGATGGTGTCTGAAAGCCATCCTCTGGCGCAACAGGAGTGCGTAGCCTTGTCACATCTTAATAATGAACGACTCATTTTACTGAGTGAGGAATTTGCGACCCGTGAACAAATTGATCGCTATTGCCGCCAAAGAGATCTGCATCCGCAGATAGTAATAGAAGCAAACTCTATCAATGCCATTCTGGAACTGGTGCGTCGTACAACGCTCGCCACCCTGCTTCCATCGCCAATCGCCGCGCAAAATGAGGGATTAAAAGCCGTTTCACTGACGCCGCAGTTGCTGGAACGAACCGCCGCGCTGATGCTACGCAAAGGCGCGTGGAGAACGGCCGCCGTGAAGGCATTTACGGCAATGGCGCAGGAAGTGACGAAAACGTACACCCGGTAACATTGAATTTAGCACGCCAGCAGGCGATAGTGCTTTTTTGACTGAGACAGAAGACGAGTATGACATCAACCGCACTCTCATCGACACTCAAAGGCGGCGCGCTGATCCTGTTGCTTGCCCTGATTTACACCGGCCTCTTTACCGCTGACCGCACGACCTGGCTCATGGAGGTCACTCCGGTCATTATCATTGTGCCGCTGCTATTGGCCACGCATCGTCGCTACCCGCTGACGCCCCTCCTTTACACGCTTATCTTTTTCCACGCGCTTATTCTGATCGGCGGCGGCATGTACACCTACGCCAAAGTGCCCATCGGCTTCGACGTGCAGGAGATGTTTAACCTGAGCCGCAATCCTTACGACAAACTGGGCCACTTTTTCCAGGGGCTGGTTCCGGCACTGGCGGCGCGAGAAATTTTGCTACGCGGCGGCTACGTGCGCGGGCGTAAAATGGTCGGTTTTCTGGTCTGCTGTATCGCTTTGGCCATCAGTGCAGCCTATGAATTGATCGAGTGGTGGGCGGCGCTGGCGATGGGCCAGGGCGCAGATGATTTTCTGGGGACTCAGGGCGATCCGTGGGATACGCAATCAGACATGTTCTGCGCCTTGCTCGGGGCATTAACCACGGTATTGCTGCTTGGTCGTTACCATCAGCGCCAGCTAATGCGCTTACTGTAATTTCTCGAACCCGCCTGATTGGCGGGTTCTGCGTTATACAGCACACCGTTTATCAGGCAACAACCTTACAAATCAGGATGGTTCTTCTCAGGTCGCTCCAGCGCCAGATATCATTTTGCAATTTATCCAGCTTATAGAAGAAGATAGATTGGGAAGAAATTAGCAGTTTGGCGACGGCATCTGGCATGGAATCTGCCGGATTTTTGTCGGTGCCTTCCCGATGAACCTCAGAAAAACCATTCTTTTTACTTTCAGAAAAAAGCAGGCGTACATTGCGATCGATAATGTATTTTTTACCGTCAGCGACAACATAACCGTACTCGGAAACATAACTTCTTTTTTTAGCGAAAGGGACGATGTGCGCGGTAATCTGAATATCGCCGCTTAACGCCTCATTTCCGGATTGCATAACACGAATATCGACATTCCCGGAGCAATTCAACTCATCCGGCACTGAGAAACTCTGAAAAATTGCATTGATTGCCATCCCGATGATGGTAATCAAGATACTAACCACTATAAATATCGACGTAATTCTTACAGTCATTCACCTGTCCATCCGAATTCAACTTGCAAATTGAAACTATGCTTTCAGCAACACCTCCGCTCTGCCCCTTGTTATTATCATCGTAGTAGATAATCGCAGGAGTATCGCATTGCGAAAGCACCTCTTCACCTCGTTTGCTGGAAAAATAGTGTTCAACTTTCTCTATATTCACGTCACCAAAAAAATAGACATTACATTTTTTGACATGTTCGTACAGTTGATAACTGTGGGTTCTCTCTTTGAAGAAAACCAAAAGAAACAGGAGAATCGCAATAATGGATAATCCAATTGCCGCGAGCGGGAAAACTCTCAATAACAAATCATGCCAGGTTTTTAATGCAGGGCGTTTTAGCGATGATGCATTTTCAATATTACGCGTAAGATAATCACCAGGAAGATTCTCAAGTTTAACGTCATCAAGATGCAGTATGAATCCTTTCTTGGGAACAGTTTCAAGGACATTATCCACCCCAACGTCACTCAACCCACGCCGCAAGCTACTAATGCTATTATTCAAACTGCTTTCAGATGAAACCAGTCCAAAATCTTCCCAGACTTTTGTCAACAATGCTTCACGGCTTACCTGTAATTGATTATTTTCCAGGAGAACCAGAAGTAGCCTACAGGCAGGGTTAGAGAGGGTCACTTCCTTATCATTGCCGTACAATTTCCGTTCGGCAACAATAAAATCGACCGAGTTATTTATTATGTATTTCATATACCTGTATCATCAAACTCACAATCTGGCTGTGGAATATTTCACCACAGCTGGGATATTATAGATCACGCGGGTAGGCATAACAAAAATAATTAAAACGTAATTACACATAGAAATAATAAGGCTATTTATTTAACCCTATTGTTTTCAGGTATATTTCAAGCTCATCATAATTGAGAGGAGCTGAATGTAAGAATCCCTGTTGAAGTTGGCCACCATTCGCGCAGAGATATTCACATTGCGCTCGTTCCTCTATTCCTTCGATAATAACATTGAGGTTTAAAGCCGAAGCGAGAGCCAGCGTATGGCGAATAATCACGTCAGCCCGCTCAACCTGATACTCCTGAATGAAGCGGCGATCCAGTTTAATGCCATCGACATCCAGCATTAATAGATAGTCGAAATTAGAATATGAGGTACCAAAATCATCGAGGAAGATCTTCGCATTCGCAAATTTCAGAAGCTGCAATACCGTACGGGAAATACGGTTAAGGCTTTGCGTCTCCGTGACTTCAATAACAAAAGCATACTTTTGCGCGGGAATAGCCGCCTGAAAAGCGAGATATTCCGCGACAAAACCGGATGCCTGAATAGACGCGGCGTTAAAGTTCAATGCCAGATGTAACCCGTCAGGTAGCATGGCATCAAGCCTTGAGATATCCCGGCCGACCACGGCCATCAGGTAGCGGGAAAACTCCAGCGCCAGCCCCGCCCTTTCGAACTCCGGGATGAAGTTCGAAGGCGAGTAAATATAGCCGCTCTTTCCCCGCCAGCGGGTGAGAACTTCCAGGCCATAGAGTTCCCCGGTCACCGCGTTGATTATCGGCTGATAACAAGGATAAATAGCGTTGTCACTCAGCGCCTGACGCAGTTCACTTTGAAAAAAATAAAACCTGGACATTCTCGCCTCTTAATCACATCAAATCCTTTTGAAATTAATTCAACAAACCATTATGGATAATAAAAATGCACGCCTGGTTGTAACTTTCGAATCCCAGGTCACGGTAGAAACGCTCACGGTGAAAATAGACCCGTTTAACAGGCATTCTGAACTGCTTTGCGATCAGCGCCAGGCTCTCCCCGGCCTGAATCAATCGCATTAACTCAAGATCGATACCCCTGATGAATCGCTTTTGCCAGGCGATGTTCTTTATCTCGGAGAAATTGCCGCCATGCAGGCACGCAGCGATAACGTCCTGACATACACTGATGCCACCACGCATATCGATCTTCTTGTATTTTTCATATCCTTTTCTGAAATAGATAGCACCTTTCATCTCCAGAACAATAAGCTCAACCTTTACTTTTTTATCAAGCAGAAGTGCGCGAACTTTTTCTACGAAATTAAATGGCATGCGATTATCCACTAACAGATAACACTCATCCCCTTGCCAGAAGGCATCCATATCTAACCCGTCAATACCATCAACGCTCATATGTTGTAGATTGGGGATAAGTTCTTCTAATGCATGATACAGAAAACGATCATGGCTAATTAAAATTTTGCTATTCATGATTAAAATTGAGTAATTTCCTACTCGACAGTAATCAACATAATTGTTGATCCTGAGAATTCTCCTGCTTCAGGTGTGCCATTGGTACGCAGACGAGACTTAACGCTGACCTCTGTCTGGCTGTTTACATCAAGAGTGAAACCGGTCGTCCCCAGTACATTGTCATTAAGATAGAGCTCAGAATAGAGGCTGCCATCGGCGCGCAAATCCACTTCATTTGCGGAGTAGATGTAGAGTTTTAAGGTCTGCGCGGTCGTGCAGCTAATGCTGACATTTTCACTGACTTCATGACCTTCAAGTTCACGGCGAGAAAGCGTGCCATGATCGAGCGTCAGGACATCCTGATCAAAATCGCAGGAACCGCTGGGTGCCGGAGCAACACCGCAGATACTACCTTCCATCAATGGGTAGCCCTGAAATGTAGTATCATTTATTTCAGAGTTATTACTTCCCAGGTTTTTCCCCGCAGCGTAAAAAATCCCGACACACTCTTCTGTCGCAACAGTATTACCACTGTGTCGCGTTGATGATGAATAAGGTAGCGAAAATACCGCTTTGAACTCTTTCGCCAAATCACCCATTGTCTCTGCCGTTAGCAGGAACGGATAAACTCCAGCTCCCCAGGAACGATTTGTACGAGGACCTGATGTCCCAGCAGCATTATGTCGGTGGCCGATGAAAATGGTGCAGGCGCTCAGCCCATAACAGGGGTTGGGTGATGTATCATTTTCATCCCAATCAGCAATAGTAAACGTATAGTCATAACAATAAGTCGCTGTTGAAGTACACGTGCTCAATGTATCAATCCAGCTCCAAATCGACGCCGAAGAGACATGACTAAAAGAAAGCCCACCCAGCAAAATCACAGCACAAATCAGTCGTTTCATGGGGTTCTTCCTTTACTGGTATTGAATTTTTAGCGTGGCGGATGCGGAGAAGACGCCCGTTTCCACCTCACTACCGTCAATTTTTACCGGGGCCGCCTGTAATAGCGGGATCTCCGGCCAGGTAAAAGGCGTCCATGTGTTCAGCGGCATCGCCTCGCCGTTCATGTAGATTTTGATCCCCAGCCCTTCCCTGTCCGTTGCCAGATAATCGTCGCTAAAGGAGGTGGCGGTACCTTCAAACTGCATTTCGAGATCGTTCGAGACCAGCTCTTCACACGACAGGGTGTAATCAATACTTTTCATAAAGTTTTCCCCGTTTATCTCGCGCGATTGCAGGTTGCTGCCGAAGTCGACGTTAATCGTCTCACCGTTATTAATTTCACAGACGCCATCCACCAGCACACCGGTCACATTCACCGTCAACGCCGCCTGAGCGGATGGCATCAACAACGCTGCCGCCAGCAGAGCCAAAAAGTATCTAGTCATAGTTAAGCCTGAAGTGAATAAGCGCATGCCAGGCTCCCGCCACCAGCGGCGAGGCCGTGCGTTCCGGCGCGATATAGTAGAAAAGCTGATTGTCGCCAGGTTCCAGCAATAACGGCTGGCCCTCACCGCCTAAACGAATGTCACGGTGATAACGGTCTGTCATCCGTAATGCCATACCCTGCGTCCCATTAACCCGAATCAGACTGGGATTCATCGGTTCTGAGGGCGCAACAAACGTCACGGTGACGGAAGGCTGATCGCGGCTCCAGAGCAGGTTGCCGCTCCACGCATCGCGCTGCGAACTCGGCGATGGCAGGCAATCTTCCAGTCGTATTTCAACGCGGACAGGCGAACCTTGATCCCCCGGCTTTTTCAGCGACGCGGTCGGGATTGTCCCCATATCAACCTCCTGCCAGGTCGAGGCCATCGCCAGGCGACAAGCGCTCTCAGTGAGCGCACCGTGTACATGCAGCAGCCCATATTCGCCATCAACCAGCTGCGGCTCCTGCGCATGAACCAGGCCCGCGGCCATCATCCATGCCAGAAAGCCACTGACGGTGAAGATTGCAGTTTTCATCCAGCCTCCTCTTTCCGCTTACTTTTTCTTTTCCTGAGGCACCGCTTTGCACGCGCCGCCGTTGCAGCTAAAGACCAGCTTTGCCCTGCCGCCAAAATCATTCACATAGGTCAGAACCGGCGCGCCGCCCAGTTCCGATGCCGATGGCGCCAAATCAATCTGCCCTTTAGGTTCGACCATCACCGGTTTAAAACCCGCAGCCGCTTTCCCCGTTAACGTCGAAGACGCATTAACCAGCGAAATGTAATAAGGGGTTGGGTTATTGACGCGATACTTATCGCCAGCGCGCGTCAGCGTCACTTGCTCCTGGAACGGCGTCGCATAATCCGCGCGTTTTACTTCAATGGCTTCCGGGCGGTAAAAGAGCTTGATCCGCGTCTGTAACGCCAGTTGAAGCGTATTGGGTTTGTTGCTCTTCGGTGGGATCTCGCGCAGATTGAAATAGAACAGCGATTCGCGATCCTGCGGCAAACGATGGACAGACGACGTAGACTGCACTTTCAACTGACTCTGCTCGCCGGGCTCAATACGTTGTACGGGGGGCAACAGCACCAGCGGATCGGTGATCTTTTTACCCTGAGGATCTTCAATCCATCCCTGCGCCAGATAAGGCAAGGTTTTGTTCTCGTTAGTAATGCGCAGGCTGACCGATTTGGCCGCGCCGTCAAAAATAACGCGGGTACGATCCAGGGAGACCGCCGCCGTTGCGTTTTGCGTCAGGCCAGCCAGTATCAGCGTCGTGATGGCGATTGCAGAAGATCGAACAATAGTCATTTCAGTAAACTCGTCTCTTAGTCAGGCCGGTTCATTCCGGCGCACAGGTTAAAAGCAGGTTATCCAGCACCTGCGGCAGGACAGGCGGCATCTGCACGACGCAGCGGGTTTTGCCGTCCCATTTCACACTCATTTTTCCGTTCGGGCTGATGCCGCTCAGCCAGACGCTACCTTCATCATTGACCACCCCGGTCTCCTGATTTTTGTCATTCACCACGGACGCGCCAAACGGCGGGAAACTGCCATCCGCTTTGCGAATAAAGGCCATCGCTTTTCCGCCAGCAATCACATCAAACTGGCGGTAGCCAATCGCGCCCTCGGTCAGCGTGGCCTGGGACACAGAGCGCGTCACATCGGCATTTTCCGCAAGCTTATCGACATCAATACGGATCGGATTTCGGTAGTAGCTGTTCACATCGGCAATCACAGCTTTACCAAAACGGTTGGTTTTCACCGACGCGCCAAACCCTTTCACCGGCACGTCGCTGACGCCTGAGGTATCCACCAGCACGCGGCTGCCGCCACGGGCGTTGGAACGGTGCGCTGCGGCCCCTTCCGTTGTCGCCGTCAGGCCGCCGGTTACCGTCATACCCAGCCCGCTGTAGCTGCCGGACTGATAGCTGGCATTGGCCTGAACCTGTGCGCTGTCACCCTGCCAGGTGTAATAGCCGTAAGCCGTCGGGCCACTGCGCGATAAACCGCTGCTGACCTGGTAACTGTTATGCTCATCAAGGCGACCGTAATAGCTCACGCGGTGGGTGTTATCGGTGCGGTTTACCGTCGCACCGTAGCTGATGGACGCACCATCACCAAACGGCATAGACAGGGAGATATAAGCGCCATCATCTTTCTGCGAGTAGTATTCACTACGATAGACAGACAGAGAGACGCTCATGTTTTTGATCGGGCCAATATCGACATAGCGTGACAGCGACAGACTCAGGCGATCGTTATCGGCGCTGTTCCAGTAAGTCTGGTGGCTGTAGTTGAGGTAGGCCGTTAACCCCACATCGCGAAAACGCTGATTAAAGGAGACGGTGTATTTCTCTTTGGGGCTATGCGTCACGCCGCTGCCATAACGAGCATCGAGATACTCCGACATGCTCATAAAGTCGCGCTCAGAGAAGCGATACCCGGCGAAGGTGACCTGGCTGTCGTAGTCATCAAACGTTTTCGAGTAGCTGACGCGGTATGAGGTTCCGGTCATCACGCCATCGGAAGGCAGTGAAGCACGTGATTGCGTGACATCCGCCGCGATCGCCCCCAGCAGATAGAGATCGCGCCCGATCCCCATCGACAGCGCGTTATAGTCGCCGCCAATGATTGAGCCGCCATAGAGCGTCCAGCCGTTAGCAATCCCCCACGAGGCTTCACCCGACGAGAAGAGCGGCCCCTGCATACTGTGTTCCCATTCGGACGGTTTCCCCATCGCCAGCTTATAGCGCACCGCGCCCGGACGCGTCAGATAGGGAACGGAAGCAGTGCTGACCTGGAAGACCTGCACGCTGCCGTCCAGTTCTTCGACGCGTACGTCCAGCGTACCGGAGACGGCATCATTGAGTTCCTGAATGCGAAATGGCCCCGCGGCAACCTGCGTTTCATACAGCACGCGGCCCTGCTGGCTGATAACCACCTTCCCGCCCGAGCGCGATACGCCGGTCACTTCCGGCGCATAACCGCGCAGGCTGGGTGGCAGCATGCTCAGATCAGAGTTCAGGCTGACACCGCTGAAGCGGAAGGTGTCAAAAATATCGGAACTGAGGTAATCCTCACCCATGGTGAGTTTTGCTTTTAGCGATGGAATGGCACGATAGAGGTAATAGCGGCTAAAGGTAAAATCTTTATCCGTGTAACCGTTACGTCGATTCCAGTTCGTCTGCCAGTCTGCGCGCGCACGCCACGGCCCCAGGTTGGCGCCAAAGACGCCGGTACCGCTCAGGTTCTGGCTATCTGCACCATTATTTGAGTGCTGGGTCTGGAAATTGAAATTGTAATCGGCAATCAGCCCGGCGATCCCTTCATCCCAGCGCGAAGGCGGATCCCAGTTTGGCGCGGTAAATTCGATATATGCCTGCGGAATAGAGAGATAGAGCGTGTCCTTAGAGAGATCGACGCGGATTTCCATCCCGTGCAAACTGTCCGTATCCAGGCACTGCCCTTCACGTAACCAGCGCAGCTCACTCACCGTGCTGCTTTTAAGGTTCAGGCGCGAAACCTGATCGGGCGTCAGGCAAATCAGACTATTTTTTCCGTCGTCACCGTCGGCATACACCACAATCGGCTCTTCACGCAGAATGTCCTTATTCACCATAATCGTGAAGGTGTATTCCCCCGGCATCACATAGCCACGACGGGAAAAGTGGCTCAGATCGATATTGTCTTTATCCTGAGTATCCAGCACATCAGTATTAAACTGAATCTCCTCTTCCGCCCAGGCAGAAACCGGGATCATCAGCAAAAATATGGCTGCACTGAGCGCTGAACGCTTAAAAGGCATTTTTTTAATAAAAGGTGTCTTCATCTCAGTAATAATCCATTCTGAACCGAATTAGGGTCTGATAACTGCCGGACTTTAACGGCTGTCCATTACTGACCAGACGTAGGGTGTAATTCAGATCCATTATTCCGGGTGTAACTTCCCTGGCCGGAAGCGCAATTCCCGGCTCGGCGAAATGACCTTCACTATCGTGAATAGCAAGTTCAATACCTTCAGCATCGCCGCTAATTGAGAAACGATCGTTTCCGGACATAGGGTCGAACGTAATCTGGTAATACTCAGACTCATATTGGGTTTGCCCTGGTGCAGGCAAAAGAAGGCAATTAATCAGACGAACCGTAAATTTTCGTGTCGGCCCATACCCTTTGACGGCAATTTCAGAGACCGGCGTTTCGCCCATATCAATAGTTTGATCGCGGCTATCGAGATCAATCGCACAAGGGGTATATAACACCTCTCCGCGAATAAATACGGTACCCTCACCCTGGTTCGCCGCCATCGCCGTGGAACAAAAACCGGATAAGAGAAAAAGGAGCGCTTTTGTCGCTGGCTGTAGTGACTGTGTATTTAAATAAATCATTGCGCTCCCTTTTCTCATATTCAGCTGAAACTCATTTCAGGTGGCCCGTTAAGGCCACCTGTTGGTTACGAATTACTCGTAAGCCAGAGTCCAGTTGGTCACACCGGTGAAATCACCTTCGGTCGGCGCTTCGCCACCGATGATGTAAGCGGAGTAAGAAAGGGTGTTATCACCGTTGGTGATGGTCTGGCCGGTCGTTGCTTCACCCAGAGTGATGGTGTTGCTGTCACCATCGGTCATCACGATACCGACATCCGTTGCATTACCGGTTACGCCCAGTACCGCGCCGTCAACGCTGGATGAAGCGCCGCTGAAGGTGGTGGTAACGGTGTTAGCCGTATCAACAGAGCAGTTTTCCAGATGGATGTAGAAAGGAACCGGCGTAGAGGTGCCACCGTTGGCAACCGCAGAGCTGGAAACCTGACCCAGGCTGATAGTCTGATCTTCATCACCCGCAGCGATGGAGCACGGCGCATCAATAACGGAACCGGTGAAGGTGACTACGCCGCTACCCTGATCTGCCTGAGCACCGAATACCATCACGCCAGAAGCCAGAACGAAAGCAGAAACAATTTTATTAAGTTTCATAAATAACAATCCTTTTAATTGTTCGACACACGAATAAAAGCATTAATAAATCGTTCAGAATCTTTCACTCAAACAATTCAACAGCAAGATTCACTCTCCCTGATAAAGTTAAAAGGCTCCCTGCCAATAGATAAACATATCAGCCTTAACCCATATGAAAGATTCGCAAACCACAATTGATTAGCGATTTACTAATACAGAAACATCATCGATTCGGGTTCACATTAATATCGACAGCCCCGTCTCGCTGACGTAATAAATTATCGATTAATCTCCAAAAAAAGAAAGGTCAAAAAACACGCAGATTTAAAATGAAATAACAACTCTAAAAATAGAACTATTATTAGAGTTAAAAACTAAAATATCGCCATGATTATGTTTATATACTTAACAAATACACTTTATTAGATTTTTATACTTACAATCAATGAAAATGCAGCATCTAACACTTACCAAATCCACTTTTTTTTGCCACGAAAAGCACTCAATGTCGTCCATTTCTCCTGCGTATGCACATGGCAGTAGAATGCAAATGACATTTTTTAGAATGGAACTTAACATTGAGAGTATTTAGCTTAAGAGGAATAGAAGGCGGCGCGGAATTTAACTTAACATCATATAAACATCATTAACTAATTTTCATAACGCGCTATCTAATCACTTGCCATGAAATATAACAACGGAAACAGGATGTGAAGGTTCTGAAAAAGCGCAGATAAGTTACCTGCTGATACCCCTACTCATTCGGTTACCTTGCATCGATTGTTTATCACTTTTAAGAAAAAACACTCGGGTTGATACAAGGATAATCTCGTTCTTAACGATGCCAGTGTGAAAAGGTCGTCGCACGACGTCTACCGTGCTATTTGTCATGCAAATCTAACCTCAGAGATAAAAGAGATGTAGCGCACATTGCAAACCGTCATTCAATATCATCAGCCCGGGGTTTCACTCACTAAAATTGCCGCCAGTTCAATAGAGTCATACTATTTTGTCACCAAAACCGGCGGAAAATACGAAAAAGGTATTAGATGCAATACCGCTTCGGTTGCCCACTATTAGCGGGCAGCATTCATCGCAGGAGAGATTAAATAATCCTGCCGGGTTATTTAATCCCTGAAGAGAGGAAGCTGTGCACGTCTTTATCATTGTAATTCGAATGTCCTACTAAACAACACAGTAACAGGATACGCACATGAAAAAGATATATCTGGGTTTGATGGTTACCGCGGCTTTATTGGGTGGCAGTGTGGCAGCATATGCAGATGATTCTGCATCTTTTGGTCATCCTGGCAATGGTGGCGGCGGTGATGATTATACCGTTGGCACAGGTGATACATTATTGTTCGACGGTGATGTCTATACCGGTTCGTGCAAAATTAAAATTGTAGGTGGGAAAAATGGTAGCAATACCATTTACCTTAACTCAGTGCGAACTTCCGCTCTTTCAACCAAAGGCGCACTGGTTAACCGCACTGACTTCAGTATTAACCTGAAGGATTGTGGTGACCCGGATGGTAAACACGGCACATTCACCCGTAAAGTACAGTGGACCGGCTCCTCTGGCCTGTATGGCAACGGCAACCCAGGCTATCTGAAAAATACAGATAACAATGGCGCAAGCAACGTCGCCTTCGCACTGACCAACCCAAGCAGCACAACGGTTATCAAACCGGGGAGCGATTCAGGTAAGGTTCGTGATGCAACTGACGGCTCCTGGGATGTTTATAAGTACCAGGTTAGCTATGTCAGCCCAGCCGGAAGTGGTAACCCAACCGGGGGCCATGTTTCAGCTAATGCTACATTCCAGGTATTCTACGATTAATATTTAAAATCAGTGGCGGGCGACCGCCACTTTTAGCCTATTAAAAGTAATGACAATAAAATGATATAAACCTGCACGAGGGTGATTATGAAACTTGTCGCTGCGCTAAGTGGATTATTATTATCTCTTCCTGTTTTAGCGGATAGTTTACTCGTTAATGGAACCCGATTTATTTATAAAGGAAGCGATAAAGAACTTACAGTACAACTGTCAAATGCCGCTGGACGTCCGTCATTGGCACAAGTCTGGCTGGATAATGGCGATCCCGAAGTCACACCGGATAAAATATCGACACCCTTTATTATTAATCCCCCTGTTTCGCGCATTGATGGTCATAGCGGGCAAGTTATCCGCATTAAACTCGCGCCAGGCAGCAATTTACCGACAAACAAAGAGTCTATTTGGTGGATTAATGTTCTGGATATTCCCGGTACCTCCTCAGCAGATAAAGCCCCCGAAGGTGCTGGCCTGTTCAAGATGGCAGTACGTTCCCGCTTTAAATTGATCTATCGACCAACAGCACTCGCAGGAAGAGCAGACGCGATAGAAAAACTGAAGCTTCAGCCTTCAGGGTCAACGTTAACGATGACCAACCCTACGCCCTTTTACATCACCGTAGCGACCATCAGCGCAGGTCAGGGTGATCCTATGAACTCCGCCGCCGTGATGATCCCACCGTTATCATCCGAAACGGTCACCCTGAATAAGGCATTACACAGCGGTGAGGAGATCACACTAGAAGAAATTAATGACTATGGCGCGCTGGCAAAACGTAAAGCGACCGTTGGCTAATACCGTTTCCCTATAACAAAAATGGTACCGGCCGTCGCCGGAAAATTCTCTTTTATCAGGGTGGATCCACATGGAGCATAGGCGAGTCACATCCTGGCAAGTCGGCGGTCTGGTGACCCTTTTTTGCCTGGGAACCGGCTTTTGCCGCGCTGAGCAAACCGGCGCGGATGACAGTAGTGCAGACTTCGAATTTGATAACAGTTTTATTGTTGGCAGCCAGCAGCAGGCCAACCTGAAGCGTTTTGATGCGCTGGCCTTTAAGCCAGGTATCTATTCCGTTGATGTGTATACCAACGAAAGCTGGAAAGGACGCTACGACGTTAGCGTTGAACGCACATCTACAGGTAAACCAAAAATCTGTTATACGAAAGCGATGCTGGAGAATTTTGGGCTTTCACCTGAAAAGCTGAATGCGTCCAGAAGCGATGACGAGACCTTTTGCGGCACGCTTGCTGAATGGAACAGCGAGCCCGCGTTAACAGACACCTTTAGTGCATCTGCAATGCGTCTTGATTTCAGTGTGCCACAGCAACTGACGGATGGCAGTGGTGAGGGATACATCCCCCCACAATTCTGGGATCAGGGCGTTCCCGGGCTAAACCTCGGTTATACGGCAAACTACTATAACATCCTGAAATCTGACAGCGATGATAAAGGCGCCAGCGCTTATCTGGGTGTCAATGCGGGGCTGTCCGCCATGGGTTGGCAGTTACGTCATTCAGGCAACTATACATGGGATGAAAATAGCGGCGAGAACAAATGGACCAGTAACCAGACCTATTTACGCCGTCCTATCGCGCCGCTGATGTCCGTCTTAACGATGGGCCAGTTTAATACTAATGGCACATTTTTCGACACCATTCGCCTGCTCGGAGGAAGCCTTCAGACCGATGACTTGATGTATCCGGATAGCATGCGCAGCTATGCGCCCGTTGTTAATGGCGTAGCACAGACTAACGCCCTCGTCACCGTTCGCCAGGATGGCAACATTATCTATCAGACGACGGTGACACCGGGCCCGTTTACACTAACGGATGTCTATCCGGCAGGGACCGGGAACGATTTAATCGTCACACTTCAGGAAGCCGATGGTCGGACCTCAACCTGGTCAATTCCTTATGATTCTGTCGTTCAACTCCTGCATCCAGGCATGATGCTATATGGCGTCGCCGCCGGTCAGGTGGATGAGGATGACCTGCATGACAAGCCGACTATTGGGCAGGCAAATTATCAGTATGGCTTGAACAACACCTGGACGCTCTACTCAGCGATAACGGGCTATAACGATTATCAGGCCGGGCAAATCGGTACGGGGATCAATACAGGTATTGGCGCGCTGGGTCTGGACGTGACGCAAGCCAGAACAAAACTGCCTGACGGCTCATCATCCGGTCAGCAATATCGCGCCACCTTTAGCCGTATGTTTGGCCTGTCCCAGACCAACCTGAACATTCAGGGATGGATCAATAACTCGGATAATTATTACTCTCTGCGCGATGCGCTCTACGCGCGTGATGATCAAATGCGCGGGCTCACAAGCAGTAATATTCGGCAAAAAAGTGGCATCAGCTACTCGATAAACCAGCAATTTCCTGACCCCTGGGGCTCGCTTTATTTGACAGGCTCCGTCACTCGCTACTGGAACTACTCAGGCAAAGAACAGCAATACTCTTTGGGTTATAGCAACGCCTGGGGGAAATTAAATTGGTCCATTTCCGTTCAAAGAACCTACTCCAACGACAGGAGTTCATCGGACGACAACGGCACTACTTCATCGCGGCGCACTAAAGAGGATTTAGTGTTCCTGAGCTTCAGCTATCCGCTTTATCAGGGAGAGAACAGCGCGGCCACACTCTCTTCGAATACGCAATTCAAAGACTCTTCGTTTGACCGCAGCCAGGTAGGCATCAACGGCTCCGTTGGCGAAGACCACACATTGACGTGGGGCGTCAACAGCAGCGTTGATGATAACGGCAGCTATACCACTGGCGTGAACGGCGGATATACCTTCCCGAAAATTGATCTCTCCGGAAGCTACAGCTATGGGCGTCGCTACCAGCAGGCTTCTGCTACCGCCGAGGGATCCATTGTCGCTATTCCTGGCGATATTATTTTAACGTCAACCACCGGAACAACGCTTGCTGTGGTTGAGGCCAAAGACGCAACGGGCGCTTCAATTGTCGGCGCGCCATCCTGGGTGGATGGCGACGGCCATGCCGTCGTCTCGTCACTACAACCCTACCGCGTAAACAGCATCGAACTGGATCCAAAAGGCGTCCACGAAGATGTTCAGTTCTCCAGCACCGAAGCACGCACGGTACCGTATGAAGGCAGTATCGTAAAAGTTGTCTTTAATACCCGTCGCGAAAAAACACGAGTGTTCATTGCTCGTCAAAGCAACGGTATGCCACTGCCATTCGGATCAGAAATTACCGATGGCAAGGGAAAATCACTGGGCTTTGTTGGCCAGGGCAGCACGCTCTACATCAGTGGTGAAAATGTCAAAAATGTGTGGGTTCGCTGGGATGGAGGGCAGTGCCAGGTGGTGCTGCCAGTCAGTAGTTCACAACAGTTGAGGTGCTTATGATGCTGCACAGACGATGGTGGCTGGCAGGATTACTCTTGACCAGCGGAGTGGCGCATGCCAGTTGTGAGTTAAACTCCGCAAGCTCTTCCACACCGTTTTATATGGATATTGGCCGCGTGATGGTCGATCCGCAAACCCCGCCCGGTGCAGTTATTGCCAGCCGCAGTTGGCCGCTGCGTGATAATAAAGCGCAGCTACAATGTAATGGTTCGCAAAATCTGGAAGCGCGAGTCATCGCCGCCGCCAGCCGCCAGAGTGGGAATCAGATATGGTCAACAAACATTCCCGGTATCGGCCTGCGGTACACACTACAAAGACAAGCGCAGCAGATTGTTTATCCAGGTAAAATCACCGTTGGCGGCCATGGCAATAATGATGTCTCGCTACGCGATTTAACCTTCAAACTTGAAGTGATAAAAACCGCCAATCTGGTCGGAAGCGGTTCTATCGCGCCGGGACAATACACGACCTTCGGCACCGGTAGCCAGGCGCTTCTCAACACCTGGATGCGTGAAAGCTCTCTAACTATTGTGGCCCCTTCCTGTCGGGTAACGAACAACAATAATTTTCGTATTAACTTAGGCACAGTGCCTCTGACTGCCTTCAAAGGGCAAGGTAGCGGCGCTGGAGGGAGAAACTTTTCCATTCGCCTGCAATGCGCGGGCGGCGTCAGCATATCTGGAACGCGAGTCAATATGACATTCAATGGCAATACGCCTGATGGCATATCCCCCTCACTCGGGGTGATTCGTAATGAAAGCCGTAGCAATAGTGCCGCAACGGGGATTGGCGTACAGTTGATGGATCAGAATCACCGCCCGGTGCCGTTTCGCCAGGCAACACGTGTCGCGACACTCAACAGCTCACCTTCGCAGTTTCTTGATTTACGCTATTTTGCCCGGTTTTATCAATACCAGGCGAAAGTCTCAGCCGGGAACGTCACCGGACATATGGTCTTTCGTGTGAGCTACGACTAACTCACTCTTCCGGCAAGCACTGTAAATGTCCGTGCCGCACGCCACGCTGGGCGATAACGTCATCGGCAAAATGCTGGACGTCGCCCATGTCACCTTTCAGCACGGCGATTTCCAGACAGTCGTCGTGGTTGATGTGCACATGCAGCGTGGCGACCGAGAGATCGTGGTGATGGTGCTGGGTGGAGACAATACGACTGGCTAAGTCGCGTTTTTCATGTTCATAAACATAGGAGAGGACCGCAAAGCCCTGGGTACCGTGCTCCTGCGTCGTTTCCTGCGCCAGCGCATCTCGCAGAATATCGCGGATCGCCTCTGAGCGGTTGTTATAGCCACGACGCTGGCTCAGGCTGTCCAGCGTCTCCAGTAAATCGTCATCAAGGGTGATAGTGACTCGTTGCATAGACTTAAACCTTTTCTGTGGCGCGACGGCGCACGGGGAATGCGGGTAATACCGCGTTTTGAAGCACGCGCCCGGCGTCAGAGAAAAAGGCTAATCTCTCCCCCACGGTCTGTGTTTCAACAATGTACCCGTTATCCATCACCATCACCCGCTGGCAAAAGCGTTCCACCAGGCGTAAGTCATGAGTGATGAACAGACAGGCCGTGCCAAATTGCTGTTGCAGTTTTTTCAGCAGGCGAATGACGCCCGCCTGTAACACGAGGTCAAGATTGGAAACGGCTTCATCCAGAATCAGCAGTTTCGGTTCGACCGCCAGCGCGCGCGCCAGGCAGACGCGCTGGAGCTGGCCGCCGCTTAACTGTGGTGGGCGCTTGTCGAGCACGCTGTCGTCGAGGTCGACCGCCTTCAGCATTTCGCTGGCGCGCGCCAGTTGCTCCGATTTTTTCAGCGATAGCAGGTGGCGCATCGGTTCACGCAGGATCTCGCGCACGGTTTTGCGCGGGTTAACGGCGCTGATAGAGTCCTGAAATACCATCTGAATATCGCGACGGAACGCTTTACGCTGGGCGCGATTAAGTTTCGCCAGCGGTTCGCCGCGCCAGCTAATATTTCCCTGCGAGGGCGATTCTAAGCCTGCCAGCAGCCGCGCGAGAGTGCTTTTCCCGCAGCCGCTACGCCCCAGCAGGGCGACGGTTTCACCGCTTTTCAGGGTCAGGGAAACGTTATTCAGCACTGCCTGATGCTGGTGCTTACCGCTGAATCCACCGTGCGCATAGTGATGGGAAAGGTCGCAGACGTTAAGTAAAGTCATGATGCCAGCTCCATACCGTAGAGGGCGAGATGAGCGGAAACCAGGCTGCGCGTTACCGCATGTTTGGGGGCGTTAAATAGCGTTTCGACATCGCCCTGTTCGACAATCTTACCGTCAGACATCACCGCGACGTCATCCGCCAGACGCGCCACCACGCCCATATCATGAGTCACCAGCAGCATTCCCGGCGCCTGTTTTTGCATAATGCTTTCCAGCAGATCGAGGATGCGCGCCTGCGCTACTACATCGAGGTCGGTGGTCGGTTCATCGGCGATGATAAACGGCGATTCGCACAGCACCGCCATCGCAATCATCATGCGCTGCAACATCCCGCCGCTCATCTCGAACGGGTACAACTTCAACACGCGCGCGGCGTTTTCCAGCCCCACGGCTTCTAATGCAGCGGTAAGCGTAGCATCGTCGGCGGGTTTCCCCAGCGCCAGACAGGTTTCCCGCGCGTGGGTGTGCATGGTGTGCAGCGGATTAAAGGCGCTGCGCGGGTTCTGCATGATGGTGGCAACTTTGATGCCGCGCAGCGCGCAGGGAGAAACCGGTTTGCCATCGGCTAAAATTTCCCCCGCCGTCTGGCGAACGCCTGCGGGCAGAATGCCCAACGCAGCAGCGCAGGTCAGTGATTTCCCGCTGCCGCTACCGCCGACTAACGCCAGCACGCGCCCGCGTTGCAGGGTTAACGATACACCGTGCACCAGCGGCTGCGCGGCCTGTAGCGCGATATTACGTAGTTCAATATGTTGCGGCATTAGTGTGCGTGCTCCGTCACCAGATGAGGGTCCAGATGATCGCGCAGTGCATCACCCACCAGGTTAAAGGCCATCACGCTGATAAACAGCGCCAGCCCCGGCCAGAACATTTGCAGCGGCTGAGTCCAGATATACTGGCGCGCGTCGTTAATCATCACGCCCCACTCCGGCGTCGGCGCAGTCACGCCGAGGCCGAGGAAGGACATCCCCGCGACGTGTAGCATCATATGGCCGATATCCAGCGTTGCCAGCACCAGCAGCGAAGGGAGAACCGCGCCTGCCAGGTGATCAACAAACACCCGCACATGGCCCGCGCCAGAAAGCCGTGACGCCAGCACAAACTCGCGCTGGCGAAGTGAAATCACCAGGCTGCGCACCATGCGCGCGTACCACGCCCAGTGCGACAGGGCGATGGCGATAATCACGTTGGTCAACCCGGTGCCGAGCACGCCAACCATAAAGAACGACAGAATCGAGGTCGGGAAGGTCATAAACATATCGGCGACGCGCATGGTGGCCTGATCAACGCGCCCGCCAATCAGCCCGGCGCTGCCGCCAATAATCACCCCTAACGCCAGCACCAACAGCAGGCAGATCATTACGGAACCAAGCGACACGCGGGTCGCCGCCATTAGCCGCGAGAAAATATCACGCCCTAAGTGATCGGTGCCCAGCCAGTGCTGCGCATCCGGCGAGAGCAGGCGCGAGGGCAAATCAATTGCCTGGGGATCATACGGCAGCCACCACTGGCCGGTGAGCGCAATCAGCGCCAGCAGGACGATAATGATCAGCGCCAGGCGTACCGACCAGCGGGAGGAGAGGAAAAAGTTCACGCGTGCGCTCCTTCATGACGACGAATGCGCGGGTCCAGCGCGGCGTTGAGCAAATCGACAATCAAATTACAGACCACAAAAACCACCACCATCATCAGCGTAAAGCACTGAATCACCGGATAGTCACGGTTAAAAATTGCCGACACCGCATAGCGCCCGACGCCCGGCCAGGCAAAGATGTTTTCGATAATCATCGTCCCGCCGATCAGTTCGCCGATGTGCATCCCCACGGCGGTGATCATCGGCAGTGAGGCATTGCGCAGAATATGGCGACGTTCGGTCTGTTTGTCGTTCAGGCCGCGCAGCCGCGCCCAGGTCACATGACGCTGACCGGCAACGTCCAGCATGCTGGCGCGCAGTAGTCGCGCGTTAATCGCCAGCGACATAAAGGCGATGGAAACCGCAGGCAAAATGATGTGCTGCCAGCCGCCGTAACCCATCGCGGGCAGCCATTGCAGATACACCGAGAAGAACATCACCAGTAAAAACGCCAGCCAGAAGTTGGGCATCGACACACCGAGAAACGCAATGAAACGCACGGCGAAATCCGGCAGACGATCGCGATGACGCGCCGCCCAGATACCGAGCGGTACGGAAGTGAGCAGAATTAACACCAGCGCCGCGCCCGCCAGTTCCAGCGTGGCGGGCAGGAAGTTCAGCATATCGTCCAGTACCGGGCGCTGCGTGGCAAACGAGATACCAAAGTCAAGATGCAGCGCCTTCCATAGCCAGGTGCCGTACTGCACGTACAGCGGCTGATCCAGCCCGAGCATGGTGCGGGTAGAGGCCAACATATCTGGCGTCGGCGGCAGATTAGACAGACGCAAATAATCAAGAGCAGGGTCGCCGGTGCCGAGGCGCAACATCAGAAAAATGATCACCGAGGCGGAAAGCACCATCGGGATCAACAGCAGCACGCGGCGTAATACGTAACGCAACATCAGGGTTTCACCGGGGTAATCTGTTCAAAAGGAATATCGCTGGCGATGGGCGCGTAGGGAATTTTGCCCAGTTCAGGTTTCGCCACCACCATCATCGACACGTAGCTAATTGGCAGATACACCGCGTCGCTATGCAGGCGCGTCAAAATATCACGGTAAAGCGCCTGGCGTTTTGTTTCGTCCGTGGTTTCCAGTACTTCGCCAATCTCTTTATCAATCAGCGGTTTGTCAGCTAATCCTTGTTGCGCCTGAAAATCGGCGTGAGATGGCACGCGCATCGAACTTAAAAACGCATGCGGATCGTAAGGCGCGCCCCAGGTGCGGTTGAAGATCATGCCAAAGCGCCCATCGCGCTGACGCGCATAAATGCTGCTCTCTTCTTCGCCGATCAGGGCGACATCAACGCCAATCTGGCGCATGTCGGCCTGAATGACCTCCGCCATTGATTTACTTAACGCATCGGTGCCGATGAACGACAGTTCAATGCGCAGCGGCTGACCGTTTTTTTCGCGGATGTCTTTGCCTGCGGGCAGCGTCCAGCCTGCTTTTTCCAGCAACGCTTTCGCCTGCTGCGGATCGTACTGGCGTGGTTTCAGTTTGAGATCGGCGTAAGGTACGGTCGGCGCAAACAGCGTATCCGCCACCTGCTGCGTGCCGTAAAGCACGTTGTCGATCAGGGATTTTTTATTCACCGCATGATTGAGCGCTTCGCGCACCGCCAGCTCGTTGGTGGGCGCTTTGGCGGAGTTCAGCGCCAGCATTACCGTCTCAATCGGCTGAGACAGCTGAGTGCGCCAGGCCGGGTTATGGCTGAAACGCTCAAAGGTATCAAGCGGCAATAACCCTTCGTTACCGTATAGCAGGTCGATATCGCCGGTTTCAAACGCTACTGCGCGGGTGGTCGGGTCGGGGATTACTTTAATGGTTATCTTGTTAATCGCCGGTTTTTCGCCCCAGTAGTTTTCGTTGCGAACGAAGACATCGTACTGATTCAGTTTCGATTCTTTCAGCACCCACGGCCCCGTGCCGACAGGCGCTTTAATCCCGCGCAGAGTCTCGTTATCTTTAAATTGCGACGGGGCGATAAAACGGAAAGGGCGGGGTAACGCCAGCTCTTGCAGGAAAGGGTAATAGGCGCTTTTCAGAGTGATTTGCAGCTCGGTTTTGTTCAGCGCTTTCACATCGACAATCTGATTTACCAGTTCAAGCCAGGCATGACGCTGGCGGTTATCGAGCACCACGCGGAAGTTCTCTGCCGCCGCCTGGGCATCAAACGGCTCACCATTGGAGAAGGTCACGTCATCGCGCAGGGTGAAGGTCCAGGTTTTGCCATCTTCGGAATGGGTCCAGCTTTTTGCCAGCCAGGGTTTCACCGAACCATCGGCCTGATATTTCACCAGCGGTTCGTAAACCATGCTCTGGGCGAACATCTGATTCGGCGTATAAAGATGCGGATTGAGCGGCCCAACGTTAACCGGCCAGGCGGTAGTGATTTCATCTGGCGCAGCGGCGTGTGCGAAAAACGAGGCACAGGTCAGCAGCGCAATGAGCGTGCGACGGAGAATGGACAAAACGATGACCTTCAGTGAAAAGGAGTACGACTAAGTGAGTATGATGATTTTAAGGATTCATCATACGTTTGGGATGTGCTGGATCAATTTATGCGCCGAATTGCCCGAAGGGTTCAATATTGTGTCGTGATGTTCGCAGGTAAAAAAGCGGAGCCCATTGCAGGCTCCGCTTCGATTTATTACCGCTCAATCACCACCAGCGGTTCGATATCGCTCTCTTTCTTAATCACCAGCGACGTATCGCCACGCAGGCAGGTCCCGCCGTAGTTACCGCCGACGGTAAAGGTACAAACCTGGATGTATTTCCCGGCGACGTTCGGTAAACACCACAGCTGCTGGTAGATATTTTTGCGGTCGACAAACTTACCGCTGGTTTGATCAAGAAGCTGATCGTGCCCGCTCACCAGGTCAATGTTGCTGCCGCAGCGCCCGGAGATTGGTTTCACCGCATAGCCGGTTTTCGCCAGCGCATCGGTCACTTCAAAATCGGTGTCGAGCAGATACGGATGATTCGGGAACAGCGACCACAGCACCGGCAGAATCGCTTTGTTGCCCGGAATCACCGTCCACAGCGGTTCGAAGACCATCACTTCCGGACGCAGCAGCACGTCAATCAAACGCACTTCCCCCGCCGGGCTGCCGGTGCGGATCGGCACGGCGGCGTACTCGGCATCGCTGACTTCGCGCACCTGTTCAATGGCGGTTTCCCACGCCCAGGTTTTCCATACGCAGTTCACCAGTCGCCCTTCGTCATCCACCAGCTGACCCGCGGCATCCCAGTGCACCTCTTCCAGGCCGTGGAGAATTTTGCACTCGAACCCGGCCTGCGTAATGGCACGCTGCATAAACTGCGCGTGGTAATCTTCTTCCAGATCTTTATCCTGCATGATGTGAACAAACGGACGCGCCGAACTGTGTTTCCACGCGCCAATCAATTCGCTGAGCAGTTCATCTGAAGGGTTATGGCCTTTGCCCTCAAAGCCGGTTTTCAGCCACTGTTCGAGGATTAACCCGCCTTCCGTATGGCAGGATGCGGAATCGGCGTTGTATTCGTACACCTTCAGACCGCGTTCATCCATGCAGAAATCCATGCGTCCGGTGATCATGTCGTGGCGGCGACGCTGCCAGGAGAGACGCAGACGCGGCCAAAGGATTTTCGGAATATCAAACAGCGCCAGCAGGTTATCGTCACGCATCACTTTATCGGTGGCGTGCAGATACATCAGGTGCATTTCGTTGGTGGCTTTAATCAGTTCCTGTTCAGCGCTTTCCGTCATGGTGAAGTACTGATACGGGTCCTGGTTGATCACATGACCATTTGCAGCGACGTACGCTTTCTGCAATGAATCCTGTTCGTTGAGCCATTTACCGTCGAACTGACCGCGATTTTCCAGCCGCGCGCCCTGCAAATTCAGCGCTTTGCTGGCAATCGTTGGTTGCGGCAGGCTGTATTCGGTATCGGCGGTTTGGATCATCCAGCCAAGAATGGTGGTGTCATCAAACGTATCGTGAAGGATGTAATGGCCGTCTTTCACTTCCAGCATCAGCTCGCGCGTCCACTGCTGGCCCGCAGGCAGCGGCGAATGGATAACGTTCTGTTCTGCAATACGGACTTTGTTGCCAACCAGTTGGGTGATAACCGCGACGTGGCCGGTTTCATGGAATTCGCCGCCCTTCTGCCAGATGAGCAGCGAGCCCGCTTTCGGTGCGCGACGGGAACCGTTGGCAAACGCCTGCAACGGCAGAATGTCGTCATTCACCACCTGGCGCAAAAAGCGCAGAGAGAAGATTTCATAGGCCATGCCGACGTCGGTGAAAACAAAACCGTAGGTAAGGAACAGGAAGCGGCGCGCGAATTCAACGCATTGCCACTTGTAGCCCATGTACTCGTTATCGATATAGCTACGGAACGAGACATCATCCGCCCGCTCTTCGGGCTTCAGGCTACTGTAATTTGAAGAATAGATGGCGACGCCACCCGGTGCATATCCCAACAACGTGCCAAACGGCGCGTCACTACTCGTACAACTCATGTGTCTTCCTCAGAGCATGCAGGCGGCGAGTAATAGCGGGTGTGGTCGTCCCTGCACGTTGTTATTTATCCAACAGGTGTCCGTTAATCATACACCTGTTGTGCGCGCTGTCACACTGTGCGGTCTGATGCCCTCACCCTAACCCTCTCCCACAGGGAGAGGGGACCGAACTGTGCGGTTTTTCTCCCTCTCCCTCAGGGAGAGGGCCGGGGTGAGGGTGATCATTTCCGCCATCAACTGCTACACTGCCTCAACACATCATCAAAAAGGCAGGCCAACATGTCAGACAATACCTATCAGCCTCCCAAAGTCTGGGAGTGGAAACAGAATAACGGCGGCGCGTTCGCCAATATCAATCGCCCGGTTTCCGGCGCGACGCATGAGAAGGCACTGCCGGTTGGGCATCACCCGCTTCAGCTCTATTCGCTGGGTACGCCGAACGGCCAGAAAGTCACCATCATGCTCGAAGAGTTGTTAGCTCTGGGGGTGACGGGCGCGGAATATGACGCATGGCTGATTCGCATTGGCGAGGGCGATCAGTTCTCCAGCGGTTTTGTTGAAGTGAACCCGAACTCGAAAATCCCGGCCCTGCGCGACCACTCCACCACGCCGCCGACCCGCGTGTTCGAGTCCGGCAATATCCTGCTGTATCTGGCGGAAAAATTTGGCCACTTCCTGCCTAAAGATCCGGCGGGCCGCGTAGAAACCCTGAACTGGCTATTCTGGCTGCAAGGCTCCGCGCCGTTCCTCGGCGGCGGTTTTGGCCATTTCTATAACTATGCGCCGGTGAAAATTGAGTACGCGATCGACCGTTTCACCATGGAAGCGAAACGTCTGCTGGATGTGCTGGATAAACAGCTGGCGCGTGGGCGCTATGTCGCGGGTGAGGAATACACCATTGCCGACATGGCGGTGTGGCCGTGGTTTGGCAACGTGGTGCTGGGTACCGTGTACGGTGCGGATGAGTTCCTTGATGCGAAGAGCTACAAAAACGTGCAGCGCTGGGCGAAGGATATCGCCAGCCGCCCGGCGGTTGGGCGTGGACGCATCGTCAATCGCACCAACGGCCCGTTGAATGAGCAACTGCATGAGCGTCATGCCGCCAGCGATTTCGACACCCAAACGGAAGATAAACGTCAGGGTTAAACGACGGAAACCGGGTGAACCCCACCCGGTTTATCTGCCTTCCAGGCGATAACCCGCCATAAAGTAGCGCACCGTGGTGCTGGATTCGTGTTCTTTAAAGAAATCCATCACCATCTCTTTATCCAGGCCATAACGTCGTGTCAGGACGCCCGCTTCCCATGCGCTGAGCTGGCGGTCACCCGTCTTCTCAAACATGCGATGGGAAAACCCCAGCACAAACCCGCGTTTATAGTCAGAACAAAAGCCCAGAACCTTCTGCGCACTGTCGGCGTAAGGTGCTTTCAGCCCGGCCATCAGGCCTTTACCAAAATGGTTATCCATCGCACTATCCTCAATCGTTATATATAAAATTATATAGCGACTTTTTGAGCGATATCCAGTGCTATTTGCAGCCTTTACTTTCAGTGCAAATATTTCTCAAACCACGCCAGCGTTCGCTGCCAGGCGAGATCCGCTGCGGCCTTGTCGTAGCGCGGGGTCGAGTCGTTGTGGAAACCATGATTCACGCCCGGATAAATATAGGCTTCGTACACTTTTTTATGCGCCTTTAACGCCTCTTCCATTGCCGGCCAGCCTTCGTTAATACGCGTATCCAGCGCCGCATAATGCAGCAATAAAGGGGCGTTGATTTTTTCCACGTCCGCGACCGGGGCCTGACGTCCGTAGAACGGCACCGCGCAGGCCAGCTCAGGATAAGCCACCGCCGCCGCATTCGACACGCCGCCGCCGTAGCAAAAACCGGTTATCCCGACTTTGCCCGTCGCCTGCGGATGCGCCTGCATAAACTCAATCGCGGCGAAGAAATCATTCATCAGTTTAGTTGGATCGACTTTTTGCTGTAACTCGCGCCCTTCATCATCATTACCGGGATACCCGCCAACGGAAGAGAGCCCATCCGGCGCAAGGGCGATATAGCCCGCTTTCGCGACGCGTCGGGCAACATCCTCGATATACGGGTTAAGCCCACGATTTTCATGCACCACCACCACGGCGGGTATCTTTCCGGCGGCTTTCGTCGGCGTGACCAGATAACCGCGCACCTCGCCGTGGCCGTTGGGCGACGGATAACGAATATATTCCGGTTTGATATCCGGGTCGGTGAACTCGACCTGTTCCGCCAGCGCGTAGTTGGGCTTGAGCAGATTAAACAGCGCCAGCGCGGTCATGCCGCCGACGGCGTACCGCCCTGCCAGTTGCAGAAACTCGCGTTTTGAAATTTTACCGTGCGCGTAATAGTCATAGTAATCGAGCAACTCTTGCGGAAAGTCTTTGGCGGTCAGTCGGGTCATCGAGGGATCTCCATTAACAGGCATTAACTAAGAAAAGCACAAGACAGATTTATTGCCCATAAATCATCAGCATTGTGATCCCGCCGACGGGTTGGTTGTGACAAAAACGTTAATCTGGAAACAGCGTTTCAAAAATCAGACAATCAAGGAGACATTATGACCTGGTCCGCCAATCCTGCCCGTTACGAGCAGATGCAATATCGCTATTGCGGCAACAGCGGCCTGCAACTGCCCGCGCTGTCACTCGGGTTATGGCACAGTTTTGGTCATATCCAGTCGCTCGATAGCCAGCGCGCGCTGCTGCGTAAAGCGTTCGACTGCGGCATTACTCACCTCGACCTCGCCAATAACTACGGGCCGCCTCCGGGCAGTGCGGAAGAGAACTTTGGCCGCCTGCTGCGGGAAGATTTCGCCGCCTATCGCGATGAGCTGATCATCTCGACCAAAGCCGGATACGACATGTGGCCGGGGCCATATGGCAAGGGCGGTTCGCGCAAATACCTGCTCGCCAGCCTCGACCAGAGCCTGAAGCGCATGGGGCTGGATTACGTCGATATCTTCTACTCGCACCGTGTTGATGAAAACACACCGATGGAAGAAACCGCTGCCGCGCTGGCGCAGGCGGTGCAGAGCGGAAAAGCGCTGTATGTCGGCATCTCGTCTTATTCGCCAGAGCGCACGCAAAAGATGGCGGAGCTGTTGCGCGAGTGGAAAATTCCTTTGCTGATACATCAGCCGTCTTACAACCTGCTCAACCGTTGGGTGGACAAGAGCGGCCTGCTGAATACGCTGGAAGAGAACGGCGTCGGCTGCATCGCCTTTACCCCGCTGGCGCAAGGGCTGCTGACCGGTAAATACCTCAACGGAATTCCGGACGGCTCACGCATGCAGACCGAAGGGAAAAAAGCGCGCGGCCTGACAGAAAACATGTTGAGTGAAAACAACCTCAACAGCCTGCGTTTGTTGAACGAGATGGCGCAGAGTCGCGGTCAAAGCATGGCGCAAATGGCGCTAAGCTGGCTGCTGAAAGATAATCGTGTAACGTCTGTGCTGATTGGCGCAAGCCGACCGGAACAGATTGAAGAGAACGTTCAGGCACTGAATAACCTGAACTTTACGGCAGAAGAGCTGGCGCAGATTGATAAGCATGTTGCCGATGGGCAACTGAATTTGTGGCAGGCGTCGTCAGATAAATAGCACACTCTTTGCCCGGTGGCACATCGCTACCGGGCGCGAGCCGCGTTTTAATGCTTCTGGCCACGCGTTAAGCGGTCCAGATACCCCATTACAAACGCCGACAGCACAAATGTCAGGTGGATAATCACATACCACATCAGCTTGTTATCCGGCACATTCTTGGCATCCATAAACACCCGCAGCAGGTGAATAGATGAAATAGCAACAATGGATGCCGCGACCTTGTTTTTCAGCGAGGTGGCATCCATTTTCCCCAGCCAGTTCAGCTTCTCTTTGTGGGTACTGATATCCAGCTGCGAGACAAAGTTTTCGTAACCGGAGAACATCACCATCACCAGCAGACCGCCCACCAGCGTCATATCGACCAGCGATAACAACGTCAGGATAAGATCGGCTTCTGCCAGTTCAAAGATGTTAGGCAGAACGTGAAAGATCTCCTGAAAAAACTTAATCATCAACGCCAGCAGCGCCAATGAAAGGCCAAAATATACCGGGGCTAAAATCCAGCGCGACGCGTACATCGCATTTTCAAAAAAACGTTCCATAGTGTCCTGTCGATAAACTCAATTCGGCTTAGTATATCGCAACCATGCAACATCATTTCAACAATTCACATCAGCAATTTAGGGTTAGGTTACACCAATCTGAACACCGAAATCGCCGTTTTCAGTTCGCCGGTATATCGCTGCTGTTGCTGCGCCATCTGCATGGTTTGCGCCACATGCTGGACGTTTTCCTGCACGCTGGCATCAATGCTGGCGATACTGCCCTTCATCTGCATCACGCTGGTACGCTGCTGTTTGCTCATCGAAGAGAGGATTTCCAGCGAGTCCTGTAAGCCTTCAATATGCGTAATGATCGCCTGCATGGTATTTCCCGCCAGCTCGACCTGCTCAGCGCCCTGATGAGTGCTTTTCACCGAAGCGGCGGTAAGCTGGCGAATCTCTTTCGCCGCCTCTTCACAACGTAACGCCAGCGAACGCACTTCAGAGGCGACCACCGCAAACCCTCGGCCATTTTCGCCTGCGCGAGCCGCTTCAACCGAGGCGTTCAGCGACAGAATATTCGTCTGAAAGGCGATGCCGTCGATTAACTCCAGAATGCTATTAATCTGCTGTGATTCATCACGAATATGCATCATTGAGGCCGTCGCGGCGCGGATGTTTTCCCCGCCCTGCCTTGCGACATCGCACGCCTGTAAAACACGCTTGCGCGCCTCGCCGGCTTGCTCACTGGTCAGTGACGCAGCGCTCGCTAGTTGTTCCATTGCGCTGGCGGCGATAGCGAGAGAAGTGGCCTGGCTGTCGGTGCGTTCCGATAGCGCGGTATTGCGCTGCAAAATCGTTTGCGAGGCGTCCAGCAACTGACCGACATTACCACTCACCTGCTCCAGCGTGTTACGCATCGCGCCAAGCGTTCGGCTAAACGTACGGGCGAACGGCGAATGGCTGTTGTTTGATTCTCGCGCCAGGGTCAGGCTTCCGGGTTCACAATTAATGACCGCCGCCAGTTTCGCCACCTCACTGGCAGATATCGCATCCTGTTCCATACGCACCGCCAGTACGACCAGGAATAGGGTTTGCGCCACCACAAACGCGCCATGCATCATCACCATATGCAGTCCGGTATGCATAAAAATAACGATGTGATAAAGGTTATAGGCCTGCAAATAGTTAAAGACTAAATGGTGCACCGCAATGACCGCCGCGCCCATCACTAACGGACGCCAGTCACGCCAGGCCAGCAACGCGGATAAAAGCACAAAAACAGAGAAGTGATATTCCGTTTCGCCCTCGCCAAGCTGAATAAGCAGTGCGGAAAAGGCCATCAGGATAAACGCAAAAACCAACCGTGACATTAAGCGCCCGCGAAAAAATGCGGTGACAAGCGTAGCCAGAATCGCTAATGGCGTTGCGAAAAATAGCGCCACCAGCGCATTCCCGGCTATCCAGCCCACAACCAGCGAGATAGCCCAAAGCAGCCACACCAGCGCCAACATCTGTCCGTCAGCCCGTTGGCGAATTGCCGAGACAGAGATGCTTTCGCGCAGCGATCCGCGAGCATTTGTTTTGTTTGAGTTATCCATATTGTTCCGCACTGTGCAGGTAATGTTATTAGTATTTTTAGCGCCATAAATAAGCGTAGAGAGTTTATTAATCATTACCAGCGGAGGGAAAGAATATATTCTTTACACGCGTTTTTATTACTACTTAATAAAGAATTAAATTTAATTTAAAGCAGAGATAAATAATTGTGTTGTGGGGACGTATTTATTAGGAGAGAAGACTTAGGGGAAATGTGCGGTGTTTACCCCCTCACCCAACCCTCTCCCTCAAGGGAGAGGGAACCGACAGAGCCAGGGTTTAAGTGAGTGCGGTTTTCACCCTCTCCCTGAGGGAGAGGGCCGGGGTGAGGGGCTTTACTTCGCCCCCGCGTGTTCTTCCCCTACCAGACCAATCTTCAGATAACCGGCCTGATGCAGAGTGTCCATCACCTTCATCATCGTTTCATAGTCGACGGTTTTATCGGCGCGGAAGAAGATAGTGGTATCTTTCTTCCCTTCCGTCAGCGTGTTCAACGCGTTTACCATGTTCTCATCGGTAATGGGGTCATTACCCAGGAACATCGACTTATCTGCTTTCACCGACAGGTAGACCGGTTTTTCCGGGCGCGGCTGCGGTTGGCTGGAAGACGCCGGCAGATTGACCTTCACATCCACCGTCGCCAGTGGCGCGGCAACCATGAAGATGATCAGCAGAACCAACATAACGTCGATAAACGGCGTCACGTTGATTTCATGCATTTCGCCGTTATCGTCCAGATTTTCATTAAGACGCATTGCCATGGGGCATCAACCTACTCGTAATTTCTGTGCGGAACGTACCGGCTGGGTCACGCCGCTGGCGTGGAGATCCAGATCACGGCTTTGCAGCAGCAGAACCTGCGCAGCAACATCGCTGAGGTTTGCTTTATAGCTGCCAATCAGACGGGCGAAGACGTTATAGATAACCACCGCCGGAATCGCGGCAAACAGACCAATTGCGGTCGCCAGCAGCGCTTCTGCGATCCCCGGCGCAACAACGGCCAGGTTGGTGGTTTGCGTCTGCGCAATACCGATGAAGCTGTTCATGATACCCCAAACGGTACCGAACAGACCGACAAACGGAGAAATGGCGCCGATAGTCGCGAGATAGCCGGTCCCGCGACTCATATTACGACTCACGAAGGCAACACGACGTTCCAGGCGGAAGCCAGTACGCTCTTTAATCCCTTCATTGTCTTCTGAACCCGCAGAAAGCTCGCGCTCGTCCTGCGCTTCATGAATCAGTTGCGTGCTTAGGCTTTTCCCGTGGAAGGCGGCGGCGATTTCGTGCGCCTGATCGATAGAGCGGGCTTCCGCTAACAGCTGCTGCTCGCGTTTGAGGCGACGCTTCTGGGAGAACAACTCTGCGCTCTTACTAAAGAAGATGGCCCAGGTGACTACGGATGCCAGAATCAGGCCAATCATAACCACTTTAACAACGATGTCGGCATGATGATACATACCCCAAACGGAGAGATCCGTCTGCATCAAATTATTACCCACTCTGTATCTCCAGGACATAAATCACAAAATCTGAGCACAATAATATCAAAACGACGTCGAATTGATAGTAGTTCTCATTAGTATTTACATAGTGACTCAAATCATACTTATTTTCCTTGCGCTTACGCAGTAAAAAAGTCACCACCGCGATTTTTGAGAAATTTTCTGCTTTATGTCGCGCGAGCGGGTACATCCTGCAACAATCGTGATAGTTTAGACGTCCAGACGTATAAAAATAGGCAGGAGAGACATGGCAGATAAGCACCTGGATACCGCGCTGGTCAACGCCGGGCGGAGTAAAAAGTACACGCAGGGTTCGGTAAACAGCGTCATTCAGCGCGCCTCTTCGCTGGTGTTCGACACCGTTGAGGCGAAGAAGCATGCCACCCGCAATCGCGCGAAAGGCGAACTCTTCTACGGGCGTCGCGGTACGCTCACCCACTTCTCTTTGCAGGAAGCGATGTGTGAGCTGGAAGGCGGCGCGGGTTGCGCCCTCTTCCCTTGCGGCGCAGCGGCGGTCGCCAATACGATTCTGGCCTTTGTTGAACAGGGCGATCATGTGTTGATGACCAATACCGCCTATGAGCCGAGCCAGGATTTCTGCACCAAAATACTCGGAAAACTCGGCGTCACCACCGGCTGGTTCGACCCGCTGATCGGCAGCGACATCGTGCGCCTGATTCAGCCCAATACCAAAGTGGTGTTCCTGGAATCCCCGGGCTCAATCACCATGGAAGTTCACGATGTTCCGGCGATTGTTGCCGCCGTGCGCAGCGTTGCGCCAGATGCAATCATTATGATCGACAACACCTGGGCGGCAGGCGTGCTGTTTAAAGCGCTCGATTTCGGCATTGATATCTCGATTCAGGCCGGCACGAAGTACCTGATTGGCCACTCTGATGCGATGGTCGGTACCGCGGTATCCAACGAACGCTGCTGGGCACAACTGCGCGAAAATGCGTATCTGATGGGCCAGATGCTGGATGCGGACACCGCCTACATGACCAGTCGAGGCCTGCGCACACTTGGCGTTCGCCTGCGTCAGCATCATGAAAGCAGTCTGAAAATTGCCGAATGGCTGGCACAACATCCGCAGGTTGCTCGCGTGAATCATCCAGCGCTGCCGGGCAGTAAAGGTCACGAATACTGGAAACGAGATTTTACAGGCAGCAGCGGCTTGTTCTCCTTCGTGCTGAAAAAGCGTTTAACCGATGCTGAGCTTGCGACTTACCTCGACAACTTCTCCCTGTTCAGTATGGCCTACTCGTGGGGCGGTTTTGAGTCGTTGATTCTGCCTAACCAGCCAGAACAGCTGGCGGAGATTCGCCCCGGCGGCGAAGTGGACTTTACCGGCACCCTTATTCGCTTACATATTGGTTTAGAAAACATTGACGATCTTATCGCTGATTTAGCAGCAGGCTTCGCGCGTATTGTGTAAAATAGCCTCAGGCCCGGCGGCGTTTCGCCTCGGGCTGTCTGGTTAGCAATGTTCCTGAAGATACGCGCCGCGCAAAGCCTCGCGTATTTTCATGATTTTGAGAACAGTCTCTCTGCCGAATGGCCAGAACATCCCGGCGTAAACGCATAGTGCTCAGGTTGTTCTTATTCCTGAACAGCTGCGCGTGCGTTGTTGCGCGAGGGATCAAAGAGTTTCGGGCAATTCGGGAGTACAATAAGCGAAAATGCTGTTCCACAGGAAAGTCCATGGTCGTCATTCAAGATATTGTCGCCGCGCTCTGGCAGCATGACTTTGCCGCGCTGGCGAATCCTCACGTTGTGGGGGTGGTTTATCTGGTCATGTTTGCCACGCTGTTTTTAGAAAACGGTCTGCTTCCGGCTTCCTTCCTGCCGGGCGACAGCCTGTTGCTGCTCGCAGGCGCGCTCATCGCCAAAGGGGTGATGGGGTTCGTGCCGACGGTGATCATTCTGACGACCGCCGCCAGCCTCGGCTGCTGGCTGAGCTATATCCAGGGGCGCTGGTTGGGCAACACCCGTACGGTGAAAGGCTGGCTCTCGCAATTGCCGGATAAATACCATCAACGTGCGACCTGTATGTTCGATCGTCACGGCCTGCTGGCGCTGCTCGCCGGGCGTTTTCTGGCGTTCGTACGTACGCTGCTGCCAACCATGGCAGGCATTTCCGGGCTTTCTAATCGTCGCTTCCAGTTCTTTAACTGGCTGAGCGCGCTGCTGTGGGTGGGCGTCGTCACCAGCCTTGGCTATGCCATCAGCATGATTCCGTTTGTAAAACGTCATGAAGATCAGGTGATGACCTTTCTGATGATCCTGCCTATTTTCCTGCTGGTTGCCGGGCTGCTCGGTACGCTGGTGGTGGTGATTAAGAAGAAATATTGCAGCGCCTGAGGGCGCTGTTCTATAGGGCCGGATGCGCTTTGAAGCCGGATGCGCTGCGCTTATCCGGCCTACCTTCCTAAACGATTTGAATCGCGCGTAATCGCGCCGCATCTTCTCCCGGCGTAATACCGAAATAGCGTTTAAATTCGCGGCTAAACTGCGATGCGCTTTCATATCCCACCTGCATTGCCGCTGCGCTTGCTTTTAATCCATCATGCACCATCATCATGCGCGCCTTATGCAGGCGATAAGTTTTCAGGTACTGCAAAGGTGACGTGCTGGTCACCGATTTAAAATTATGATGAAACGCCGACAGGCTCATATTGGCTTCGGCGGCCAGTTGATCGACACTCAAGGTTTCGGTGTACTGGCTTTCGATGCGTTTCAATACCCGGCTTATCTGACTGAAATGCGTCTGGCGGCTGACTAACGCCAGCAGCGCCCCACCACGCGGCCCGGTAAGCACATAGAAGAGCATTTCGCGGATAATCTGTTTGCCGAGGATGCGCGCTTCCAGTGGGCGTTCCATCACATCCAGCAGGCGCTCGGCCGCACAAAGGATCTCATCAGAGAGCGTCGCCGAGTTAATGCCGCTCGCCGCCATTGCAGGCTGGAAGCATTCATCTTCCCCGATATCCATCAACAGCTCCTGAAGCTGTAAAATATCGACGTTCAGGCGCAACCCGGCCAGCGGCGCGGCCTCGGTGGCAAAGGTTTCACACTCAAACGGTAGCGGCACCGTCAGCAGTAAATATTCGTTGGCGTCGTAGCGGAAGGTGCGTTCATTGATATAGCCAATCTTATAGCCAGAAAAGAGAAATATAATCCCAGGACGGTACATAACGGGCGTACGAGCGGCAGGCTGTGTACCATAGATAAGCTGGATATCCGGCACCAACGTGCTGAGCCTTTGCTCATTACTTTTCAGTGACTTAACTTTATCCGTCAGCAATGCGCAAATCTCTTCCCGGTTCATATCCTCACTCTCCCGCCAGTTGAATTCAGGCTTTCATTGTTGACCTTTTCGCTACTTTTCTCCAGCCCTATGGAGAAATGGGCAAGACATAGGCAGGAATGTGCATTGAGAGGATCGCCCCCAAAGACCACAATAGTCGTCATCCGGTAGCCACGGTTGCTACCCACTTTTTCCATCCTCCGATGAAGGAAACGAGCAATGTTTAATTTTGATCTCCATACCCCAACCCGCATTCTTTTCGGTAAAGGCGTTATTGAAAATCTGCGTGCGCAAATTCCGGCAGATGCTCGCGTTCTGGTGACCTACGGTGGCGGCAGCGTGAAAAAAACCGGCGTACTGGACCAGGTGTTAACCGCGCTGAAAGGTCTGGACGTTCGCGAGTTTGGCGGCATTGAACCGAACCCGTCTTATGAAACGCTGATGAACGCGGTGAAAATTGCCCGCGACGAAAAAATCACTTTCCTGCTGGCCGTTGGCGGCGGTTCCGTGCTGGATGGCACCAAGTTCATCGCGGCGGCGGCGCATTACGATGCGTCTATCGACCCGTGGGAAATTCTGGAAACTTACGGCAGCAAGGTGAACAGCGCGATTCCAATGGGTTCCGTTCTTACCCTTCCTGCAACCGGTTCTGAATCCAATAAAGGTGCGGTTATTTCCCGGAAAACCACCGGTGACAAACGCGCATTTATGTCGCCGCACGTGCAGCCAGTCTTCGCAATTCTGGACCCGGTCTACACCTACACGCTGCCACCGCGTCAGGTCGCCAACGGCGTGGTTGATGCCTTCGTGCACACGGTAGAACAGTACGTGACCTACCCGGTAAACGGCAAAATTCAGGATCGCTTCGCGGAAGGTATTCTCCTGACGCTGGTTGAAGATGGCCCGAAAGCGCTGAAAGAACCTGAAAACTACGATGTTCGCGCCAATATTATGTGGGCGGCAACCCAGGCGTTAAACGGCCTGATTGGCGCAGGCGTGCCGCAGGACTGGGCAACCCACATGCTGGGTCACGAACTGACCGCCATGCACGGTCTTGACCACGCACAGACGCTGGCTATCGTGCTGCCGGCCCTGTGGAATGAAAAACGTGACACCAAACGCGCCAAACTGCTGCAATACGCAGAACGCGTCTGGAACATCACCGAAGGTTCCGATGATGCGCGTATCGACGCTGCCATCGCCGCCACCCGCAATTTCTTCGAGCAAATGGGCGTACCGACTCGCCTGTCCGACTACGGTCTGGACGGCAGCTCCATCCCCGCACTGCTGAATAAACTCGAAGAACACGGCATGACAAAACTGGGTGAAAATCAGGACATTACCCTCGAAGTAAGCCGTCGCATTTACGAAGCGGCACGTTAATCCCCACCCAAAGCCAGACCTAAGTCTTTAGCGTCTGGCTTTCGTTTTTGCATATTTCGACCAGAATTGATCTTACAAATCTTATCGGGCCCACTGTGCCGATAAGCAATAGAGAGAAAAGGAGAAATGCATGACACATCCAACCGTAATCAAACTCCAGGACGGCAACGTGATGCCGCAGCTGGGTCTCGGCGTGTGGAAAGCAAGCAACGAGGAGGTTGTCACCGCGATTCATAAAGCGCTGGAGGTCGGGTATCGCTCGATTGATACCGCCACCGCCTACAAGAACGAAGATGGCGTGGGCCAGGCGCTGAAAAGCGCAGGCGTTCCGCGCGAAGAGCTGTTTATCACCACCAAACTGTGGAACGACGATCAGAAACGCCCGGCCGAGGCGCTACAGGAAAGCCTCGATAAACTACAGCTGGATTATCTCGATCTCTACCTGATGCACTGGCCGGTTCCCGCCATCGACCACTACGTGGACGCGTGGAAAGGAATGATTGAGCTGCAAAAGCAAGGGCTGGTAAAAAGCATCGGCGTCTGCAACTTCCAGGTGAATCACCTGCAACGCATTATCGATGAAACCGGCGTCGCCCCGGTCATCAATCAGATTGAACTGCACCCGTTGATGCAGCAGCGCCAGCTACATGCGTGGAACGCGACGCACAAAATTCAAACCGAATCCTGGAGCCCGCTGGCTCAGGGCGGCGAAGGCGTATTCGATCAGAAAATCATTCGTGAACTGGCGGATAAATATGGCAAAACACCCGCGCAAATTGTGATTCGCTGGCACCTGGATAACGGCCTGGTCGTCATCCCGAAATCCGTCACGCCGGCGCGTATTGCTGCCAACTTCGACGTCTGGGATTTCCGCCTTGATAAAGACGAATTGGCCGAAATAGCCAAACTGGATAAAGGCAAACGTCTGGGACCCGATCCGGATCAATTCGGCGGCTAATGATTTTCGCCTGGTACGGTTATTCGTATCAGGCGTTTTTATTCTGCAATTCATTTTTACAATGAATAACACAACTCAATTTATTCTCCATATCTATATTATCAATATAATTCTAAACAATAAGTGCGCCATTATATAAAGTTATATCTTCTATTTACTGCCGACCGTCATTTTCTTTTTCAGGATCAAAGTTTTCTTCGTAAGACATTGCAAAATAAAGGTCACAGAGTTCAGTCTCGGCGCGACACTCTACGCTAACCGCTGAATTTCTCCGGCCTCCTGATGGTTTCAGGATAAAAATACCATCAGGATAACTGTATTTCTCAGACATCAATAGCGCGGTAATTTTTGGCAAAACATATACGCCATGAATTAATTCGCCTATAAAAACGAGTGTAATGTCGTGACGAAAAAAACAACCCAGGGAGTAAAATGGCTCCCACTCATTATTATCGTGCTTATCGCCGCCGGGCTTTGGCAACTGACGCCACCTTCCGGGCTCAGCGCGCCCGCCTGGCATTCTGCGATTATCTTTGTGGCAACCATTGCCTCTATTGTGGCAAAAGTCCTGCCGATTGGCGCGGTCGGGATCATCGGTATTACGGTTTTTGCCCTCGCCTATGCGGCGGGTGATAAAACCGCCAGCGGCGCTATCACCACGGCGCTGAGTGAACTGAACAGCTCATTGATCTGGCTTATCGTCGTCGCCTTTATGATTGCCCGTGGGTTTATCAAAACGGGCCTGGGTCGGCGCATCGCCCTGCAAATGATCCGCCTGCTGGGTAAACGCACGCTGGGGCTGGCGTATGGCCTTGCGTTTGCCGACCTGATTTTATCCCCCGCAATGCCGAGCAACACCGCGCGCTGCGGCGGCGTTATCTACCCCATCGCCGACTCGCTGGCGCGCAGTTTTGGCTCACGCCCGGAAGACGAGTCGCGGAGCAAAATCGGTACCTTCCTGATCACCTGTATTGGCAACGTCAATGACGTCACCGCCGCGCTGTTTATGACCGGCTACACCGGCAACCTGCTGGCGGTCAAACTGGCGGCTAACGCGGGCGTCACCCTGACCTGGGGGAGCTGGTTTATGGCGGCCCTGCTGCCGTGCGTGGTGTCGCTGATGATCGTTCCGCTGCTGGTTTACTGGCTGACCCGCCCGGAAATCAAGCACACACCGGATGCCCCGGAAATCGCCCGTAAAGAACTCGCCCAAATGGGCAACATGGCGCGTGGCGAGTGGCTGATGCTGGCGACCGTCGGCGTACTGCTGGTGCTGTGGATCTTCGGCGACAAACTGGGTGTGGATGCCACCACTGCGTCATTTGTCGGGCTCTCTATTCTGCTGCTGAGCGGCGTGCTGAGCTGGGAAGATGTGAAAAGTGAGAAAGGCGCATGGGATACGCTGATTTGGTTTGCCGCGCTGCTGATGATGGCCAACCAGCTGAAAAAACTGGGCTTTACCATGTGGTTCGGCAATCTGATTGGCGACAGCATTGGTAGCGCCATGCAGGGCACCAGTTGGGTTGTCGTACTGCTGCTACTGAACGCCGCCTACTTCTACACTCACTACTTCTTCGCCAGCGGCAACGCGCAAATTGCGGCGCTGTATGCTGTCTTCCTGGGCGTGGGCTTACATCTGAACATCCCGCCTGCGCCGATGGCGCTGATGCTGGCGTTCACCAGCAGCCTCTATTGCTCACTCACCCAGTACACCCATGCGCGCGGCCCGATTCTTTTCGGCGCGGGCTACGTACCAACCGGCGTCTGGTGGCGAACCGGATTTGCTATCAGCCTGTTTAACCAGGCGGTGTTTATCACCGTCGGCCTGGCGTGGTGGAAGATGTTGGGCTTTTACTAGCAGTATTTAGCTGTGATAAAACCGTTTTTTACGTCATTGTGAAAAACGGTTTTTTATTTCCCGAATGGAGACGAATCATGACCTGCATTTTCTGCCAAATCGTTGAGGGCAAAGCGCCCTGCCATAAAATCTGGGAAGATAAGCATCACCTGGCCTTCCTGTCGATTTTCCCCAATACAGAAGGCTTTACCGTCGTCATCCCGAAAAAACACTATCCGAGTTATGCCTTTGATATGCCGCCGCAGGCGCTGGCCGATTTAGTTCTGGCGACGCAGAAAGTGGCTAAATTGCTGGATAAATCCTTTGATGATGTGGGCCGCAGCGGAATGTTTTTTGAAGGTTTCGGCGTGGACCACGTGCACAGCAAACTCAGCCCGATGCACGGCACAGGCGACATGACGAAATGGCGGCCTATCGAATTTAAGCAGAAGAAGTATTTTGAACAGTATGAGGGCTATCTGTCTTCTCACGATCACGAGCGGGCGGATGATGAGAAGCTGGCCGCATTAGCGGCCAGAATCAGAGCGGAGCAGGATTCTTAACGCCCCGCTGTCGGTTTTGCGCGTTTTTTCGCAGCCGCATTAACCGGACGCGGCTGCGCGGCAGGCGCTTTCTTCGCACCCGCTGGCGTTTGGCGCTGGTGCGCCACCGGCGTGTGTTTAGTCAGCGCCGGGCGCGTGTTGCGGTTCTGGCGACGCGCTTCGCGCATCTCGTCGAGCGTCGGTGACGGCACCAGACAATCACGACGCGGGCCGATCAGATGCTTTTTACCCATTGCTTCCAGCGCCTGACGAATCATCGGCCAGTTTTTCGGATCATGATAACGCAGCAGCGCTTTATGCAGGCGGCGCTGTTTATCGCCTTTCGGCACCACCACTTCTTCACTCTTATAGCCAATTTTACCCAGCGGGTTCTTGCCGGTGTAATACATGGTGGTCGAGTTGGCCAGCGGTGACGGGTAGAAGTTCTGCACCTGGTCGAGGCGGAAACGGTGTTTCTTCAGCCACAGCGCCAGATTCACCATATCTTCATCACGCGTACCAGGGTGCGCGGAGATAAAGTACGGAATCAAATACTGTTCTTTCCCGGCCTGTTTCGAATAGGTGTCGAAAAGCTCTTTAAAGCGGTGATAGGTTCCCATCCCCGGCTTCATCATTTTCGACAACGGCCCCTCTTCCGTATGCTCCGGCGCAATCTTCAGATAGCCGCCCACGTGATGGGTTGCCAGCTCTTTGATATAGCGTGGATCTTCCACCGCGATGTCGTAACGCACACCGGAGGCGATGAGGATCTTCTTGATGCCTTTCAGATCGCGCGCGCGACGGTAAAGATTGATCGTCGGCTCATGGTTGGTATCCATGTGCGGGCAGATATCCGGGTAAACGCAGGAGAGACGGCGGCAGGTTTGCTCGGCGCGCGGGGATTTACAGCGCAGCATATACATGTTCGCCGTCGGCCCGCCGAGGTCGGAAATCACGCCGGTAAAGCCCGGCACCGTATCGCGAATGGCTTCGATCTCGTTGATGATCGAATCTTCCGAACGGCTCTGAATAATACGCCCTTCGTGCTCGGTGATAGAGCAGAAAGAGCAGCCGCCGAAGCAGCCGCGCATGATGTTGATCGAGAAGCGGATCATCTCATACGCCGGAATACGCGCATTGCCATACGCCGGATGCGGAACTCGCTGGTACGGCAGCGCAAACACGCTATCCATCTCTTCGGTAGAAAGCGGGATCGCTGGCGGGTTGACCCAGATATAGCGGTCGCCGTGCTTTTGCATCAGCGCGCGCGCGCAGCCTGGGTTGGTTTCATGGTGCAGAATACGCGAGGCGTGCGCATACAGCACTTTATCACTTTTCACTTTCTCAAAAGACGGCAGCAGCACGTAGGTTTTTTCCCACGGCTTCGGACGCGGCGGCTGAACGGTGACGGTTTTGACTTCCGCTTTTTGCGGTTCAACCGGCTTGTTGTCGGCACACGGCAAATCTTCGCCATACGGATGCGGAATCGGGTCGATTTTCCCAGGCGTATCTAAACGCGTGGAATCCACGCCAGCCCAGCCCGGCAGCGCTTCTTTGACGATAATCGCCGTGTTACGCACATCGCGGATCTGCGAAATCAGTTCACCCTGCGCCAGACGGTGCGCCACTTCCACCAGCGGACGCTCGCCGTTACCGAACATCAGCATATCGGCTTTGGAATCAACCAGCACCGAACGGCGCACGGTATCAGACCAGTAATCGTAATGCGCGGTACGACGCAGGCTGGCTTCGATGCCGCCCAGAATCACCGGCACATCTTTCCACGCTTCTTTGCAGCGCTGGGTATAAACCAGCGTCGCGCGATCCGGGCGTTTGCCACCGACGTTATCCGGCGTATAGGCATCGTCCTGACGCAGCTTACGGTCAGCCGTGTAGCGGTTGATCATCGAGTCCATGTTGCCAGCGGTCACGCCGAAAAAGAGGTTCGGCTTGCCCAGACGCATAAAGTCGTCTTTGCTGTTCCAGTCCGGCTGCGCGATGATGCCCACGCGAAAACCCTGCGCTTCCAGCATACGACCGCAAATCGCCATCCCAAAACTCGGATGATCAACGTACGCGTCGCCGGTAACCAAAATGATGTCGCAGCTATCCCAGCCAAGTTGATCCATCTCTTCACGGGACATTGGCAAAAACGGTGCCGGCCCAAAACAGGCGGCCCAATACTGCGGCCAGGAGAACAGGTCGCGATCCGGTTGGATCAGGGAGATAGAGCTCATTTTGCTTCCAAAAAGAAAAGTGGTAAAAAAATAATCAAAGGCCGGGGATTATACGCTGTATTCAGGGGGGAAATGAAGGAGATTATCGGCTGAACACGCCTGGATAACGTAAAGCCCAGCCTACTTTTTCAGAATACAACAGCGCCGGGCATTGCCCGGCGCTGATTCCCTGCATCCCGCGTTACGGTGCCGGGTTCACCAGAATTTGCCCAATCGAGCCGCGATCGGCCAGCTCCAGCGTTTGGCTGGAATACTGGAACGGGAAGTGCGGCCAGGACGGCTGGTTGTAGTAGACCAGCAGTTCAATTTGCCCATCCACCCACACGGTATCTTTCCAGCCTCTGTCTTCCGGGAACGGCATTGCGCCGTTAACGTTGCGGATCAGGAACATCACGCCTTCGATATGGAACGACTGCGGCTCATCCGCGCGTACCGTCCAGCGCTCCCAGGTTCCCTGTTGCGCGGTAATATCAATACGCTGCGGGTCCCACAGCTGGCCGTTGATGCCAGGATCATCGCCCAGCACGATATCGCGGCTACGCAGCGGCGTGCCGGTCATGATCTCGGTGGAGAGCAGACGCATCGGCAGGTTATCCGTCACCAGCGGCAACAGGCCGGTAGGTTTCAGAGTGAGCACCAACGTAGAGATCAAAATGCTCGACGGCTCAAAGAAGCCACGCAGGCGATCCATGATGCTTGCCGCTTCCCCACAGGTGATGGAGACTTCATCACCATTGGTCATATCGACCAGGATTTCACGTCGTTCACCCGGCGCGAGCGACAGCTGCTTGACCGAAACAGGCGCAGGCAGGAAGCCCTGGTCGCCGGAGATCACGTGCAGCGCGCGGCCATCGCTCATCTGCAACTGATAGCGGCGTGAGTTAGAGGCGTTCAGCAGGCGCAGACGCACCCATCCGCGTGACACTTCGACATACGGGCTTTGCGCGCCATTCACCAGCAGCGTGTCGCCAACGAAGCCACCGCTGCCAGGTTCGCTGTATTCCGGCGTGCCAAAGTTATCCAGCCGCTTGTCCTGAATAATTACCGGGAAGTCGTCCACGCCGTAGTGGTTTGGAATAGGTAAGGACTTACTTACTTCATCTTCAATCAGCCACATTCCGGCCAGGCCGTTGTAGACCTGCTGAGCCATATGGTTCGGCGTATTGGCCTGATACCAGAGCGTGGCGGCAGACTGGCGAATCGGCAGCACCGGCGCCCAGTCGGCGTTTGGCGACATCATGCGCGCCGCACCGCCAATCAGCGGGCCGGGAACCTGCAAACCGCGCACGGTCATGGCGACGTTTTCCGTCAGGCGGTTGCTGTAGATCAGTTTGACGTCATCACCGTTCCACACGCGGATGGTCGGACCGAGGTAGCGACCATTGATGCCCCAGACAGGCGCGCGCGTGCCCTGAGAGAAGGACCAGTGTGAACGTTGTAAGGTAAGAAAGAGAGGCTGTCCGCGACGCGATTCCACCAGCGGCGGTATCGGCAGCTCAGGCTGTTTCCCTGCGGCATTTGCCCTCAGCGGCACTGCCCCTGCGCAGAACGCAACGCCCGATGCCTGAATAAACTGACGCCGACTGAGTGACATATAAACTCCATGAAAACTGATCAATCAAAAAAGGGAATTCGTTTCCCGTAAGCCAGCACCGCGTTTTATGTTTGCCGCCGTGCTTTATTCGCCCGGCGGCGAGTGAGCCTGACCCGGTTTTATAGTTTTCCGTCAGACTCGCGCTGGGCGACTTCTTTATCTAATTCTTCAATCTTCGCCTGCATAACTTCACGGCAGTGTTTGGAAAGTTCGCGTACCTGGTCTTTACCCCATTTGCTGGTATCGATCGGCGGCAGCATTTCAACAATCACCAGCCCGTTGTTCAGGCGGTTAAGGTTAATCTTATCCGATGTATTGGAAACGCACACGGGAATAATCGGTACACCCGCCGCAATGGCGGCGTGAAACGCGCCGGTTTTAAACGGTAACAGGCCACGACCACGGCTACGCGTTCCTTCCGGGAACATCCAGAAAGAGATTTTGCGGTTGTTGAAGTGTTTCACCACTTCGGCGATGGTGCTGTGCGCTTTCGCACGATTATTACGGTCAATCAGCAGGTTACCGGTGAGCCAGTAAAGCTGACCAAAGAATGGGATCCACACCAGGCTTTTTTTGCCCACGGTGACAGTCGGCGGCTGCACAATATTTGCCGCAGTAACCATGTCGTAGTTGTTCTGGTGGTTCGCAATGTAGATAGCATTCCCGTAGCTTGCGGCATCCGCAGGCAGGCGGGTTTCAACTTTCAGACCAAACAGCGGGGCCATACGGCCAAACATATGGCCAAAAGTGGCAACGTGTTTTGGATTACGCGGACTAAACAGGCAATAGATACAGCCAAACACGCATACCAGGATGCAATAAATGACCACGATGATGACACGAAAAATAAATAGCATAGCTACCTCTGAAGCCCTGACCGCTTAGAGTTATATATTGGTCAGGATTTGTGACTCGCAAACCCTCGTAAGGGCTATTCTTAATCGCAACGGCGTAATTAACAACGTTTTTACAGGAAAATGTGTACGTTGTCGCCTTAAGCCCCCTCACCCCGGCCCTCTCCCACAGGGAGAGGGTGAAAACCAACGCAGTTCTTAATGTCAGGCACATTCAGCCCCCTCTCCCTAAGGGAGAGGGTTAGGGTGAGGGGTAAGCTTTACTCCTCGCTCTCTCCCGCGCTCTGACGCAACGGAGAGTCGATATCGATACGGTCGATTTTCTGCAACCCACGCATCAGCGTACCGCGACGGCCACGTTCGCCCGTCACTTTTTGCAGCTCTTCCGGACGCAGTTTGATTTTGCGTTTCCCGACGTGCACGGTCAGCGTGGTCTGTGGCGGCAGCAGGTAAAGGTGCGCCAGACTATCTTCCCCTTTCGCCGCTTCCGCTGACGGGATGTTGATAATCTTGTTGCCCTTGCCTTTCGACAACTGCGGCAGGTCGCTTACCGGGAACATCAGCATGCGACCCGCGCTGGTGATCGCCAGCAGCATGTCAGACTCATCTTCTACCACTACCGGCGGCAGAACGTGTGCGTTTTCCGGCAGCGAGATCATCGCTTTACCCGCGCGGTTACGCGCAACGAGATCGTTGAACGTACACAGGAAACCGTAGCCCGCGTCGGAGGCCATCAGCAGTTTCCGATCGTCACTCTCCATCAGCATATGCTCAACGGTCGCGCCCGGCGGGAGCGTCAGCTTACCGGTCAACGGTTCGCCCTGACCGCGCGCCGACGGCAGCGTGATAGGGTCGATGGCATAGCTGCGTCCGGTCGTATCAACAAATACCACCGGCTGATTGCTCTTGCCTTTCACCGACGCTTTCCAGCTGTCGCCCGCTTTATAACTCAGCCCCTGCGCGTCGATGTCGTGACCTTTGGCGCTACGCACCCAGCCCATCTGCGACAACACAATGGTCACCGGCTCAGACGGCAGCATGTCATGCTCGCTCATCGCCTTCGCTTCATCACGCTCGTGCAGCGGAGAACGACGATCGTCACCGAAGGTATCGGCATCCGCCTGAAGTTCTTTCTTCAGCAGGTTATTCATTTTGCGTTCGGACGCGAGAATCGCCTGCAGCTGATCGCGTTCTTTCGCCAAATCGTTTTGCTCACCACGAATCTTCACTTCTTCCAGCTTCGCGAGGTGGCGCAATTTCAGTTCAAGGATGGCTTCCGCCTGCGTTTCGCTAATGCCGAAGCGCGACATCAGCGCCGGTTTCGGCTCATCCTCGGTGCGAATGATCTCGATCACTTCGTCGATATTGAGAAACGCCACCAGCAAACCTTCGAGGATATGCAGGCGTTTAAGGACTTTCTCCAGACGATAATTCAGGCGACGACGCACGGTGTCGCGACGGAACGCCAGCCATTCGGTGAGGATCTCCAGCAGGTTTTTCACCGCCGGGCGACCGTCCAGGCCTATCATGTTCAGGTTGATGCGATAGCTTTTTTCCAGGTCCGTAGTGGCGAAGAGGTGATTCATCACCGGCTCCATATCCACACGGTTGGAACGCGGCACAATCACCAGACGCGTCGGGTTTTCGTGGTCCGACTCATCGCGCAGGTCATCGACCATCGGCAGCTTTTTGTTGCGCATCTGGGCGGCGATTTGCTCCAGCACTTTCGCGCCGGAAACCTGATGCGGCAGCGCAGTGATCACCACCGCGCCATCTTCTTTATTCCAGACCGCGCGCATACGCACCGAGCCGCGCCCGTTCTGGTAAATTTTGCGGATTTCCGCGCGGGGTGTGATGATTTCCGCTTCGGTCGGATAGTCCGGCCCCTGCACGATATCAAGCACTTCATCCAGCGTGGTTTTCGGCTGTTCAATCAGTTTGATGGCGGCGTTAGCGACTTCGCGCAGGTTGTGCGGCGGAATATCCGTCGCCATACCCACCGCAATGCCGGTGGTGCCGTTCAGCAGAATATTCGGCAGACGCGCAGGCAGCATTTTCGGCTCCTGCATCGTACCGTCAAAGTTCGGTACCCAGTCCGCCGTGCCTTGTCCCAGTTCACCCAGCAGCAGCTCGGCATACTTCGACAGACGCGATTCGGTATAACGCATTGCCGCGAACGATTTCGGATCGTCAGGCGCACCCCAGTTCCCCTGTCCATCGACCAGCGGGTAACGATAAGAGAATGGCTGCGCCATCAGCACCATCGCTTCATAGCAGGCGCTGTCGCCGTGCGGGTGATATTTACCTAACACGTCACCGACGGTACGCGCCGATTTTTTGAATTTGGCGCTGGCGTTCAGGCCCAGCTCAGACATCGCATAGACGATGCGGCGCTGCACCGGCTTCAGACCATCACCAATAAACGGCAACGCGCGATCCATGATGACGTACATGGAGTAGTTTAAGTAGGCGTTTTCCGTGAATTCATGTAGCGCAAGGCGCTCTGCCATATCGCTCATTAATGGGGGTTCCTCAAATCTGCATGCTGACCGTTCGGACGGCAATATTGCCGCAGATAATACCCTATCTCACGGGCTGAGTCACAAGTCCGTGAGTTGAGGCGAGGAAGGCGGTTTATTGCAGTGGCAGGTAAATATCCGTTTGCAGTTCGTGCTCGGCAACTTCATTGACAAAATTGTGATACTGGAAAAAGACCGGGAAATCGCGCGGGGTTTCACCGCTGCCAGGCAGCCAGTCGCGGAACAGGTACCAGACGCTTTCGCCGACCGTATCCAGCGAGCCGTGATGGCGCACTACCGCGCAGCGTCCGGCGGGAATTTCGCTGTTAATGACGCCGTGGGCGTTTTCAGGCACAGGCGCGTTGACGCTGCCGCAAATATCAAATCGGAATGCCTCCGGCGCCGTCGTTTGCGGGTCGTCCCAGGCGATGCCAAAGGTAGCGCTTTGCGCGACCGGCGACAGGCCCGTTTCTTTGCGCCATAAAATAAACTTCGCGGCGCTGTAGTTCACTAATTCCGGATTACCGCGATGTTGCAGTAACGCAACCGGTGTACGGGGAAAATCGACAAGGGTGACATCCATATTTTTTTGCCCTTTTATGTTCATCATTGGCATGCGCTGGTGCCAGACACGCCAGTCCGGCAGTTGCCGAAACTGTCGCGGGCTTTGACCAAACGCGGTCTTGAAAGCTCGAGTGAATGACTCCGGGTTCTGAAACCCCGCATCCAACGCAATATCGATAACCTTATCCTGTGGATTAAACGCCAGCCGCCACGATGCGCGGCGCAGGCGCAACCACTGGATGTAGCGGTAGAGCGGTATTCCGACCCAGGCGGTAAACTGCCGGTGGAAATGGAAAGGCGAACAGTGCGCCATCTGGCTTAATGACTCTAACGAGAGAGGCGTATCCAGATGGCGCTCGATATAGTCACACACTCGCCGTAAGCGAGCCGAATATTGCGTTTTTAACCGGTCATTCATCACGGCCTCCGTGCCAACAATAGTGCCGGGGTTACGTCGTGAGATCCTGACCGATCTTGCGCATTCTTCCCGATTACGGTTTCAGTTTCTGAATCTGTTTGACGTCGATTTCAACCGAGTTCCAGTCTTTATCCACTTCACCGCGAATTTCCACTTTATCCTGCGGGGTGACGGTCAGACCGTTCCAGCGTTTGTCGTCGATATCCACGTTGATGGTGCCGGTCTCATCTTTAAAGGTATAGAGATCGTCAGAGATACGCTCAACGATAGTCCCTTTCAGCGTAACCCAGGTGTCATCGCGCAGGGTTTTCGCATTGGCAACGGTGGTTACAGTTCCATCCGGGCCAACGAAGCCGCCGCTTTGTGTTGACGTTGAATTTGGGCCAGAAAAACCGCTCTGAGTGTTAGCCAGAACCGGGGTAGCGATCAGCGCCAGGACGGCGGCCATTGCAGCAAGTTTCTTCATGATATTTTCTCCCTTAAATTTCATTACGAAAGCCATTTAACAGGATAATGCTTAACGACTTCTTAAGGTAAAAATATTCTTTTTTTTACTGTACAGCGCAGGTCTGATAAGGGTTTACTGGCTTTATTCAGGCAGAGTGGCAAGGAGCGCGAGATGCGAATTTTACTGGTAGAAGATGACAAACTGATTGGCGACGGGCTAAAAACCGGCCTTGGCAAAATGGGCTTTACCATCGACTGGTTTACCCGGGGCGAAGAAGGGAAAATTGCCCTCGACAGCGCGCCGTATGACGCCGTCATCCTTGATCTCACCCTGCCCGGCATCGATGGGCTGGATATTCTGCGCAGCTGGCGAGAAAAATCGCATCATGAGCCAGTTCTGATCCTCACCGCGCGCGACGCGCTCAGCCAGCGCGTTGAAGGGCTTCGCCTGGGGGCGGACGACTACTTATGTAAGCCCTTTGCGCTGATTGAAGTCGCCGCCAGGCTGGAGGCCTTAATCCGTCGCGCACACGGGCAGCCCAGCAATGAACTGCGCCACGGCGCGGTGACGCTCGATCCCGGTAAACTGACCGCTACGCTCAACGGCGAACCGCTTCCTCTTAAACCGAAAGAGTTTGCTCTGCTGGAGTTGCTGCTGCGCAACAGCGGGCGCGTTCTGCCGCGCAAGCTTATTGAAGAAAAACTCTACAGCTGGGATGACGACGTCACCAGCAACGCCGTGGAAGTACACGTGCATCATCTGCGCCGCAAACTGGGCAGCGAGTTTATCCGCACCGTACACGGCATCGGTTATACGCTGGGGGCGCAGTGAAACTGTTTCCCCGCCTCAGTCTGCGCGTTCGCCTGACGCTGCTGTTTATGCTGCTTTCCGCCGCCGCATGGCTCTGCGCCAGCCTGGTGGCCTGGCATCAAACCACCAATAAACTGGATAAGCTCTTCGATACCCAGCAAATGCTGTTTGCCAAGCGCATCAGCGCGATGGATTTTACCGACGTTCGCAGCTCGCGGCAGTTTATCCGCGCGCCGAAAAAGGTCAAACACGGGCATCTTGATGAAGATGTGCTGGCTTTCGCGGTGTACGCGATCGACGGCAGAATGGTGATGCACGATGGCGAAAACGGCCCGTTCATCCCTTATAGCTATCGCCGGGAAGGGTTTGACGACGGCAACTTGATCAATGATGACGATCGCTGGCGTTTTCTGTGGCTGACCACCGCCGATAAAAAATACCGCATCGTGGTCGGCCAGGAGTGGGAATATCGCGAAGAGATGGCGCTGGACATCATCACGTCGCAGCTTACACCGTGGTTGGTGGCGCTGCCGGTAATGTTTTTACTGTTGATTCTGCTGCTCAGCAGCGAACTACGGCCGCTGAAAAAATTAACGCTCACCCTACGTCGCCGTTCGCCGGAAGACGATACGCCACTCAACACCAAAGGCGTACCGAACGAGGTGCGCCCGCTGGTTGACGCCCTTAATCACCTCTTCCATCAAACCCATGAAATGATGAACCGCGAGCGACGTTTTACCTCCGACGCCGCCCATGAACTGCGTAGCCCGTTAACCGCGCTGAAAGTGCAGACCGAAGTGGCGCAGCTCTCACAGGATGATGCCGACGCGCGCGCGAAAGCCTTGTCACAGCTGCATGAAGGGATCGACCGCGCCACCCGCCTGGTGGAACAGCTGCTCACCCTCTCCCGCCTCGATTCGCTGGATAATCTGGCAGATGTACAGACGGTCCAGCTGGAAGAGTTGCTGCAATCTGCGGTGATGGATATTTATCACAGCGCCCAGCGCGCCGGAATCGAAGTGCGCCTGCACCTCAACGACATCAGCATTGCCCGCACCGCGCAGCCGCTGCTGCTCAGCCTGCTGGTGCGTAATTTGCTGGATAACGCCGTGCGCTACAGTCCATCAGGCAGCGTTATCGACGTGACCCTGGAACAGGACAGTTTTACCGTGCGCGATAACGGGCCAGGCGTCTCACCGGAAGCGCTGGCGCGAATGGGCGAGCGTTTTTATCGCCCACCAGGGCAAGAGCAAACGGGCAGCGGGCTGGGGTTATCAATTGTGCGGCGCATTGCGTCTCTTCACGGTATGACGGTGAATTTCGGCAATATTCCTGAAGGCGGATTTGAAGCACGGGTACGCTGGTAATTAGATTATTGCTCATACAGCAAAAGACTTTGTACATTTTGCTCATATTCACGCTTCGTCAGGAGGGGTATTATAACCGCCAAACGCTTTTCACCGAGGACAAAAAATGAGCAACATATTGATTATTAACGGCGGAAAAAAATTTGGCCACTCTAACGGCCAGCTGAACGACACCATGACCGAGGTCGCGGAAAGCTTCCTGCGCGACGCCGGACATGATGTTAAAGTTGTGCGCGCCGACAGCGATTACGACGTGAAAGCCGAAGTACAAAACTTCCTGTGGGCCGATTCCGTTATCTGGCAGATGCCGGGCTGGTGGATGGGCGCACCGTGGACCGTGAAAAAATATATCGATGATGTGTTCACCGAAGGTCACGGCGCACTGTATGCCAGCGATGGTCGTACCCGTTCCGATGCCAGCAAAAAATATGGCTCCGGCGGCCTGATTCAGGGCAAAACCTATATGCTTTCCCTGACCTGGAACGCGCCAATGGAAGCATTCACCGATAAAGAACAGTTCTTCCACGGTGTGGGCGTAGACGGTGTTTACCTGCCGTTCCACAAAGCCAACCAGTTCCTTGGTATGGAAGCGCTGCCGACCTTTATCGCCAACGACGTCATCAAAATGCCTGACGTTCCGCGTTATATTGCAGAATACCGCGAGCATCTTGGTAAAATTTTTGCTTAACTGGGAAGCTGGATTAAGAAGGAGTTTACTATGTTGACAGTTATTGCAGAGATTCGTACTCGTCCGGGCCAACACCACCGTCAGGCGGTTCTGGATCAGTTTGCGAAAATCATCCCGACCGTTTTGCAGGAAGAAGGCTGCCACGGCTACGCGCCAATGGTTGACCATGCTGCGGGCGTGAGCTTCCAGACCACGTCTCCAGACTCTATCGTGATGATTGAGCAGTGGGAAAGCATCGCGCATCTTGAAGCGCATCTGCAAACGCCGCACATGAAAGCCTACAGCGAAGCGGTGAAAAACGACGTGCTGGATATGTCTATTCGTATCCTGGAAGCGGGCGTTTAAGCTTTAGTCTGGATGTTGTGCCGGGTGGCGATTACGCTTACCCGGCCTACAAAGGATTGCCAGCCCGGGAAACGTACGCGCCACCGGGCAATCACTCACCAGTACAATTTCCAGCTCTGCGTCATGCGCATCAGCGCTTCCACGTAGAAATAATCCCCCCAGCTACTGCACTCATCCACGCCTTTATTTCCGGCTAAATGGTAGACCGAGTGTTTCAGCAGGCCATTACCCGGCTCATCTAACCCTGTCAGATAATGCTTCGTCAGCGACGACATCATCCCTATCGCCCATTGCTGATAACGCGCGCGATCCGGATCGGTGACCGGCAGAGATTTCACCAGCTCCAGCAGACCACAAACCGCAATCGCCGCCGAAGAGGAATCACGTAATGCGTCGGTGCCCTGCAATGCCAGATCCCAGTGACATACCGCATCCTCCGGCAGACGATTAAGAAAGTAGTTCGCCAGCTTTTTCGACAGGCTAATCAGTTGCTTGTCGCCGGTGTAGAGGTAACTCAGCATAAAACCGTAGATGCCCCACGCCTGCCCACGCGACCAGCAGGAGTCATCCGCATAGCCCTGCTGCGTATTGCCAAAGCGTGGTGCCCCGGTCTGCACATCCATATAGTAGGTGTGATAGGTCGATGCGTCGTCGCGCACCAGATACTTCGCCGACTGGCGCACATGCGCTTTTGCCGCCTCGGCAAAACGCGGGTCGCCGGTTTGTTCACTGGCCCAGTACAGCAGCGGCAGATTCATGGTGCAGTCAATGATCATGCGACCGGCCTGCGCGGGATCGTTAAGATCGCCCCATGCCTGGATGATCTCCGCTTTACGATGGAACCGCTCCAGCAGCGCTTCGGCGGCCAGCAGGGAGAAACCACGTGCATCGCGATTGCCCGTCAGACGCCAGGCGGCAACGCAGGAGAGCGTATACAAAAAACCGAGGTCGTGCGTGTTGGTATCGTGTCGCCCGGCAATGCGCAGGCCAAACGAGCGCACATGCTTTTCCGCCAACGCGCGGAAAGCCTCATCACCGCTCATCTCCCAGGCAAGCCACAATTGGCCCGTCCAGAAACTGGTGGTCCATTCGACGTTTTCCGTCAGCGGATAAACCCCTTTTTCACAGGTCTCCGCCGGAAATTTTTCGCCAAACTCCGCCATATGGCGGCGAATCAGCGTCAGAACGTGCTGTCGTGCAGCACCCATCTCATCGTTAAACGCGTCCATATTTACCGGCGCGCCCGGGAATTCTGGTAATGTTTCCTCAATGACGGAATTGTGCATTTTCGTGTCCTTATTACTCTTCGGTTCAGGATTATTTAGCCGCATTGTTTTCAGCCACATTTAGCGCCGCAGGGCGGTTACGTTGGGTACGACAGGCGGATAAGGTAAATGCCGAGATAACAGTAAACAGCAGGGCGATTGAGCCCATCAGGATGTACGTTTTTTCAAAACCAATGCGGTCATAAAGAATGCCCGCAGGCGAGGAGACCACGACATTACCGACATATAACATCGCCTGGTAACCCAGCAGATACATGGTCGCATTGACGCGTTTATCGAAATGTTCGGCGATATATTTAAATACCGATACCAGCAGCAAACAGATTTCCAGACCATACAGCGGCTTCAGTACGGAAATAAGCAGATGCGAATCACACAGACCGGAAATAATCAGACGCGCGCCAACCACGGCACCGACGATTAACAACCCGCGTTTGGCACCGATATAATTCACCACAAGCGGAATAAACATATACATCACGAATTCAATGCCGGACTGTACGGTACCAAGATAGCCAAACAGCGCATTGCCCTGATGAACATCCTCGAAGAAGGTGACGAAATAGCGCGAGAACTGCTGCTCGGCGATAAACATCATCCATGCCACGCCCGCGACATACATGCAGAAGGCCCAGAATTTACCGCTTCGCAGCAGCGCGTAGACGTCGGCCGGGGCGATTTTCTCCTTCGTTAGCACTTCGCTTGCATAAACGGAGTTAGTGTTCACTTTCAGGCTGATAAGTACCACCAGCATGATAATCGACGCCACGCTGCCCATAATGAAGTTATAGGCGGGCGAGAGGTTAAACAGCAGGCCCGAGAAAGAGGACGCCACTGCCCAGCCGAGCGACCCCCACATACGGATCTGGCCGAACTCCATGCCGTTTAAGCGACTGTAACGGTCTGCATACGATTCACAGGCTGCCACGCCCGCATACCACGCAAAGCTCAGGTAAATCGCGCCGACGATAATCCCCAGCATGGTGTGCGACAGCAGCAGCGGCTGATAGACATAAATAAAAAATGGTGCCATCAGAGCAGAGACCGCAACGACAAAATAGAGCAGGCATTTACTCATGCCTATTTTATCGAGAATATAACCGTAAATCGGTTTTAGGATAACGGCAAAGATGCCATTTACCGCAAAAACAGTACCGATCACCGTGCCGCTTAAATTAGCTTTTTGCCCTAACCAGATAGCAAATAAACCAATACTGGCGGACCAGGTAAAAAAGTAGAGAAAAATAAAGGTACTTATTTTGTAATATTCAAGCCTGTTTTGAGACGATAACTTTTCCATACCATCCTCGACGAAAGCATGTAGGATCAACAGAGAGTATTCCGGGCCTGCGCCCGGAAAATTAAAAACTCAGAGCAGCATATTGTTTGTCTGATTCACCAATAACTCTGAGCGTATTCTTTTCAATAACCAGCCGTGGCGGCTGTTGATATTTTTTCGTCACGTCGCCGCTGGCAGCCACCGCGCAGCAGAGCCAATGTTCACCCGGCGTCAGGTCGGCGGTGAGTAACGGAATCGACGCACATTCGGCGAACATCACGCTGCTGTTGGGCGGCGTCACGACCGCATCACCCTGCCGTGTAAGCGTTGGTGAGAGATCGGCAATCACGCTGACACCATTGCGCGCGGTAATCTGACACCGGCCTTCACCCTGCTGCGCATCGGCCTTCATCACCGCGAAACCGCCCTCGGCACTTTGCAAATGTCGCGCGGTATCCAGACGATGTACGCGTACGTGCCACTCGCCTGCCGGAATAAGCCAGGTGGTGACGTGTACGTCTTGCCAGGGCGACCAGCGTGAAACAATCGCATTCTCCTGCACTTCAACGCATTCGCATTCCCGACGCCCGCGCCAGTGGTTATCGTTCTCGGCAAGCAGCAGCATGGAGTCGCTGGCCGCATGTTTGATGCCGTAACGCCCGCGTTCGATGGTGAAACCAAAACGGCTGGAGTAGGCAAATTTGGTGTACTTGGCGTCGGTGTTCACATAGTTGTTCAGCTCCAGCTGGCCGGAGGTGAGCATCACAACATGTTGCGAATGTTCGCTGTGCTGCAAAACCTGCTGCGCAGGCGCAATAACGTGAACATCCTCCAGCGCGGGCAGCGGCAGTTCTTGCGCCTGCCAGAATGGGTGATCCGCCGGCAGCGCCAGAATCAAAAAGACCTTCAGCGCCCAGTATGGCGAGCCCGGCGCGTTGTAGTCCTCGCACATCGCCAGATTCGGATAGGCGAAACCAAGGGTCAGAATGCCGTCGCGATCGAAAATCGGTTTTTCCAGCCACCAGCGCAGATGACGCAAAATGATGCCCTTCACCACGCCCGGTGAGAAGACATCCAGCCCGGCGAATGCCACGCCGCTCCAGAAGGCAACCATCGCAAAACGATAGGTCAGGCTGCGCCCAAAGGGCACGGAAGCGCCATCGGCGGCACTGAGATAGATAAAGTCGCGGGCAAACAGCGTGGCGCGTTCGCGGATGGTCGCCGCGCGCTGCGGATCGTCGCTGCCGTTCAGAGTCGCGTAGATCAAGCCATAAAAATGAAAGGCCATTGAGATGTAATAATCTTTGGGCCGCCCCGGACCATCGGAATACCAGCCATCACCCAAATAGTAGGCTTCCATCATTGCGAAGCGTTTATCGATGGCCAGACGATCGTAAGGCAGACCGGCACGTTTAAAGCCCAGTTGTACCATGATGGCAAAGTAGTTCCAGTTACTGTCCGGCATTTGTGAATCGGTGATTTGATCCAGCCAGCGGTGCAGATTATTCAGCTCAGCGGCGCTGAAATGATCGGTGAAGCGGCCCGGTAACAGCGCCAGCCCAAGGCCATAGGCCGCCATCTCGACCAGACGCTGATCGTACGGGCCCGTTTCGCCCCAATACCCTGGGCTGTGTGGATCGGTGCCTGTCTTGATGGCGGTGAAATATTTGTCGCTGAAGGGTACCTCTGCCCCGCCCGCCAGCAACGGGAACAGGCCCCACAGCGCGCGTGACAGCCCTTCCATTTCGGCAATCTCCACACTGTAATGCGCGCAGGTATCGCCCAACGAGAATTGCGCCGCACCGGCGGGAAACTGTTTATCCAGCGCACTCAACATGCTTGTGAGCGCGGTCACCACCTCTTCACGTGAAGACAATGAATTTGATTTTTCCATCACCGCCAGAACCCTCTGCTTAGCCATCCTCGAAAGTGGCTCAAGCATAGAGAATCGGACAGGGCCTGAAATGTTAACCCGGTCACAACTGATATGATTAAATAAACCGCAGCTTGATAAAATTTAAAACGGTGGTTTAGTGGGGGAATTAATAACGTAAAAATTTAATTCTGTTGCTATGAGTACATCATTAAATGCGGAACGTCTGGAGCTGATCACGCTGAAGGATAAGGTAGCGTCATTCAGCCGCCTGTACGCTAACAGCGTGCGCTACCACCACTGGCATCAGTGTCTGGAAGTGCTGTACGTCGAAGAAGGATTTGGCGTGGTGATTGTCGATAATCGCCAGTACACCATGCGCCCGGGGCGGCTGTTTTTCTTCCCGCCGTTTACGCTGCATAAAGTGATGGTGGATGAACAAGCGCATGACACCTACCGCCGCACGATTATCCATCTCGATCAGCATGCGATTATTCGCCTGCTGCGCGACTTTCCCGACGCGAGAAGCCGTCTGCAAATGCTGTCTCAACGCGCAGCCCCGGCCTTTGTTGCCGACCTTGCCGACGCACATCCTCATATCGATTATCTGTTTACACTTTACGCCCGTCTTGCCGCTTCCGGGCTCAGCGCGGAGCATATTGCCAGCCTGCTGATGGCGTTGCTTCACATGCTGCCACCCGCGCAGGAAAAAATGCCAGAGGATAACCACGGTATCGCCAGCCCGGTGATGTTCTGGATAGAAGAAAACTATCGGCAAAAATTCAGCCTCGATAAGCTGGCGCAGGATCTCGGTAAATCGCGCAGCTATCTTTCGCGGCGCTTTCACGTCGAGACCGGGGAATATATTCACAACTATTTGAATACGATACGGCTGCGGCGAGCCTGCGAGTTATTGCTGCATAGCGCGATGAGCGTGGCGGAGGTGGCAAGCCAGGTCGGATTTGCCGATACCACATGGTTTATCAGCTCGTTTAAGAAAGGGATTGGCGAAACGCCGTTACAGTATCGGAAAAATCATCGCCCGGGTTAACCGTCATGGAGGCGCAGCCGGCCTCCATGACGTCAGGCTTTTACAGGAACAGCGACGGCAGCCACAGCGACAGCGCCGGGATATAGGTCACCAGAATCAGCACCACAAACAGCGCGAAATAGAACGGCAGCATCGCTTTCACTACCTGCTCTATCTTCAGCCCACTCACCGCGCTCGCGACAAACAGCACGGAGCCCACCGGCGGCGTAATCAGGCCAATTCCCAGGTTGGTCATCATGATGATGCCGAAGTGCATCGGGTTTATCCCCAACTGTATCACCACCGGCAGCAGAATCGGCGTGAGGATAAGGATCAGCGGCGCCATATCCATCAGGAAGCCCAGCAGCAGCAACATCACGTTGATAATCATCAGGATGATGTATTTGTTATCCGACAGAGACAGCAGCGCGGAGGAGATCTGGCTCGGTAAATCCACCAGCATCATCACCGAACCGAAGGCTGCCGCAAAGGCTATCAGCACCATCACCATGGTGACGGTTTTAATGGTGCGGTGAATCAGCTTCGGAAAGTCGCGGAATTTATATTCGCGATAGATAAAGAAGGTGACGAACATCGCCCAGATACAGGCGATGGCCCCCGATTCCGTCGGCGTGAAGAAGCCGGAAAGGATGCCGCCTGAGATGATCACGATGGTAATCAGACCCCAGATGGCATCCAGCGCAATTTTCAGTTTGCGCCGCAGCTCTATCTTCGCCTCTTTCGGATAATTATTGCGTCGGGCGGAGATCAAACACAGCACAATCAATGTGCCACACAGAACGAAAGTGGGAACAATTCCCGCCAGAAACATACCGGGAATGGTCACCGCTGCGGTATTGGCGACAATCGCAAACAGCACCGAGTTGTGGCTCGGTGGAACCAGAATCGCCTGCACCGAGGCACTGGCGGTGAGCACCGCGCCAAAAGATCGCGGATACCCTTTGCGTTCCATTTCAGGAATCAATACCGAACCAATCGAAGCGGTATCGGCAACGGATGAACCGGAAATCGCGCCAAACAACGTGGAGGCCAGAATGTTCACCAGCGCCAGGCCACCACGGATCCAGCCGACAAACAGCCCGGCAAAATCCACCAGCCGTCGCGCCATACCGCCTTCCGCCATTATCGCCCCTGCAAATACGAAGAACGGAATCGTCAGCAGGTTGACGTTATCAGTACTATGGAAAATGGTGATGATGAGACCATCCAGCGAGAAATCCGCCATCACCGTGACCACCACGGCGGTCAGGCCAACCGCATAGGCCACCGGCATGCCAACCGCCATCAGCACAACAAACGTCACCACAAAAACAAGCAGCGTCATGTCCATATTATGAATTCCTTAGTGACCCACTTTCGGCGAGCCAAATTGCACCAGTTCCCGGTGCGTTTGCGGGCCAAACAGTAATTTTTCAACGACAAACAGCAGCGTAAAGAATGCCCCTAAAGGAACGGGAAGATGGGTGATTCCGGAGGTCAGGAAAGGCAGTGAGGGAATCACATCGTCCCAGGCGTCCTGGCAGCCGACAATACCCCATTTGATAATAAAAATGCAGGTTGCCAGCATGGCGAGATCCACGAGCAGCGCGATCCCTTTTTGCGCCGCCGCAGGAATACGATCGACCAGCATGGTGATGGCAATATGTCCACCCGCCCGATAGGCCGCCGCTGCGCCAACGAAGGAGAAGGTGATCATGCAAATTTGCGACAGCGGTTCGGGCCAGCTGGTTGACGCGTGGGGCATAAAGTCCAGCCACGCGGGAAGGTCCGGGCGAAATCGGGCGTAAATACCGATCAAATAAATAAACGTCATAAATAACAAGCTAAAACCGGACAGCCAGATACAGACCCGGTAGACATAATCCATGGCCAGAATATAGGCATTTTTCATTTTATGCTCCTACAACGACCGGGCCAGAATAAGCCAGCCCGGCACATCGGATTCTTATTTTGTTTCCTGGATTTGCTGCATCAACGCACTAAACTGTTTGCCATATTTTTCACGGACTGGCGCAGTCGCGTCGATAAAGGGTTTTTTATCCACCTTAATAAACTCCACGCCCTGGCCTTGTAATTTTTGCGTTGATTTTTCAACATACTGCGCCCACAGAACGCGTTCTTCCGCCTGCGCTTCTTTCGCCAGTTTTAAAATCAGCGCCTGATCTTCAGCAGAGAGTTTGGCCCATTTTTTCTTTGAGAAGACGAACACTTCTGGAATCATAAAGTGCTCAGTCATATCAAAGTATTTAGTGCCGGCCACCACATAGTTTTCAGTATCAAACGTCGGTTCATTATTTTCCGCTGCGTCGATAACACCGGTTTGCAGGCTGGCAAAAACGTCGCCTACCGGAATGACGACCGGGTTTGCACCCATCGCTTTAAAGGAATCCAGGCCGATCGGGTTGTTTTGCAGGCGGATTTTCACGCCTTTCAGATCGTCGAGATTATTCACCGGTTTTTTGGTAATCAGACTACGTGAGCCCGCGTCCATCCAGCCGAGGAACACCAGGCCCAGGTTGCTGTCGGTGACTTTCTGCCCCAGTTGTTCGCCTACCTGACCATCCAGCACATGATGGAGATGATCGAGGTCGCGGAAAACAAACGGCATATTAAAGACGCTCACTTCCGGCAAAATACCGCCCACGGGTGCCATTGATACACGCAGAATATCAATCGCCCCTGCGCGCGCTTTTTCAATGGTGGCGCCTTCATCCCCCATCTGCCCATTGGGGAACATTTTTATCGCTAAACGCCCGTCCGTTTGCGCACTCAGTTTTTCGCCCATATGAATCACCGCCGCCGTGGTGGGGTAATCCGCAGGATGGACATCCGAGGCGATAAAGACGGTTTTTGCCAAAGCCATCGAAGAGGTAACCAGCAGGGATAACGCTAATAACCCGGTGGTGAGTTTCTTATTTCCCATTGTGTGCTCCATGCGTTGTATTTAATTAATAAATATATTCACAAAGATTATTTATTCATAAATAACGTTCGCACGTACTATGCAAAAACGCGAAAAGCCAATCCGTGACAGGACGCAATAAAAAAAAGAAAATAGCTTTTCAGAAAAATAAAAAGCACGTATTGTTATTAGTATTGTAAATATTAATAATTGAATATATCTTTAAGACAAATAAAAAAGGAGAGCGAACGCTCTCCTTTTAAAAATAAATAACCCATCAGGCCTCAATATCCGCCATATCGCCTTTTTCCTGCAGCCAGTTGCGGCGGTCTTCCGAACGCTTCTTGGCCAGCAGCATATCCATCATGGCGTTGGTTTGCTGTTCATCTTCATCATCAATAATCAGCTGTACCAGACGACGCGTATTCGGATCCAGCGTGGTTTCACGCAGCTGCATCGGGTTCATTTCACCCAGCCCTTTAAAGCGCTGCACGTTCGGTTTCCCTTTTTTGCGCTTCAGCTGTTCCAGCACGCCCGCTTTCTCTTCTTCGGTCAGGGCGTAATAGACTTCTTTACCGAGATCGATACGATAGAGCGGCGGCAGCGCCACGTAGACGTGCCCCTGTTTCACCACCGCGCGGAAGTGCTTCACAAACAGCGCGCACAGCAATGTGGCGATGTGCAGCCCATCGGAGTCCGCATCCGCAAGGATACAGATCTTGCCGTAGCGCAGCTGGCTGAGATCGTCGCTGTCCGGATCGATGCCGATCGCCACGGAAATGTCGTGCACTTCCTGCGAGGCCAGCACTTCATCGGAGGAGACTTCCCAGGTGTTCAGGATCTTCCCTTTCAACGGCATGATCGCCTGATATTCACGATCGCGCGCCTGCTTGGCGGAGCCGCCTGCGGAGTCACCTTCCACAAGGAAAAGTTCGGTACGGTTGAGATCCTGCGCGGTGCAGTCCGCCAGCTTGCCAGGCAGCGCCGGGCCACTGGTCAGTTTTTTACGCACCACTTTTTTCGCCGCGCGCATGCGGCGCTGAGCGCTGGAAATCGCCATTTCTGCCAGCATTTCTGCGGCCTGCACGTTCTGGTTCAGCCACAGGGAAAACGCATCTTTCACCACGCCGGAAACAAATGCCGCGCACTGACGAGAAGAGAGGCGTTCTTTGGTCTGACCGGCAAACTGCGGATCCTGCATTTTCACCGACAGCACGTACGCGCAGCGTTCCCAGATATCATCCGCCGTCAGCTTCACGCCGCGCGGCAGAATATTGCGGTATTCACAGAATTCGCGCATCGCGTCGAGCAGGCCCTGACGCAGACCATTAACGTGCGTACCGCCCTGCATGGTCGGGATCAGGTTAACGTAGCTTTCAGTCAGCAGCTCGCCGCCTTCCGGCAGCCACAGCAGCGCCCAGTCAACCGCTTCCGTTTCACCAGAGAACGTCCCGACAAACGGCTGTTCCGGCAGCGTCGGCAGGCCGTTCACCGCTTCTTTCAGGTAATCCGTCAGGCCGTCTTCATAACGCCAGCTCTGCTCGGTGTTATTCACTTTGTCTTTAAAGACGATTTCCACGCCAGGGCAAAGTACCGCTTTCGCTTTCAACACGTGATTCAAACGCGAAACGGAGAAGCGCGGGCTGTCGAAGAAGCTTTCGTCCGGCCAGAAGTGGACGCTGGTGCCGGTATTGCGTTTGCCGCAGGTGCCGGTAACGTGCAGATCTTCCACTTTATCGCCATTTTCAAAGGCGATGCTGTAGACCTGACCATCGCGACGCACGTTCACTTCCACGCGTCGGGACAAGGCGTTAACCACCGAAATCCCTACGCCGTGCAGGCCGCCGGAGAACTGGTAGTTTTTGTTGGAAAATTTACCGCCCGCATGCAGACGGCACAGAATCAGCTCGACCGCCGGTACACCCTCTTCCGGGTGAATGTCGACCGGCATGCCGCGCCCGTCATCGATAACTTCCAGCGACTGGTCAGCATGAAGAATGACTTCGACACGTTTTGCGTGGCCCGCCAGCGCTTCATCGACGCTGTTATCGATCACTTCCTGACCAAGATGGTTAGGGCGTGTAGTATCCGTGTACATTCCCGGACGGCGGCGAACCGGCTCAAGCCCGGTGAGTACCTCAATGGCATCAGCGTTATAAGAAGATTGTGTCATGATCTGTTCGTAGGTAATGGGAGCGGCTTAATGCAGCCCCAGAAAGTCGATAATCTGTGTGAAGTGATCTTCAAAGCCCACAAATGCGTGATTACCGCCCTCCTCTACCGTTTGGCGGCAGGAGGCGAAATAGTCAACGGCCTGGCGGTAATCAAGCACTTCATCGCCCGTTTGCTGCAACAACCAGATGAGATCCGGTGCTTCCAGCGGGTCAATTCGCATCACTTTGAGATCGTAAATATGGCGAGACTCTAGCACATAATGCTCACCGGTGTAGGGATTCTCGTTCGGACCGAGGAAGTTCGTTAGCAGCTCATACGGGCGTATCGCCGGGTTCACCACCACGGCGGGCAGCATGAAGCACTGCGACAACCAGGTGGCGTAATAGCCGCCCAGCGAGGAGCCGACGACACCCAGCGGCTCGCCACCGTGCTTTAACACCAGCGCTTCCAGCATTTCTGCGGCTTCAGCGGGATAGGACGGCAGTTGCGGAATCACCATGGTGATATCCGGATAATGCTCCGCCAGCCACGTTTTCAGCGCCGTCGCTTTGGCAGACCAGGGAGAGCTGTTAAACCCGTGCAGATAGAGAAGCGTAGCCATCAGTATCCTTCTGACGCGGTATCCGGGTGAAACTCCGACCCGGCAAGGCGGCAAACTTCGGTGGTTAGCGAGCCATCAGCATGCAGCTCCAGCCAGCGCCAGCCCGGAGAAACGGTATCCAGCGTAAAGTTGGCGCAATGCGGCTTAAACTGCACGCAGGTGGACGGTGTCGCCATCATCCGGCGGCCGTTCCAGTCGAGGTCAAGTTCCTGATGGATATGGCCGCACAGCAGGTTCTTCACCTTCGGGAAATTCACCAGCACGTTATCCAGCGACGCGGCGTTGCGCAGACTGTGCTGATCGAGCCAGCTGCATCCTGCAGGCAATGGATGATGGTGCAACAGCAGCAGCGTGTGACGTTCCGGCTCTTCTGCCAGCCGCTTTTCCAGCCACTCCAGTTGAAATTCGCTCAGTTCGCCATGCGGCACGCCAAAGACCTGACTGTCGAGCAGCAGGATTTGCCAGTGCTCGCCCACCATCACGCGCTTGGCCGGGGAGATTCCGGCGTCCTGGAGCGTACTGTACATGGCGGGTTGGAAGTCATGGTTGCCAGGTAGCCAAACGCAGGGCGCAAAAAATCGCGCGATGCCTTCAGCGAAGTGCTGATAGGCCGCGGAGGTGTGATCCTGCGCTAAGTCGCCGGTTGCGACAACCAGATCGACTTCACGCTGCGAAGCGTTAATCGCTTCGAGCACGGCGTGATAACTGTCCCAGGTATTCACGCCCAACAGCGTTTCACTCTTTTTAGCGAACAGGTGAGTATCAGTAATTTGCAGTAACCTGACACTGGCCCCACCAGCCAGAGGAAGGTTTAACAGGCTTTCCAAATGGTGTCCTTAGGTTTCACGATGCTTAAACCGGAATCGCCATCGCTCCATATGCTAAACAGTAACGTAACCAGTCAGCCAGAAACTGGTTAATTTGATGCTTTTCGTCGCGTTGATGCAACTTTTTATTAGGATAATCATAACGTGCTTTGAAGCGAAAAATCTGCTGACTCGAACACACTTCAGCCACCATGGCATCATGATACAGGCGTACCGTCATTGACGGCAGGCTCCAGTAGCTAACTTTCGGGTGTGTCTGCTCTATCTCAACCAGCGTGGTGTAACGCGTTGATTCGACAATCGTTAACCGATATTGCGCATTCGCCACCTGATAGTTCACTGCGTCGCCGGGCGTATCAGTGCGCGGCAGTAATCGGCGTAGCTGGGCGAAATTGGTTTCGCAAAGCCGCATCATTTCAGGGAAGTCAGGTGTATAGCGCTTCATTTTAACCACTCTTGTCGTAAGTCTTGATAATGCAACTGCAGCCATTGCAAAGCGATGACCGTCGCCGCGTTGTCGATTTTTCCCTCTTCTACCCACTGATAAGCTTGTTCCCGACTTACCACATGAACCCGAATGTCTTCGTTTTCTTCTGCCAGGCCATGAATACCTTTAGCCGTCGTTGCGTCCACTTCGCCCGCTAATATAGAAAGGCGCTCACTGGTTCCGCCTGGGCTTGCCAGGTAACTCAGCATTTTTTTCGTGCGCCCGACGATTAAGCCCGCCTCTTCTACTGCTTCCCGGCGCGCCACATCTTCGATGGTTTCGCCTTCGTCGATCATACCGGCCACCATCTCCAGCAACCACGGGCTTTCGCTGGTGTCGAATGCGGCGATGCGGATCTGTTCAATCAGCACAACTTCATCCCGCACAGGGTCAAAGGGTAGCAAGACTGCGGCGTGACCGCGCTCAAAAATTTCGCGTTTTACCTCGCCACTCATTTCTCCGTTGAATAAACGATGACGAAAACGATACAAATCAAGCGAAAAAAAACCGCTGTACAGCGTTTCCCGTGCAATAATTTCTACATCGTTTTTCGAGAACGTAACCACTGAGTCATTCGTCTTAGTCATGATTGGTTCCAATTGCATTTGTGCTGAAATTGTGGATTTCGGGTCAGTTTGGCTACCGTTTAGCTGACTGTATGCTAGATTGATGCAAATTAACGCCGCATGGCACATTACGCCAACTTTTTAAACTGGCAGACTCTGATACAATCGGCGAATATTTTTCTGAATTAGATCAGCGCTAAGCTTCACAACAAGGAATGCAAATGAAGAAATTGCTCCCCATCCTTATTGGCCTGAGCCTTACGGGTTTCAGCGCAATGAGCCAGGCAGAGAACCTGCTGCAAGTGTATCAGCAGGCGCGTTTAAGCAACCCTGACCTGCGTAAATCCGCAGCAGATCGCGATGCTGCCTTTGAAAAGATTAACGAAGCGCGTAGCCCACTGTTACCACAGCTTGGCCTGGGTGCTGATTATACCTATAACAACGGCTATCGTGACAACAACGGCGTCAACTCTAACGTTAGCAGCGCGTCGTTACAGTTAACGCAAACGTTGTTTGATATGTCGAAATGGCGTGCCCTGACGCTGCAAGAAAAAAGCGCCGGTATTCAGGACGTCACTTATCAGACTGACCAGCAGCAGCTTATTCTGAACACGGCGACGGCCTACTTTAACGTGCTGAGCGCGATTGATGCGCTTTCCTATACTGAAGCGCAGAAACAGGCTATCTACCGTCAGTTGGATCAAACCACTCAGCGCTTTAACGTCGGTCTGGTTGCTATTACCGACGTTCAGAACGCCCGTTCACAGTACGATACCGTGCTGGCGAATGAAGTGACCGCGCGTAACAATCTCGATAACGCCGTTGAAGCGCTGCGTCAGGTCACCGGTAACTACTACCCGGAACTCTCTTCGCTGAACGTTGACAGCTTCTCTACCGACAAGCCGAAAGCGGTCAATGCGCTGCTGAAGGAAGCGGAAAGCCGCAACCTGGCGCTGTTGCAGGCGCGCCTGAGCCAGGATCTGGCTCGCGAGCAGATTCGCCAGGCACAGGACGGTCACCTGCCGACTCTGGACCTGAACGCGTCTACCAGCGTGTCCAACACCAAATATGACGGCAGCAAAACCGGTGGCAGCACCTATGCTGACCGCGATATCGGCCAGAACTCTATCGGCCTGAGCTTCAACCTGCCAATCTACAGCGGCGGTTCGGTGACCTCTCAGGTTAAACAGGCGCAGTACAACTTTGTTGGCGCAAGCGAGCAGTTGGAAAGCGCGCACCGTACCGTGGTACAGACCGTGCGTTCTTCCTTCAATAACGTCAATGCCTCTATCAGCAGCATCAACGCCTACAAACAAGCCGTTGTCTCTGCACAGAGTTCATTAGACGCGATGGAAGCCGGTTACTCAGTCGGTACCCGTACCATCGTTGACGTGTTGGATGCAACCACCACGCTGTATAACGCCAAGCAGCAACTCTCCAGCGCGCGTTATAACTACCTGATTAACCAGCTGAATATCAAATCTGCGCTCGGTACTCTGAACGAACAGGATCTGCAGGCGCTGAACAGCACGCTGGGTAAACCGGTTTCAACGACGCCTGAGTCTGTTGCCCCGGAAAATCCAAAGCAGGATGCTTCAGCAGACGGCTATAACGGCGCGACCACTACCGCGAATCGTTAAGCTCAATGCCGTATAAAAACGCCACGCCGAACACGCGTGGCGTTTTACATTGCGCAGAACGTAAGGCAACGTAAAGATCCCCCTGTTTCTTCCCCTTCTCGCTTCATTTTCAACCAGTCATCCACTATCCTGAGCGCTAATGCTCTACCACTGGGTCCAGGAAGATAACGATGAAACGGACAAATAATATTAAGCACGCCGCTTTTCGCAAAAGCTGGAGTGCACGCCATTTAACACCGGTTGCTTTCGCTGTCACTGCCGTCTTTATGCTGGCGGGCTGTGAGCAAAGTGACGAAACGGTCACCCTCTATCAAAACGCGGACGACTGCTCGGCAGCCAACCCGGGGAAAGGTGCGGAATGTACCACCGCCTTTAATAACGCACAGAAAGAAGCGGAACGTACTGCGCCGAAATATGCCACGCGTGAAGATTGCGTAGCGGAATTTGGTGAAGGTCAGTGTCAGCAAACGCCAGCTCAGGCAGGTGTTGCGCCAGAAAACCAGGCTCAGGCACAAAGCAGCGGCAGCTTCTGGATGCCGTTGATGGCCGGTTACATGATGGGTCGTATGATGAGCGGCGGCGCGGGTTTCCAGCAGCAGCCAGTGTTCACATCCAAAAATCCATCCAGCCCGGCGTATGGTAAATACACCGATGCCAGCGGCAAAAACTACGGCGCCGCGCAACCAGGTCGCTCCATGACCGTACCGAAAACCGCGATGGCGCCAAAACCGGCAACCACCAACACGGTCACCCGTGGCGGCTTTGGCGAGTCTGTTGCGAAACAGTCGACAATGCAGCGTAGCAGCGCCTCCGGCACTTCTTCTCGCTCAATGGGCGGCTAAGTCAGATGGAAAGAATCAGTATTACAGAGCGCCCGGACTGGCGTGAAAAAGCCACTGAATATGGCTTTAACTTCCACACCATGTACGGCGAGCCGTACTGGAGCGAAGAAGCGTATTACAAGTTGACCCTGGCCCAGGTTGAAAAACTGGAAGACGTCACCGCAGAACTGCACCAGATGTGTTTAAAAGTGGTGGAGCGCGTAGTCGCCAGCGATGAGCTGATGACCAAATTCCGCATTCCGAAACACACCTGGGGCTTCGTGCGCCAGTCGTGGCAGACGCATCAGCCTTCGCTCTATTCACGCATGGATCTGGCGTGGGATGGCGTGGGCGAGCCGAAGCTGCTCGAGAACAACGCCGATACCCCAACCTCACTGTACGAAGCGGCGTTTTTCCAGTGGATCTGGCTGGAAGATCAGCTCAATGCCGGTAACCTGCCGCAAGGGAGCGATCAGTTCAACAGCCTGCAAGAAAAGATCATCGAGCGCTTCACCGAGCTGCGTGAGCAGCATGGTTTTCAGCTGCTGCACCTGACCTGCTGTCGCGATACCGTGGAAGATCGTGGAACCGTGCAATATCTGCAGGACTGCGCGGCAGAAGCGGAAGTGGCAACCGAATTCCTGTACATCGAAGATATTGGCCTGGGTGAAAAAGGTCAGTTTACCGATCTTCAGGATCAGGTTATCGGTAATCTCTTTAAGCTCTATCCGTGGGAATATATGCTGCGCGAGATGTTCTCAACCAAGCTGGAAGACGCTGGCGTGCGCTGGCTGGAACCGGCATGGAAGAGCATTATTTCCAACAAAGCACTGCTGCCACTGCTGTGGGAAATGTTCCCGGATCACCCGAATTTGCTGCCCGCTTATTTTGCCGAAGACGATCATCCGCAGATGGACAAATATGTGGTGAAACCGATCTTCTCCCGCGAAGGCGCCAATATTTCGATCATTGAGAACGGCAAAACGCTGGAACAGGTTGAAGGGCCTTACGGTGAAGAAGGCATGATCGTGCAGCAGTTCCATCCGCTGCCAAAATTTGGTGACAGTTATACGCTGATTGGCAGCTGGCTTATCAACGATCAACCGGCCGGAATTGGCATTCGCGAAGACCGCGCGCTGATCACGCAGGATCTCTCTCGCTTCTATCCGCATATTTTTGTGGAGTAAGCTTTGTTCCAGATACCGCCCCTTCGCAGGGCGGTATTTTCTCTTCGCGCCAACGACGAATCATCTCCAGCAACGCATCTCTTTCCTGCCGACAGGCGCGGCGCTCACGCCTGACATGGTAAATAGCATATCCCGCCAGTACAGCAATCAAAGCCATCCAGTACCACGCTATATACATTCTTTCATCCTTAAAAGTTAAAATTATTTTACATTCAACACTCTCACTTCACATCAATATATATTCATTTGTTTATTCATTAAGAATATCCCGCACTTATCATCGAAACAAATAAACTAAATTCAACTTTGAAAGAGTTACATTATGCTATTTAAAACAATGTAATCAGGATCACACTCTATAACAATAGCGGTTGTGGTTGATATATCACACACCTACTATCCGAATAAATAAAGCTGATTCATATATTTATAAAAAACATATTTAAAAAGAAAAGATAGATTTCATACTCATTCAGAAAAAACGATGTTTGTTATCTCATAAATAATCCACGGGAATATATAAGGAAATATCGTTATGTTTAATCAATATCGAAAAACGTTCCTCGCGGGCGCGGTGGCACTTACCTTTAGCGTATCAAGTGCAGGTGTGCTGGCCGCAGGTTTTCAACCAGCCCCACCGGCGGGTCATCTGGGAGCTGTCGTCGTCGATCCCTACGGTCACGCACCATTAACTGCGCTGGTTGAACTCGATAGCCACACGATCTCCGATGTAAAAGTCACCGTACACGGTAAAGGCGAGAAAGGTGTGCCAATCAGTTACAGCGTGGGCGATGAATCGCTGAAGAACTACGACGGTATCCCTATTTTTGGGTTGTATCAGAAGTTTGCCAACAACGTCACCGTGGAATGGAAAGAGAACGGCAAACCCATGAAGGACAATTATGTGGTGCAGACCTCCGCTATCGTCAACCACTATATGGACAACCGCTCTATCTCTGACCTGCAACAACCGAAAGTCGTTAAAGTCGCGAAAGGCTTTGAAGATCGCCTCTATATGGTGAATACGCACACCTTCACCGCGCAGGGCTCTGACCTGCACTGGCACGGCGAGAAAGCAAAAGACGCCGGTATTCTCGACGCAGGCCCGGCAACCGGTGCGCTGGCCTTTGACATCGCGCCCTTCACCTTTGTGGTGGATACCGAAGGGGAATATCGCTGGTGGCTGGACCAGGAAACCTTCTACGATGGGCATGACCGCAACATCAATAAACGCGGCTACCTGATGGGTATTCGCGAAACGCCACGTGGAACCTACACGGCAGTGCAGGGCCAGCACTGGTATGAATTCGACATGATGGGCCAGGTACTGGAAGATCACAAACTGCCGCGCGGGTTTGTCGATGCCACCCACGAATCTATCGAAACGTCGAAAGGCACCGTGCTGTTGCGCGTCGGCAAACACAGCTATCGCCGCGATGATGGCGTGCACGTCAACACTATCCGCGACCATATTCTGGAAGTCGATAAATCAGGTCGTGTGGTTGACGTCTGGGACCTCAACAAAATTCTCGACCCGATGCGTGATGCTCTGCTTGGCGCGCTGGATGCCGGTGCCGTCTGTGTAAACGTCGACCTGGCACACGCGGGCCAGCAGGCGAAACTTGAGCCAGATACACCGTTTGGTGATGCGCTGGGCGTAGGGCCAGGACGCAACTGGGCGCACGTTAACTCAATTGCTTATGACGCCAAAGACGACTCCATTATTATTTCTTCACGCCACCAGGGCGTCTTCAAAATTGGCCGTGATAAGCAGGTGAAATGGATCCTTGCACCGTCCAAAGGCTGGAATAAACAGCTGGCGGGCAAACTGCTCAAACCGGTTGATGATAAAGGGAAACCGATTAGCTGTGATGAAAACGGCAACTGCCAGAACAGTGATTTCGACTTCACCTATACCCAGCATACCGCGTGGCTCTCCAGCAAAGGCACACTCACCGTCTTTGATAACGGCGATGGTCGTCATCTGGAACAACCAGCCCTGCCAACGATGAAATATTCCCGTTTCGTGGAATATAAAATCGACGAGAAAAAAGGCACCGTCCAGCAGGTTTGGGAATACGGTAAAGATCGCGGCTACGACTTCTACAGCCCGATTACGTCCGTCATCGAATATGAAAAAGACCGCAACACGATGTTTGGCTTCAGCGGTTCAATTCATTTATTCGACGTTGGTCAACCGACCATTGGTAAGCTCAATGAAATTGACTACAAAACCAAAGAAGTGAAAGTCGAAATCGACGTTCTGTCGGATAAACCGAATCAGACCCACTACCGTGCAATGCTGGTTCATCCACAGCAGATGTTTAAATAAGAAGGAATGGCTATGTCTACGAAATGGATAAAATCATTATTCACCGGCGTGGTACTCACCGCCGCGCTGGCGACGTCTTTTGCAGCATCGGCTTTCACCGAAGGCACGGACTACATGGTGCTGGAGAAACCGATTCCCAATGCCGATAAAACGCTGATTAAAGTCTTCAGCTACGCCTGCCCATTCTGCTACAAGTACGACAAAGCAGTGACCGGCCCGGTGTCTGAAAAAGTGAAAGATGTAGTGGCCTTCACGCCATTCCATCTGGAAACCAAGGGCGAATATGGCAAGCAGGCCAGCGAAGTGTTTGCTGTGTTAATTGCCAAAGATAAAGCCGCAGGCATTTCTCTTTTTGATGCTAACTCACAGTTTAAAAAAGCAAAATTCGCTTACTACGCAGCGTATCACGACAAAAAAGAGCGCTGGTCTGACGGTAAAGATCCCGCTGCCTTTATCAAAACCGGCCTTGATGCCGCGGGTATGAGCCAGGCTGATTTTGAAACCGCGCTGAAGGAACCTGCGGTTCAGGAAACGTTGGAAAAATGGAAAGCAGCCTACGATGTGGCCAAAATCCAGGGCGTTCCGGCCTATGTGGTTAATGGTAAATATCTGATCTACACCAAGAATATTAAATCCATTGACGCTATGGCAGACCTGATTCACGAACTGGCGAGCAAATAACACAGGGAAATGCTTATGGCTTTCATTAAGGGATTATTGAGAGACCTGCGCAAAACGCCGGTCGATACGCTGGTGAGGTGGCAGGAACGGCGCTTTCTGTGGCTGTTTATGGCTATCGCAATGGGCGCGCTTATCGTGCTGGCGCACTCATTCTTCCAGATCTATCTCTACATGGCACCGTGCGAACAGTGTGTTTATATTCGCTACGCGATGTTTGTGATGGTGTTTGGCGGCTTAATTGCGGCGATAAACCCAAAAAACATTATCCTGAAGCTGATTGGCTGCGTGATGGCGTTCTACGGCAGCATCATGGGGATCAAGTTTTCGATCAAGCTGAACGGTATCCATTATGCGGTGCATAACCCGGACCCCGACGCGCTGTTTGGCGTGCAGGGCTGTTCAACAGATCCTACTTTTCCCTTTAATCTGCCGCTGGCGCAGTGGGCGCCGGAATGGTTTAAACCGACCGGCGACTGCGGCTATGATGCGCCCATCGTGCCTGATGGCGTCACACTTAGTAGCACCCAACACTGGTTTGTTAATTTGTACCAAAGCTCAGAAGGCTGGTATCTCCTGCCGCCATGGCATTTTATGAATATGGCGCAGGCGTGCATGCTGGCTTTCGGAACTTGCCTGGTGCTGCTGCTGATTATGAGCGCAGCCTGGGGCATAAAGCTTATCAGAGGATGAAACAAGCCTGATGGCGCTGCGCTTATCAGGCCTACCGACAGTCCGTAACACATTAACAGAGCGGGCTATTCGTAGGCCGGGTAAGCGCAGGGCCACCCGGCAAAAAACTACCCGATTTGAACAGACAACATGCTTAAGCTTCCCATCTCCAGCCCGTCCACCGGAATCGTGATAGGCTCTTCGCCATCCCAGGCGCCCAGCACATACAGCAGAGGCAGGAAGTGATCCGCCGTCGGGTTCGACAATGCTCCCCCTTCGTGCTCCAGATAGTTCACCAGCGGATGCTGCTCCAGCGACCCTTTCCAGTTCAGGTTGGCTTTAACGTAGTCGTTAAACGACGTTGCCCACGGGTATGGCGTGCCATCTCCATGCCATTTCGCGGTCCGCAGGTTATGCACCACGTTGCCACTGGCCACCAGCATAATCCCCTCATCGCGAAGGCTGGCGAGCTTACGCCCCATCTCCATATGCCACGCCGCAGGTTTGGTGCTATCGATGCTTAACTGCACCATCGGAATATCCGCGTTAGGGTACATCTTGATCAACACGCCCCAGGAGCCGTGGTCAAAACCCCAGGCTTCATTGTCCAGCGTCACAGGCACCGGTGACAGCAGTTCAACTAATTTCTGCGCCAATGCCGGAGACCCTGGTGCCGGGTAGTGAATGTCATACAGCGCCTGCGGGAAGCCGCCAAAATCATGAATCGTTTTCGGCGTTTCCATGGCCGTCACGCCGGTTCCCCGGGTGAACCAGTGGGCGGAAATCACCACAATCGCTTTTGGACGAGGCAACGTCTCGCCAAGATGCTGCCAGGTACGGGTATAGATGTTGTCTTCCAGCACGTTCATCGGGCTACCGTGACCTAAAAACAACGCTGGCATTCGGGTACGAGACATGGTGTTATCCTCATAAAGAGTACGATGTAATAACACTACATTAACCTGTTTTAGACAGGGTGAAACTCAGATAAGCGTGATGATGATCTTCAGAAAATTTGAATGTAAGCTGGAGTAAAGACGCAATAAGCCTCTCGTAATGGACGACAATTTTTAGTATAAATGATAATCATTATCATAAGGAGTAAGCGATGTCGGTACCCTTAATTCTGACCTTATTAGCGGGTGCAGCCACGTTTATTGGCGCGATCCTTGGCGTTATCGGGCAAAAACCATCTAACCGCGTGCTGGCGTTTTCTCTGGGCTTTGCGGCGGGCATTATGTTGCTGATTTCCCTGATGGAAATGCTACCTGCCGCCTTGCATACTGAAGGCATGTCGCCCGTACTGGGCTACGGTATGTTTGTCGTCGGCCTGCTCGGCTATTTTGCCCTCGACCGCATGTTGCCGCATGCTCATCCTCAGGATTTAGTGCCCGCAGATGTTAAGCCCCTGCCGCCTAATATTCGGCGAACGGCGGTTTTACTGACCCTTGGCATCAGCCTGCATAACTTCCCGGAAGGTATTGCCACGTTTGTCACCGCCAGCAATAACCTGGAACTGGGCTTTGGCATCGCCTTTGCCGTCGCGCTGCATAACATTCCTGAAGGCCTTGCGGTTTCCGGGCCGATATATGCAGCAACAGGCTCCAAGCGCAAGGCGGTATTCTGGGCAGGCATTTCAGGGATGGCGGAAATTCTTGGCGGCGTTCTGGCATGGCTTATCCTCGGCAGTCTGGTATCTCCGGTGGTCATGGCGGCGATTATGGCGGCAGTGGCTGGCATTATGGTGGCGCTGTCGGTTGATGAATTAATGCCGTTGGCAAAAGAAATCGACCCTAATAACAACCCAAGCTACGGTGTTCTTTGCGGGATGTCGGTGATGGGACTAAGTCTGGTACTGCTACAAGCGATTGGCTTGGGCTAACATTCTGCGCCGTGCGGTAAATGAGTCGTATGGCGCATATCGTTTGTTTTCTACGTTACATATGCTAACTAAATATAATCTTAATTCCTGGTTATTTTATTGAAACATTTAAATTTTATTGATTTAATAATTACGAAAACAACTAACGTTGCCCCGAATATAATCAAGCGGTAAATACAATCCCCAAAAAGCATTAACAAACAAAATTGTTTAAGATTACCTTCTGCACGCATTTAATTTAACTAAAACCAGCTTACTATTTCTTACGATATACTCCAGCCTTAGCCCCCTCCCATTAAAAATATTAGCCCTCTTCACAAAGGATATATTGTATGAATTCAGGAAAAAAAGCATTACTGGCGCTAATGATGACCGCGCTCGCTTCAGGTTATGCGCTGGCGGAGGTTGATGGCGGCAGTGGTAAAATTACCTTTACCGGTCTGGTCATCAGCGCGCCATGCTCCATCAAAAAAGAGGATGTTGATAAAAAGGTTGATCTTGGCGATGTAACCGATACTTATATTAATACCAACATCCACTCTGAACCCGCCGATTCCAGCATTACGCTAGAAAACTGCGCTCTTAAAAACGCCGACGATGGTGCCGGCGGGACGATATCGAAAGTCAACGTCACTTTCACCAGTACAAGCGTCGTCAATGGCACTCAACTGCTCAGTAATACCTTTGCAGGCGGCGCCACCAATGTTGGTGTGCGTCTGAGGGACGGCGACGGTGTCAATATAACATTGGGTACGCCAAAAGAACTCATACTGAACCTGGATTCCACTACGCAAATCCTGCCGTTCCAGGCGTGGATGGAAAAAATCGGCTCCGATAATGTCACCGCTGGCGACGTCACCGCAACTGCAAACTATACGCTGATATATAACTAAGAATCCCGGTGGCCATGACGGCCACCCGTTCTTTTCTTCTTTGCACAACCCCCGGTATGGACGCCATGGATAACTGCAAGCTGCTCGCCACAGGCTGTGGGTTATTATTGGCCCTTTCCGCTCAGGCCGTTGAATTTAATTTAAACGTGCTGGATAAATCCATGCGCGATAGTGTCGACGTTTCCCAGTTCAAAGAGAAAGCCGCCATTGCACCAGGCGATTACTTCGTTTCCGTCACGGTCAATAAAAACCTTATTTCTTCAGGCAGGCAATTGAGCTGGAGAAAACAGGACGAAAAGATAGCGGTGTGCATCCCCGCTGAACTCGCCGATCAGCTCGGACTAAAAGAAGACATTCGCCAGGCGCTGACTGTTAAAGCGAATTGTGTCGACTTCAGCGCGCAGCCAGAAATCACTTTTAAACTGGATATGGCCAATCAGCAACTGGATATTGCTATTCCACAGGCTATGCTGGCGTGGAAATCCGATACCTGGATGCCGCCCTCTACATGGGACGAAGGCGTTGCGGGTCTGATGCTGGACTACAATTTATTCGCCAGCACCTATCGCCCAAATCACGGTGAGCACAGTGAAAACTATAATAGCTATGGCACCGCAGGGGCGAATCTTGGCGCATGGCGTTTACGCAGCGACTATCAAATCAGCCAGACTCAAAATTCCAGCAGCTCGCAAACCACCCGCAGCATCGCCCGAACCTATTTGTTTCGCCCGTTACCTTCACTGGGCGCCAAATTAACCCTCGGCGAAACTGATTTCAGTTCTAACATCTTTGACGCCTTTTCCTATGATGGCGCTGCCATTGCCAGCGACGATCGTATGCTACCGTGGGAGCTTCGCGGCTATGCACCACAAATCAGCGGCATTGCGCAAACCAACGCCACGGTCACAGTCAGTTATGCGGGCCGCGTTATCTATCAAACCAAAGTCGCGCCAGGGCCGTTTATCATCAGCGACCTCAACCAGTCAGTGCAGGGCACACTGGATGTAAAAGTGATGGAAGAAGATGGCCGGGTGAACAGCTTTCAGGTTTCCGCTGCCTCAACGCCCTTCCTGACGCGAGAAGGCCAGGTGCGTTATAAAGTTGCTACCGGGCGCGCTCGTCCGGATATCTCACACCATGTGATTGACGATACCTTTATCAGCAGTGAGGCCTCCTGGGGTATGCTGTCTAATACGTCGCTATACGGCGGCGTGCTGGCAGCAGGTAGCAATTACCGCTCGGAGGCCATCGGCGTCGGGCAAAACATGCTGTGGTTAGGGGCGATTTCTTTTGATGTCACGCACGCCAGCAGTACTTTTGACGATGGACACACCGAACAAGGGTTGAGCTACCGTTTAAACTACAGCAAGCGTTTTGATGCCACCGACAGCCAGCTTTCGCTGGCTGCATACCGTTTTTCCGAACGTGAGTTCCACAGCTACGCCAACTTTATCGACCACCAGTACAACGATGCCGACACACGGGATGAAAAGCAGACCATCAGCATGTCCTTTAATCAGCCCATCACGCCGATTAACGTAAACCTTTATCTGAGCGGCCTGCGTCAGCAGTGGTGGGATGGCGACAACTCAACCACCGCCAGCATAACTGCCGGGTTTAACTTTGATATAGGAAAGTGGAAAGGCCTCACGCTCTCCACCTCATGGAGCACCACCCGCTACGAAGAGAGCGGCAATGACAAACAGTTCTATATGTCGCTCTCCATCCCCTTCGACTACGGTCGCCGCCTGAATTACGACATGCACAACAGCAATTCCACCAGTCACATGATGACCTGGAATGACTCCTCCAGCGAGCGCAATACCTGGGGCGTCTCGGCAGGCGTGGAATCGGATAAGCCAGATAACGGCGCGCAGTTCCGTGGCAATCTCCAGCACATCACGACGATGGGTGATTTACAACTTTCCGGCAGCTATGCCGCCAGCGACTACAGTACGGCGAGCGCCAGTTGGACCGGTTCCCTGACGGCGACGCGGTACGGTGTTGCATTACATCGTCGTAGTTTTGGCAATGAACCCAGAATCATGATCGATACTGACGGCGTTTCAGGTGTCCCCGTTCAGGGGGATCTCAATCAGACTAACTGGCTTGGTAACACGGTCGTCCCAATGATCTCCAGCTATTCGCCTGCAACGATTGCCGTGAATATGAATAACCTGCCGGATGGCGTCACCGTTGATGAAAACATTATGCGGCAGGCCTGGACGGAAGGCGCAATCGGCTATAAACAGATGGTCTCTCGCGCCGGGAAAGATCTGCGCGTTATCATCCATACCGCTGACGGCGGCGTACCGCCGCTAGGCGCTGTCGTGCACCTGGCAGATAAAAATGTCGATGTCGGAATGGTCAGTGAAGAAGGGCACGCCTGGCTCAGTGGTGTGAAAGGTGGCCAGACGTTAAACGTGCAGTGGGGTAAAGACCAGCGCTGTGCGATTGAACTGCCCGCAAATGTGGATGCTGTTGAACAACAGCTTATTTTACCTTGTCATTAATTAAGGATGAGAAATGACACTTTCTAAAGTACTCCCCGTTTTATTGCTGCTGTTACCAATGGTGGGCCGTGCGGCTATTCTACCAGACAGAACCCGCATCATTTTTAACGCGGATGATAAGGCCAGTAGCCTGAAGCTGGAGAATCAGAGTACATCGCTGCCTTATCTGGCTTACTCATGGATTGAAACCGAACAGGGGCAAAAAGATGATAGCATTCTGGCTGCGCTGCCACCGATCCAACGTCTGGAGCCTGAAGCGATAAGCCAGATACGCATCGTAAAACAGACCAAAGCCAGTACGCTGCCTACCGATCGCGAATCACTCTTTTACTTCAACGTCCGCGAAATCCCTCCGACGCCGGAGAATGGCAACAACCATGCCATTTTACAGTTGGCTTTACAGTCAAAACTGAAACTTTTCTGGCGGCCCGCAGGGCTTAAAAAAACACCTGATGCGAAAGTTGAACAACAGCTCACTGCGTCACAACAGGGAAGCTCGCTAGTGGTCAAAAATCCGACCCCCTACTACATCACCCTGGTCTTCTTCGGCAAAGACGCGCTGGCTGTTTTCCCGGGCTGTAAAAGCACGATGATTGCGCCCTTCGCTTCGCTGACACTCAATGCGGGAAGCTATAACGGAAACGCATTTGTACTGGGCTATATGGATGATTACGGCGCAATGCGCATGCTTAACGTGCGCTGCAACGGGCAATGCGTAGTGAAAGCGCCGGAGGAGAAGAAACGATGAGGCGCGTGCTATTTTTACTCGCTCTGGCCTTGTTGTCGCTGCTCCCACTGCGGGCCGCTTTAGCGGTGAATTGCTATCTCGGTACCGCAGGCGGGCCTGTCGAAGGCTTTAGCAATATTGAACCTTTTGCAGTGCCGAGCAATGCCAAACCTGGCGACAAAATCTGGGAAAGTAACGATATTAAGATCCCCGTTTATTGCGACGCCGGTACTGCGCCTAACTTTGGCAATGAAGATATCTACGCCTGGATAAACCCCTATACATCAGTGAATGACCCTTATTACCAGCTCGGCGTTACCTATGAAGGTGTGGATTACGATGCTTCTCAGGGCAGTATTGGCATTGATACCCATCAATGCCTGGACAATAAACAGCTTGAGATATACACCCCGGAGCAAATTAAAGCGTCTGGATGGGAGCACGACCTCTGCTCGGGTGACGTGAACAATATTCACTACTCGCGCACCTTTATTGCACGTATGAGGTTGTATGTGAAGGTCATTTCCATGCCGCCTCACGACTACAAAAGCAGTATCAGCGATTACATTTTGGTGCAGTTTGACGGCGTCGGCGGAGTAAACCAGAACCCGGAAGCGCAAAACCTGAAGTATCACGTGACGGGTCTGGACCAAATCCGCGTGCTGGACTGTAGCGTCAACTTCAATATCTATCCGGAAAACCAGACCATCGATTTCGGCACCTTTAACAATATGGAAATTAACCATAAAACATTAATCCGCAGTTTTTCGGTCAAAACGACCAAAAACGTTACAGACACTGAATGCACCGATACCTTTAAAGTTTCATCCTCGTTTTACACCACCGAGACGCTGGCAGACGACGATACCTCACTGAGGTTAGGCAACGGCCTGCAACTCAAAATTCGCGACACGGAAGATAACTCGTTCTACACCTACAACGAATACAAAGAGTACGCCGAGTTCGACCCTGCTTTACTGATGCGGGAAAAAACATATCAGGCGGAACTCAGTCAGGTGGCGGGCGAAACGGTAAAAATGGGGCCGTTTGAAACGGTAGTGTTATTTAAGATTAACTACAACTAGCAACAAAAAAGCCCGCGATGCGGGCTTTTTATCGAATATCGCGTCGATTAGCTTGCTTTACGCTCATGCGCCTGGCGGTAAGCCACCAGATCTTCAATCGTCACCAGCGCCATATTGTGTTTGCGGGCAAACTCGATGCACTCTGGTGCACGCGCCATGGTGCCGTCGTCGTTGGTCAGTTCACACAACACGCCTGCCGGTTTGAAGCCAGCCAGAGAAACCAAATCGATGGTCGCTTCAGTGTGGCCGCCGCGAGTCAGTACGCCGCCCTGCTGCGCGCGCAGCGGGAAGACGTGGCCAGGACGGTTCAGGTCAGACGGTTTGGCACCATCGGCAATCGCTGCGCGAACGGTCGTCAGGCGGTCAGCGGCAGAAACGCCGGTAGTCACGCCATGTGCCGCTTCGATGGTAATGGTGAAGCCCGTACCGTATGCGCTGGTGTTGTTTTCTACCATCATCGGCAGATCCAGCTGTTTGCGGCGTTCTTCCGTCAGGCACAGACAAACGATGCCGCTACCGTGACGGATAGTCAGCGCCATTTGTTCAACAGTCATGTTTTCGGCGGCAAAGACCATGTCGCCTTCGTTTTCACGGTTTTCGTCGTCCAGCACCATTGCGCCGCGGCCTTCGCGCAGGGCAATCAGTGCGTTTTCAACGCGTTCAAAAGCAGTACCAAAAGAGGAAAGTAGCGTCTGATTCATGGTAAAAAAACCTCGTTAAAATTATGGTTACCAGAATCAGGGCAGTCTTAGGAGTGCCGATTTAGCGGCAAATGGATAACGCGAGCGGGCTCAGCCCGACTGGATCGTTACTCTCTCCCATCCGGACTCTAACCGTCGGCCCCGGAATTACACCGGATCTGCTGACCTTTGAGTTTGCACCCAAAGCGCTCGCGGGCTTTCAGCCGTAGCTGATTTACCGCCGGTGGGGAATTTCGCCCCGCCCTGAGAATAAGCGTACTCACTATAACGCTATTGACTATGTTCGGCAATGCATAAGCTTCGAACAATTCTGGTTTATCGGGAGGAAGTAAGGCACTACAATGATCGTCAGAACAGACTAATCAGGTAAACGACGATGATTGACCCGAAAAAAATTGAACAAATCGCACGCCAGGTCCATGAATCTATGCCGAAAGGCCTCCGTGATTTCGGGGATGATGTAGAGAAAAAAGTCCGTCAGGTCCTGCAGTCACAGCTAACTCGTCTGGATTTGGTGAGCCGTGAAGAGTTCGACGTACAGACGCAGGTGCTGCTGCGTACCCGTGAAAAACTGGCGCTTCTTGAGCAGCGACTGAGCGAACTCGAGAGCCGGACAGCTACGCCAGCGGAAGATAAAGAGTAAGAAAAATGCCGGGTGGCGCTACGCTTGCCCGGCCTACGATCTACGTCCCCAGCCAGGGATAAACGCTATCCCCCGGCGCAAAGGTCTCAGTGTTCCAGCTCAGGCTCGTTATCCTTCTCCACTATCCGGCAGTAGCGTTCATAACGCTTACAGAACCAGACACGGTGCTCTTCATCCATGTTGCCGGTAATCGCTTTTAAATCAACGTCCTGACCCTGTTCGTGCATTCTGGCAAAGCTGTGGGCCAAAAAATCGAAATTATTCAGGGAATAAATATTGCTGTGTTTCATCGGCATACTCCTTCAGTCGTTGAGTTTCTGAGTGTCATATGCTTTTTCTACCACCAGTATTTCCCTATTTTTCACATGGCTTTGTGCAGGAAATGCGCTTTTATCGGCTAATTAGTGTGCTAAATCATATTTCGGGGATATCAATAAAAAACCCCGCGCTCGCGAAGAGGACGGGGTTTATTTTTTCGACGCCGTGGCTTACTTACTGGCGTCTTTCTGGATTTTCTTGATGATATTGGTGGTCGAGCAACCGTCTTCGAAGTTGAGCACCAGCACTTCACCGCCGTTGGCCCACACTTCTTCACTCCCGGCGATCTGTTCCGGTTTATAGTCGCCACCTTTCACCAGGCGATCCGGTAAGATCCCGGCGATCAGGCGCTGCGGGGTATCTTCTTCAAAAGAGACCACCCAGTCGACGGATTCCAGTGCGCCCAGCACGATCATACGCTGTTCCAGCGGGTTTACCGGGCGGGATTCTCCCTTCAGGCGTTTGGTCGATGCATCGCTGTTCACCGCAACAATCAGGCGATCGCCGAGCTTACGCGCATTTGCCAGATAAGAGACGTGCCCCGCGTGCAGAATGTCGAACACACCGTTAGTCATCACCACTTTCTCGCCGCGTTTACGCGCAGCGGCCACCGCCTGTTTCAACTCTTCTTCGCTCATCACGCCAAAGCCGGTTTCCGCACGACCGCGCACGGCGTTTTCCAGCTCGATAGGCGAAACGGTTGATGTACCCAGTTTACCCACGACGACGCCTGCCGCCGCATTGGCGAAGTAGCAGGCATCTTCCAGCGAATTACCCGCCGCCAGCGTTGCCGCCAGCACGCCAATCACCGTGTCACCGGCACCGGTGACGTCATACACTTCCTGCGCCTGGGTCGGTTGATGCAGCGGCTCTTTGCCCGGTTGCAGCAGCGTCATGCCCTGCTCGGAACGCGTCACCAGCAGCGCGGAAAGTTCGTAATCAGCAATCAGCTTCATGCCGCGCTCAACGATCTCCGCTTCGCTTTTGCATTTACCCACTACCGCTTCAAACTCAGAGAGGTTAGGCGTCAGCAGCGTTGCGCCACGATAACGGTCAAAATCAGTCCCCTTCGGGTCAATCAATACCGGGACTTTCGCTTCACGCGCCAGCTTAATCATCTGCTGTACGCTTTCCAGCGCGCCTTTGGCGTAGTCTGAAAGCACCAGTGCGCCCACGCTCGCCAGACCGCTTTTAATGCGATCATGCAGCGGCTGCGGGTCTACGCCGGCAAAACCTTCTTCGAAGTCGAGACGAATCAGCTGCTGGTTGCGCGACAGCACGCGCAGCTTGGTGATGGTCGGATGCGTCGCCACGGAGACAAAATCACATTTGACGTTCACGTCCGCCAGCGCTTTGTTCAATGCGCGCGCCGCGTCGTCAATGCCGGTCAGGCCGACCAGACGAGAATTCGCTCCCAGGGACGCGATATTCATCGCCACGTTCGCCGCGCCGCCAGGCCGTTCTTCGATGGTTTCAACCTTCACCACCGGCACCGGCGCTTCCGGGGAAATACGGCTGGTTGGACCATACCAGTAGCGATCCAGCATCACATCACCAACAACCATTACCCCTGCGCGCTCATATTCTGGCAGCGTTACTTTCATTCGTGTCTCCTGAGAGATTCAAAAATTTGGCGCGATAATAGCACATTTCACGGCGTGACCAGCCACTTCAGCCAACTCGCCTCTACCTGTTCACGCTCGGCGGTAAAACGCTCCAGCCCAACGTTCCCCGGTAATTCCTGCAACGCCAGATGATGCAACGCATCGCGCAGCGTGGTGTAGGCACGGGTCAACGCTTGCGCTTCCTGCTCATCCATAATGTCGTTCTGCGCCAGCAGTTCTAGGATGCGCACGTTATCAGACCACCGCGTCAGCTTCGGTTTTTCATGCGCGTAGCGCAGCACCAGATATTGCGTAATGAATTCAATGTCGGTGATCCCGCCGGCATCGGTTTTGATATCAAAGCGATCGCGCTGCTTACCACCCAGATGGGCGCGCATTTTTTCGCGCATTTCGCGCACTTCCGTGCGCAAGGTGTCGCCATCGCGGACGTTGGTGAGGATCTGGCGGCGAATGGCATCAAACTGCTGCTGAAGCTGCGGGTCGCCATAGACCACACGCGCGCGGACCAGCGCCTGATGTTCCCACGTCCACGCTTCGTTTTGCTGGTAATCAGCAAAGGCTTCAGCCGTGGTCACCAGCATTCCCGCCGCACCGGAGGGACGCAGGCGCGCGTCAACTTCGTAAAGGATGCCGGAGGACGTCCGCGTGCTGAACAGGTGCATAATGCGTTGCGCCAGACGCAGGTAGAACTGGCGGCCGTCAATTTCGCGATCGCCATCGGTCATCACATCCGCCGGGCAGTCGTGAAGGAACACCAGATCCAGGTCGGAACTGTAACCCAGTTCCCATCCGCCCAACTTACCGTAACCAATTACCGCAAAACCGCGCCCATGACGGTCATGCAGATGCGTCGGTTTTCCGAAGCGCGCGACCATTTGTGTCCACGCCTGGTGAACTACGGCGTCAATCATCGCTTCGGCCAGCCAGGTTAAGTGATCGCTCACTTTCATGACTGGCAACGTTCCGGCGATATCGGCTGCGGCAATGTGCAGCAACTGAGCTTGTTTAAACTGGCGTAATGCTTCCAGTTGTTGTTCTTCATCCTCTTCCGGCACGCGCAGCAAATATTGGCGCAGCTCGTCGCGATAGGCGTCGGTCGCTGTCGGTTGATAAAGCGTATTCGGGTCGAGCAGTTCATCCAGCAGCAACGGGTAGCGCGCCAGCTGGCTTGCGACCATCGGCGAGGCCGCGCACAAACGGATAAGGTGTTTCAGTGTTCCCGGATATTCGCTGAGCAGTTCCAGATAGGTGGTTCGCGTGACGATGCCAATCAGCAGCGGCGTGATGCGCATCAGCGGCACCGGCGCGTCATCGCGCACGCACACTTCGCTCAACAGATGCGGCATCAGCGAATCCAGCACCTGGCGCCCGCGCGGGCCAATGGTACGTTTATCCAGTTCTTTGCGGAAATCCGCAATCAACGCCACCACCTGGCGGCGATCGTCCTCGCTGAGGTGCGCCAGCACCGGCGGGTTGTCCTCTTCCTGCAACGTGTCCTGCCAGAGTTCGCGCCAGTCTTCAGCCAGCGTTTCTTCTTCCGGCGAGGATTCATCGTCGCCAATCAATTCATCAAAAATGCGGCGCACGCCCGCCATCAGCCCTTCAAGCTGTACGGTGAGCGCCTCCCAGTCGGCCACACCCATTCCCCACGCCAGACGCGCGCGGTTAAGGTCGTCGCCCGGCAGGGTTTGCGTCTGTTCGTCGTTGATGCTTTGCAGCAGGTTTTCCAGGCGGCGCAGGAAAAGATAGGCTTCGCGCAGCGCGTCTGCGTCCTGCTCTGAAAGCAGATGCAGGTTTTCAATCGCCGCAAGCGTCGGCAGCAGAGAACGCTGCTGTAACGATGGTTCACGCCCACCGCGAATCAACTGGAACACCTGGACGATAAATTCGATTTCGCGGATGCCGCCCGCGCCGAGCTTGATGTTGTCTTTCAGACCCCGGCGGCGCACTTCGCGGGCAATCATCCCTTTCATGCTGCGCAGCGACTGAATCACGCTAAAGTCGATATAGCGACGGAAAACAAATGGCCGCAGCATGGCGCGCAATTCCTGGCTCCAGACGTCATCGTTGTCGCCCATAATCCGCGCCTTGACCATCGCGTAGCGTTCCCAGTCGCGGCCCTGCTCCTGATAATAATCTTCCAGCGCGGCAAAGCTCAGCACCAGCGGGCCACTGTCGCCAAACGGGCGCAAACGCATATCGACACGATAGACAAAGCCATCCTGCGTCGGCTGATCGAGCACTTTAATTAACCGCTGACCAAGGCGGGTAAAGAACTGGGCGTTGTCGAGTTCGCGACGCCCGCCGCGCGTGGAGCCGTGCTCCGGCCAGGCAAAAATCAGGTCGATATCCGAGGAGAAGTTCAGCTCCCCGCCGCCCAGCTTGCCCATACCGAGAATCAACAGCGGTTGCGCGACGCCATCGGCGTTACTGGGCGTGCCCCATTCGCGGCAACAGGCGTCATAGAGCCAGTCGCGAGCGCTGACGATCAGCGTCTCGGCCAGCACACTGAGCTGTTGCAGTGTATCCACCTCAGAAATCAGCGACAGCGACTGCGCCCAGGCGATGCGTACCATGATACGTCGGCGGAACAACCGCAGTTCGCGCATGAGCCCGGCTTCATCGGTTACGTCTACCAGCGCAGCCTGTAGCCAGTCGCGATAGTGCTGCCATTCGTCCGCCTGCGGCGGCTGGCTGGCGAGCGTTTCCAGCCATTCGGGATGCATCGTCAGGCTTTGCTGAACGAAATCGCTGAACGTCATGACGGCCTGCGCCTGCGGCGTCAGCGTCGCAACCGGAAAGGTCTCCGGCAGCCGCTCAACCAACGTTTGCCAGTGCTGCTGTAACTGCGATGAAAGCGGGGTCATACTCGGTTTCCCTGAGGTCAGTTATCGTTTTCCGCTGTGTAACCAGAATGGCTCAACCGCCAGTGCTTCATTGCGGAAATGTTCAATTTCAATGTGCTGGCGCGTCAAAATGGCGTGACGTAATCCCAGCCAGTTTGCCAGCCATGCGTCGGCCTGCGCGCGATTGTAATAACCCGCCAGCAGCTGCACGCAGGTGATATCACGCGTTAATCGTGGCAACTGGTCGGCATAGCTGTCGCCCAGCGGATACGCAAAGGTGGTGCGCAGTTCTGCGGCCTGGCGCGAAAGATGGGTATCAGCGAAACGCTTAAAGGAGTCGCTGATTTTGGCCTGCGCTTTGGCATCAAGGAAAGACTGCCAACCGCGGGTCACCAGCCACTCGGTGAAGGCCAGTTTGGCCTGGGTTACCGCCACGTTGAAGGCGGCATCATGCGCGGAAATGTCGCCGCCCAGCACCTCTTCTGCCTGGGTCAGTAAATCACGCAGCGCCGCGCTGGCTTTGCGCGGCACCACGCCACCAAACAACATCAGCGTGTGGCGAATCTGACCAATTGCCGCCAGGACTTCGTCTTTCGCTTTTTTATTACCGCGAACCCACAGCTCTTCGTGGTATTGCCAGTGCGCCAGTGCTTTTTCCAGCGCCGCTTCCAGCCCCTGTTCGATGGTCGATTTCGGCGCGATTTGCATGATTTCCGCAGGCTTGATCGGACGTTCATCGTTTCCCTGCGCCAGATGATAGCCGCGCGCGGCTTTGCTCAGGCTGCCCTGACGCACCAGGCCGGTTTGGTTAAGCTGCTGCGCCAGCGCCAGAACATCGGCTGTTTCGCCGGAAAGCAGTTCCAGTTCCAGCTCGCAAATCGGTTCCTGATAATCACCCGCTTTGACCTCGCCCAGGTCGAGCGCAATTTCAATTTGGCTCTTGCCGTGGCTTACCACCCACTTTTCACGCAAGAAATCGGTGCTGAACAGCGGCTGCACCTGCTCTGCCAGCCCTTCCGGCATCTCGCCATTCGGCCAGACTTCTGCAGGCAGTTTTTCCAGCGCGAGTTTCGGTTCGTCGAGATCGATATTGTACTCCGGACGCTGATGCAGCCCGCCAACCGTACGACCGGCCACCTTCAGGGTCATTTCATAGCGATCGCCCGCGCCGCGAATGCGCAGGCCCATGTCATGACGACGCAGCCAGTTATCTTCAGTTTCGTAGTAAATATTGAGGAGTTTCCCGGCGTCCGTATGCTCGGCCTTCAGGGTGGAGAGATGCTGACGCAGGGCATCAACACCTGCCTCATCAACGAGGAACTTTAATTCAATTTCTTGTGCCATGGCTGATTTCTTATGGTTTCGTGGCCCGGAAGTACCCTTTCGGCGAACTTCCAGGTAATCTTTTTGTCAGTAGATAGTATTTTGCGAAAAATTACCATGCAATGCGCAATTTGCGCGGCAACTTTACGCGGTTAACATTATTGCGACGTCACCCGCGCCTCCTGGATGATTCTGATTGCTGTAGAAGGCTTTGCGTCGCCAGACTGTTGCCACTACTATCGTTCCACTTTTATGACAAAAACGATGACCTGATGCCAAAATTACGCCTAATCGCAGTCACTTTACTTGCACTCACCGCTTCCGCCGTCACCCATGCTGATGAGAAGCGCTATGTTTCTGATGAACTGAATACCTGGGTTCGCAGCGGCCCTGGCGATAACTATCGCCTGGTGGGCTCCATTAACGCTGGTGAAGAAGTCACCCTGCTGCAAACCAATCCCGGCACGCAATATGGACAAGTTCGCGACGGCAATGGCCGTACCGCGTGGATCCCGCTGAAAGAGCTGACGGAAACCCCGAGCCTGCGCACCCGTGTGCCGGATCTGGAAAATCAGGTGAAAACCCTGACTGACAAGCTGACTAACATCGATTCGACCTGGAATCAGCGCACCGCTGAAATGCAGACCAAAGTCTCCCAGAGCGACAGCGTGATCAACAGCCTGAAAGAAGAAAACCAGAAGCTGAAAAATGAGCTGATTGTGGCGCAGAAAAAAGTCAGCGCCGCCAACCTGCAGCTCGACGATAAACAGCGCACCATCATCATGCAGTGGTTTATGTACGGTGGCGGCGTGTTAGGCGCTGGCCTGATTCTTGGCCTGGTGCTGCCGCATCTGGTGCCAAGCCGTAAGCGTAAAGACCGCTGGATGAATTAGCCATAACGCCGCTTCTCTCGTATTATCCACAAAGGACAATAGCGAGGAGAAGCGTGGCGTGAAGAGTTATCTGGTCGGTGGTGCGGTACGAGACGGTTTATTAGGCCTGCCGGTCAAAGATAAAGATTGGGTCGTGGTCGGCGCGACGCCACAGCAAATGCTCGACGCGGGCTACCAGCAGGTAGGCCGCGATTTTCCCGTGTTTTTGCATCCGCAAAGTCATGAAGAGTATGCGCTGGCACGCACCGAACGGAAGTCAGGCTCCGGGTATACCGGATTCACCTGCTACGCTGCGCCGGATGTGACGCTGGAGCAAGATTTACTGCGCCGCGATCTGACAGTGAACGCCCTCGCACAAGACGACAACGGCACGATTATCGACCCTTACGGCGGTCGTGCCGATTTGCAAAACCGCCTGCTGCGTCATGTTTCCCCCGCCTTTGGTGAAGACCCGCTCCGCGTGCTGCGTGTGGCGCGTTTTGCCGCACGCTACGCCCACCTGAGCTTCCGCATTGCCGATGAAACCCTGACGCTAATGCGCGACATGACTGCCGCAGGTGAACTTGAACACCTGACGCCAGAACGTGTGTGGAAAGAGACGGAAGGCGCGCTCGGTACCCGCAACCCCCAGGTGTTTTTCCAGACCCTACGCGACTGCGGCGCGCTGAAAGTGCTGTTCCCGGAAATCGACGCGCTGTATGGCGTGCCTGCGCCGGAGAAATGGCATCCGGAAATCGATACCGGCGTGCATACGCTGATGACGCTAACAATGGCGGCTATGCTGAGCCCGAATATCGACATCCGTTTCGCCACCCTGTGCCACGATTTAGGCAAGGGCCTAACGCCAAAACATCTCTGGCCGCGTCATCACGGCCACGGCCCGGCGGGTGTCAAACTGGTGGAGCAGCTCTGCCTGCGCCTGAAAGTGCCTAATGAGATGCGCGATTTAGCGAAACTGGTGGCGGAGTTCCACGATCTCATCCACACCTTCCCGATTTTGCAGCCGAAAACCATCATCAAGCTGTTCGATTCAATCGATGCCTGGCGTAAACCGCAGCGCGTCGAACAGGTTGCGCTAACCAGCGAAGCTGACGTGCGCGGACGTACGCATTTTGAAGCCTGCGATTACCCGCAAGGGCGCTTGCTGCGTGAAGCATGGATCGTGGCGAAAAGCGTGTCGAATAAAGAGGTGATAGAAGCGGGTTTTCAGGGGCCTGAGATCCGCGAAGAGTTGACGCGCCGTCGCATTCAGGCTGTCGCGAACTGGAAGGAAAAACGTTGCCCTCAGCCGAAAGACTGAGGGCTGTACATCAGAAGAAGACCACGTACACCGCTGCCGCGACAATAAAGCGGTAGATGGCGAACGGGATAAACGAGATGCGTTTGATGAGTTGCAGGAAGGTTTTAATCGCCACCAACGCCACAAGGAAGGCCATCACAAAGCCCACCGCAAACATCGGAAAATCAGCCAGCGTCAGGAAGTGCCAGCTTTTATAGAGATCCAATACCGTGGCACCCATCATCATTGGTACCGCCAGCAGGAATGAGAATTCTGACGCCGCATAGCGGCTTACGCCCATCAGCATACCGCCGGAAATGGTCGCGCCGGAGCGAGAAAAGCCCGGCCACAGGGCCAGACACTGGAAGCAACCAATCATAAATGCCTGACGATAGGTCATATCATCCACGCCCACTGCGCGCGGTTGTTTAGGCTTCAGGCATTCGGCGGCAATCAGCAGGAAACCACCGACGACCAGCGCGTACATCACGTTAACCGGATTAAACAGCGACTTGATGGTGTCGTGAAATACCAGCCCCAGCACCACCGCCGGGATCATCCCCAGCATAATGTGGATGAGCGACAAACGCCCTTTCCCTTCGCCTTCATGAACCGGTCGGCCAAAATGGATGCCAATCAGCCCAAACAGACGACGCCAGAACATCACCACCACGGCCAGAATCGAACCGAGCTGAATGACCACTTCAAACGTTTTCGCCGTTTCACCTTCAAAACCCAGCAAATGCCCCACAATAATCATGTGGCCGGTGCTGGAGACGGGCAGAAACTCCGTCAATCCTTCGACAACACCCAGAATAGCCGCAACCAGCAGCGAGTGCATATCGCTCATCACTTAAACCCTTAAAATTTAAAAAATAAAATAAACCCGGCTCTAAGACCGGTGTATTACCGTTTGGTTTAATCCATTCTGAATTTAAATGGTTTGTTTCAGATTTTGGCCACGCTCGATGATAACGCCCACGTTCGCCGCCCTGGCGACCGCGCCCGGTTTGCTGACTTTAATGCGCACCCACGGAGAATTAAAGCGCGTCATGAGCAATTCAGCGACCTCTTCCGCCACGCGCTCAACCAACGCAAAGCGGCTACCTTCGACATGCGCAATCACCGCGTCGCTAATATCGGCATAGCTCAGGCAATACTTGACGTCGTCGCTTGATGCCGCCCGGCGGTTGTCCCACCCCATTTCGATATCGAACACCAGTTTCTGTTCGATGGTCTGTTCCCAGTCATAAACACCAATAGTGGTGATTACCGAAAGTTGCTCTATAAATACAATATCCATCACGACCTGCCTGCTTTTTGGCTGAACCGGATACCACTTCCGGCGAATTATGCGTATTATCCACAGATGCAGAGAATACTTCGACATTTTCACAACGGAACAGCGTTATGAGTGCAATCGCGCCTGGAATGATCCTCCTCGCCTACCTTTGCGGCTCAATTTCCAGCGCCATTCTGGTCTGCCGCATCGCGGGTTTACCCGACCCTCGCGAGAGTGGTTCCGGGAATCCCGGGGCGACCAACGTTTTACGAATTGGCGGCAAGGGAGCAGCCGTAGCAGTTCTGCTTTTCGACATTCTGAAAGGAATGTTGCCGGTCTGGGGCGCGTATGCCCTCGGGCTCACGCCGTTTTGGCTTGGGCTGGTGGCCATCGCTGCCTGTCTGGGACACATCTGGCCGATTTTCTTCGGCTTTCATGGTGGAAAAGGCGTCGCCACCGCATTTGGCGCGATTGCGCCAATTGGCCTCGATCTCACCGGCGTGATGGCGGGCACCTGGCTTTTGACTATCCTGCTGAGCGGCTATTCATCGCTGGGCGCCATCGTCAGTGCGCTGGTCGCGCCGTTTTACGTCTGGTGGTTTAAACCGCAATACACTTTCCCGGTGTCGATGCTGTCGTGCCTGATCTTACTTCGCCATCATGACAATATTCAGCGTCTGTGGCGGCGTCAGGAAACGAAAATCTGGGCGCGGTTTAAGAAGAAGAAAGAAGAAGAGAAAAAATAAAAGCGCGCCGAATGACACGCTTTGAGACTGATGGCAAACGCAACATTGCCTGATGCGCTACGCTTATCAGGCCTACGACGCTCCTGCAAGATATTGAATTGGCAATATTTTACAGGCCGGATAAGCGCAAGCGCCATCCGGCATGGTCATCACGCTGCCGGTAACTCCGCCAGCGGCCAGCGTGGACGCACGGTTACGCCAAGGCCTGCATTCACACCCGCTTTGAAACGCACCATGCCCGCATAGGCAATCATCGCCCCATTATCGGTGCAAAATTCCGGGCGCGCGTAGAACACTTCGCCGCGACGTTTCTGCATCATCTCCGCCAGTTTTGCACGCAAGGTTCGGTTAGCGCTCACGCCGCCCGCCATCACCAGACGCTTGAAGCCGGTTTGATCCAGCGCGCGTTTGCACTTGATCATCAGCGTATCGACCACCGCATCTTCAAAGGCACGGGCAATATCGGCACGCGTTTGATCGTCGTTGTCATTATTGCGAATGGTGTTCGCCGCGAAGGTTTTCAGGCCAGAGAAGCTGAAGTCCAGACCCGGACGGTCAGTCATCGGACGCGGGAAGACAAAGCGCCCTTCCGTGCCCTGAGAGGCCATTTTCGACAGCATTGGGCCGCCTGGGTAGTCAAGTCCCAGCAGCTTGGCGGTTTTATCGAAGGCTTCGCCCGCCGCGTCATCAATCGATTCGCCCAGCAGTTCATACTCGCCAATGCCGGTCACGCTGATAAGCTGCGTGTGACCGCCAGAGACCAGCAGCGCCACAAACGGGTATTCCGGCGGGTTATCTTCCAGCATCGGCGCCAGCAGATGCCCTTCCATATGGTGTACCGGGATCGCCGGAACATTCCAGGCAAATGCCAGCGAACGCCCAACGGTTGCGCCAACCAGCAGCGCGCCAACTAAACCCGGCCCGGCGGTATAGGCAACGGCATCAATATCTTTTGCCGTCAGATTCGCCTCTTTCAGCGCAGCCTGAATCAATGGCACCGTTTTACGCACGTGATCGCGCGAGGCCAGTTCCGGCACGACGCCGCCGTAGTCGGCATGTAATTTCACCTGACTATACAATTGGTTGGCTAACAGACCTTTTACATCGTCATAAATTGCGATGCCGGTTTCATCGCAGGATGTTTCAATTCCCAGTACACGCATGGCTAGATTTACCTCGTTTCAATACCGCGCAGTGTAGGTTCTCTGACCCGGCTTGTAAAACATTGTTCGCCCCAGGAGGCTGCCTCGTGTATACTCCTCACCCTTAAAAAGTCCCTTTCAAAAACGCGTCGGTGCTTTACAAAGCAGCAGCAATTGCAGTAAAATTCCGCACCATTTTGAAATAAGCTGGCGTTGATGCCAGCGGCAAACCGAATTTATTAAAGGTGAGAGTTACATGCCGGTAATTAAAGTACGTGAAAACGAGCCGTTCGACGTAGCACTGCGTCGCTTCAAGCGTTCCTGCGAAAAAGCGGGTGTTCTGGCGGAAGTTCGTCGTCGTGAGTTCTATGAAAAACCGACTACCGAACGTAAGCGCGCTAAAGCTTCTGCTGTGAAACGTCACGCGAAGAAACTGGCTCGCGAAAACGCACGCCGTACTCGTCTGTACTAATCTCTTGAGAGCACGCGCTCTCAATTGTCAGACCGAGTAGTAGTTGCAAGGCCGTGCTTCCGGAAGGAAAGCGCGGCTTGTTTTCGTTTAAGCATCATTAAAAACTACGGGGCTTATGGCTGGACGAATTCCGCGCGTATTCATTAATGATCTGCTGGCACGCACCGACATCATCGATTTGATCGATGCGCGAGTGAAGCTAAAAAAGCAGGGCAAGAACTATCACGCGTGCTGTCCTTTCCATAACGAGAAAACCCCCTCTTTCACCGTCAACGGTGAAAAACAGTTTTACCACTGCTTCGGCTGTGGCGCGCACGGCAACGCCATCGACTTTTTGATGAACTACGACAAGCTCGAGTTCGTGGAAACCGTCGAAGAACTGGCCGCCATGCACAACCTTGAAGTGCCGTATGAAGCAGGCAACGGGCCGAGTCAGATAGAGCGCCATCAACGGCAAAGTCTCTATCAACTGATGGACGGTCTGAATGCGTTTTATCAGCAATCCCTGATGAATCCTGCCGCTGACCCCGCGCGCCAGTATCTGGAAAAGCGTGGCCTCAGCAGTGAAGTGATTTCTCGTTTCGCGATTGGTTATGCGCCTCCGGGTTGGGACAACGTCCTGAAACGGTTTGGCGGCAATAGTGAAAATCGCCAGGCGCTCATTGACGCCGGCATGCTGGTAACCAACGATCAGGGGCGTAGCTACGACCGCTTTCGCGAGCGCGTCATGTTCCCTATTCGTGATAAACGTGGCCGGGTAATTGGTTTTGGTGGACGCGTGCTGGGCGATGCCCTGCCGAAATACCTTAACTCCCCGGAAACCGATATTTTTCATAAAGGCCGTCAGCTGTATGGCCTTTATGAAGCGCAGCAGACAGAAGCTGAACCCCAGCGTTTACTGGTGGTCGAAGGTTATATGGATGTGGTCGCTCTGGCGCAGTACGACATTAACTATGCCGTCGCCTCGCTTGGCACCTCGACCACTGCCGACCATATTCAGCTGCTGTTCCGGGTGACGAATAACGTCATCTGCTGTTACGACGGCGACCGTGCTGGCCGCGATGCCGCATGGCGCGCGCTCGAAACAGCGCTGCCGTACATGACCGACGGGCGTCAGTTACGCTTTATGTTTCTGCCCGACGGCGAAGACCCGGATACGCTGGTGCGTAAAGAGGGTAAAGCAGCATTTGAAGCGCGGATGGAGCAGGCTCAACCGCTCTCCACGTTTCTGTTTAACAGCCTGATGCCGCAGGTCGATTTGAGCACCCCGGACGGGCGCGCGCAGTTAAGTACGCTGGCGCTGCCGCTCATCGGCCAGGTTCCAGGCGAAACCTTACGCATCTATTTGCGTCAGGAGCTGGGAAACAAACTGGGTATTCTGGATGACGCCCAGCTTGAACGTTTAATGCCGAAACTGGCAGAAAATGGCGTAGTCCGCCCGGCTCCACAGCTAAAACGCACGACCATGCGTATACTGATAGGGTTACTGGTGCAAAACCCCGATCTCGCGCCGTTGGTTCCCCCCTTAACTGGGCTGGATCCGAAAAAACTGCCGGGACTTGGCTTATTTGCAGAACTGGTCAACACTTGTTTGTCACAGCCTGGACTGACCACTGGTCAACTTCTGGAACAATATCGTGGCACAAATGAAGCCGCGACCCTTGAAAAACTGTCGATGTGGGACGATATAGCAGATAAGGATATCGCAGAAAAAACGTTCACCGACTCACTCAACCATATGTTTGACTCATTGCTGGTTCTGCGACAAGAAGAGTTGATTGCTCGCGATCGCACACACGGACTCAGCAGTGAGGAACGCCGGGAACTCTGGACGCTAAACCAGGAACTGGCCAAAAAATAGAATTGAACGGCTTAAGTGCCGAATATCACTCGGGAAGCCCCCGAAAGCCGCGTGAAGGGCAGCGGCAAAATATAAATAAGTCCTCGTTACACTCTGTTGGCGGCTTGTTTCGCCGACCGACACCAATCTCATGAAATAAGTGTGGATACCGTCTTATGGAGCAAAACCCGCAGTCACAGCTGAAGCTTCTTGTCCAACGTGGTAAGGAGCAAGGCTATCTGACCTATGCCGAGGTCAATGACCATCTGCCGGAAGATATCGTCGACTCCGATCAGATCGAAGACATCATCCAAATGATCAACGACATGGGCATTCAGGTGATGGAAGAAGCACCGGATGCCGATGACCTGTTGCTCGCTGAAACATCGAACAACACCGATGAAGATGCGGAAGAAGCCGCCGCACAGGTGCTTTCGAGCGTGGAATCTGAAATCGGGCGCACCACTGACCCGGTACGCATGTACATGCGTGAAATGGGTACCGTTGAACTGTTGACCCGCGAAGGCGAAATTGACATCGCCAAACGTATTGAAGACGGGATCAACCAGGTTCAGTGTTCCGTTGCGGAATACCCGGAAGCCATCACCTATCTGCTTGAACAGTACGATCGCGTTGAAGCGGAAGAGGCTCGCCTGTCCGATCTCATCACCGGGTTCGTCGATCCGAACGCTGAAGAAGATTTAGCGCCGACCGCGACTCACGTTGGTTCTGAACTCTCTCAGGAAGAGATGGATGACGACGATGAAGATGAAGAGGACGACGACGACAGCAGCGATGACGACAACAGCATCGACCCTGAACTGGCGCGTGAGAAATTCGCTGAACTGCGCACGCAGTATGAAGTGACTCGCGACACCATCAAGGCGAAAGGCCGTAGCCATGCCGCTGCGCAGGAAGAGATCCTGAAGCTGTCCGAAGTCTTCAAACAGTTCCGTCTGGTGCCGAAACAGTTCGACTACCTGGTGAACAGCATGCGCGTCATGATGGATCGCGTGCGTACCCAGGAACGTATCATCATGAAGATGTGCGTTGAACAGTGCAAAATGCCGAAGAAAAACTTCATCACCCTGTTCACCGGCAACGAAACCAGCGAAACCTGGTTCAACGCGGCCGTCGCGATGAACAAACCGTGGTCTGAAAAGCTGCTCGACGTGAAAGAAGACGTTCAGCGCGGCCTGATGAAGCTGCAACAAATCGAAGAAGAAACCGGCCTGACCATCGAGCAGGTGAAAGATATCAACCGTCGCATGTCCATCGGTGAAGCGAAAGCCCGCCGCGCGAAGAAAGAGATGGTTGAAGCGAACTTACGTCTGGTAATTTCTATCGCCAAGAAATACACCAACCGTGGCCTGCAGTTCCTTGACCTCATTCAGGAAGGTAACATCGGCCTGATGAAAGCGGTTGATAAGTTCGAATATCGTCGTGGTTACAAGTTCTCCACCTATGCAACCTGGTGGATCCGTCAGGCTATCACCCGCTCTATCGCGGATCAGGCGCGCACCATCCGTATTCCGGTGCATATGATTGAGACCATCAACAAGCTCAACCGTATTTCTCGCCAGATGCTGCAAGAGATGGGCCGCGAGCCGACGCCGGAAGAACTGGCTGAACGCATGCTGATGCCGGAAGACAAAATCCGTAAAGTGCTGAAAATCGCTAAAGAGCCTATCTCCATGGAAACGCCAATCGGCGACGATGAAGATTCGCATCTGGGTGATTTCATCGAGGATACTACCCTCGAGCTGCCGCTGGATTCTGCGACTACCGAAAGCCTGCGTGCGGCAACGCACGACGTTCTGGCTGGCCTGACCGCGCGTGAAGCGAAAGTTCTGCGTATGCGTTTCGGTATCGACATGAACACCGATCACACGCTGGAAGAAGTGGGTAAACAGTTCGACGTTACCCGTGAACGTATCCGTCAGATCGAAGCGAAGGCGCTGCGTAAACTGCGTCACCCGAGCCGTTCTGAAGTGCTGCGCAGCTTCCTGGACGATTAATCCCGGCCTGTGAAACGTAAAAAGCTCCCTGCGGGGAGCTTTTTTTATGGGTTTTTTATCCCCTCAAAGCCCCCGCAATACCAGCGCCTGATCCAGCTCCCGGTATGCCTCAACCAGCTTATCCGTGGTAATGCGGCTTAGTCCGCTCGGGTTCGGCAGCACCCACACCTGGGTCACGCCAATCGACATCGACTGCTTGCCCCACGGCACGCCCCGCTGGCTGAATCCCTGTTCAAACGCCTGTTTCCCCAGTACCGCCAGCGCTGCCGGCTGGTACGCCTCTATTTTGGTAATCAGCGACCGCCCGCCGTCATGTAACTCCTGGCGCTTCACTTCCGTGGCCTGCACCGTCGGGCGCTCCACCAGTTTGGTGACACCACAGCGAAAATCGAGCAGGTGATCGGCTTCTTCTGGTTTCAGTTGCCTATCGGTAAACCCGGCCAGATGCAGAACTTTCCAGAAGCGGTTAGCCGGATGGGCGAAGGGAAAACCGAGTGAAGAGGAAGACAAACCAGGATTAATGCCGCAAAACACCACCCGTAGGCCTGGAGCGATAATATCTTTAACCATGCTGTTCTCTGATAAATGGCTCATGTGACCATTATAACGAATTGAAAATACGTTGTTTATAAAAACAGCAGACGTACGGTTACAACTGGATTGTAAAGCGCAGTTACTTTATAATTCCCCGCCACGGCCCCTTAGCTCAGTGGTTAGAGCAGGCGACTCATAATCGCTTGGTCGTTGGTTCAAACCCAACAGGGGCCACCAAATTTAAGCATCAAGATCATATGAAAAAGCCACTCTCACGAGTGGCTTTTTCATAAGTATCTGTCTACACGCGGTCATCGTCATTTTGCCTGGGGAGAACATGGCTTCCTACAACGAACTTAAAGAATGTATCCGCCTTGAAGTTATTGGACAAAACAAATCCTTTTCCTGGCGTAAGGCCCTCCTGAGAACACGTCGCAATCAAAGGAAGCACTTTATTTTCTGGTGGCGTATCGCTTCATGGCTCTATGCTCAGGACAGTAAGTTCAAAAAACGCATTGCGCGTAGAATTGAAAACCGCCTTAAATATCAGCATAGCGTAGAGATATCCCTGTCCTGTAAAATCGGGAAGGGCTTAAATATCGCGCATCTCAATGGTATTGTGATTACGGATAATTGCGTGATTGGCGAATACGCCGATCTGAAACAAGGCATCACCATCGGTCTGCGTACAGACAGCGCTAATGCAATGATAGTCATCGGGAATCATGTTGATATTGGATGTAATTCATCCATCCTTGGGGGCAATGTTAGAATTGGCGACAATGTTACCATCGGCGCGCATTCTCTGGTCCTTCAGGACATCCCCGATAACACAGTGTACAAAAACAAGATCACACCGCTATTAACACCCAAGTCGAATCAGCACGAGCATCAAAAAATTGATACAGCAAGGGCTTACGTGAAAACGTAAGCCCTTCGTTTTTTGCAGACCACGTTAACTCACACTAACGCGCTCAGCTGTTCCTGCATATAGGATGAAAAATACTCGGGGTTTTTAATCACAACACGCTCGTCAGAGGCGATTTTATCAGCCCATCCGACCACTTTTTTGGTGAACTCGGGGTTCCATCCCTCTGAAGTCCCTCGCGCAGTAATGTCTTCTGCACTCACCTGTACACCGATTTCTTTCAGATACTTAAAGATACCCTTCGCTGTGCTTTCATCCATAGAGTGCGGTACCGCAACGGTTGTATCCATAGCGTTGATGAAATCCAGGGCTTTAGCGATGACTGTTGGCATGTTCTCGTCCTTAAATTAACCACGTGATTAACAAGACTATAAGACCTCAAATGGCTCACGATATCAAAGGGATTCTTACACCTTTCATACGAAACCTCGTACGGGTCACTTCTTCGGGCATCCGTGTCCTCAGTCTCCCTCATCGGGAGTGTAGCGGGTAATCGCTTTTTTGCCATGTCGGGCGACGGGTTGAGACTGTTAAAACATATAATATATTATATATCACACCTTATTTATTCTATCTCTTAAAAACATCCACAAGAATATTCCTATAAAATAACCACACAAATAAAATATATCCACACAGAAAAATCAATACGCATAAATCCTTATTTTAAATTGGCACAAAACTTTTCCGTACCCTAAGGTTTACTTAAGTCCAATTGAGATAATTCCCCTTCCACTCATTTGAAAAGAATAAGATAACCTGTAGAGGATAAGAATATGAAACCATCAAACCTGCTGCGCTTCATTCTTCCTTGCTTCGCATTTGCCGTTATTCCAGCAGCCAATGCGGCGACAGCGACAGCCACCTTTCAGGTTCTTATTACTATTCTCAAATCATGCAGCGTTACCGCCGGAGCATCCTCCAATATTAACCTGGGCTCGGTGAATGCCAGCGCCACCAATACCAGCGGTAACAGCACCATTTCGGTGAACTGCTCGAAAACAACCCCCTACTTTATCGGCCTTGCGCCCTCCACGGCGAACGGCGGCGGAACAGGTGGCGCGGGGGCGATGTCATCTGTCGCCAACGCCGCGACCAACACCGATAAAGTGCCGTATCAGCTCAACCAAAACTCCGCCACCGGCCCGGTTTGGGGGAATACCGCCACCACCACCACGGTGGGTAATGGCGTGGCGGGCACCGGTACTGGCGTTGCACAAACCTACACGGTCTACGCGACCGCCGCGAGCGCAAACTTCACCCCAGATAGCTATGCCGACACGGTAACCGTCAACGTTAACTATTGATTAAACGGAATTTTATGAGAATAAAAACCTTCTTAAGGCAGGCCATTTGGCTTTGCCTGACAGGATTGATCGCCTCACAAAATCTCGCCCTGGCCAGCGGTTTGCAGGTTTCTCCTGTCTCGTTAACCCTTCAGGATAAAAATGCTGACGGCATCTGGCTGAGCAACGAAGGCAGCAATGCGATTAACGCGCAGGTGCGTGTCTTTCACTGGAGCCAGCGCAATTTTCAGGACAACCTGACCGCCTCGCGCGATCTGGTGATCAGCCCGCCGATGCTCACCCTGCAACCCGGGCAGCGCCAGTTGATTCGCGTCATTCACCTGGGGAGCCCAACAAACAGCGTGGAAGAGTCTTACCGGTTATCGGTTAATGAATTACCGTCAGCCACCCCGCAGTCCAATAAATTACAATTCGTTTTACATTATTCACTCCCCGTTTTTATTCAACCGAAAAACAGTGGCGCGCCGGAAGCGAAATTAACGTGGGGTGTTAAACGCGTAGGAAATGATAATTTCCTTGAGGTCAGCAACCAGGGAAATAGCCATGCGCAACTCTCGGCGGTGACATATATCAATCATCAGGGTGGCAGAAGGGAAATTACGCCGGGACTGCTTGGCTATGTTCTTCCAGGCTCGACCATGCGATGGATATTAGCGCCACAGGCCGCAAATATTGCGCCTGGCGGAAAACTCGAAGTCATGATCAATGGCCAAAAAGCGGTGCAAAATCTGTAGAAGACTTTCCCGTCTGGCAAACGTCATTTTGCTTAGCGCAACATGTTTATCGGGAGCCGCGGTCGCGAACAATAGCAACACTGGCCCATCACGGGATACTCCGATGAATGATAACGCGCAGCATGAAGGTATCGACCTCTACCTTGATGTGACGGTTAACGGAAACCCCAAAGGGCTGGTGCATTTTCGCTTCAATAATGAAAAGCTCTACGCCAGCCCCGCCACGCTGCGCCAGATTGGCATCCCGGCGGGCGAGACGCGCGCGCTAAATGACATTCCACAACTCAATGTCGATTACGATGTCCAGCAGCAAACCCTCACACTCACTGCCCCGCTTAGCGTGCTGGATCTCGGTACTACCGAGGTGGGTAGAGAGAACGTGGAGCAGCCGCAAGCCAGCATCTCGCGTGGGCTACTGCTCAACTACGCTCTCTATGCCGCGCAGGATGATGAAACGCGCCTCAACACATGGAGCGAGCTGCGCGCCTTTAATGCCGCCGGGGTTCTCAGCTCGACCCAGTTAAGTCAGAACACCACCGAAAGCACGCCAGGTTATCAAAGCAATGGCTTCACGCGCCTCGATACCAACTGGCGCTCCTCTTTCCCGGATAAAATGCTGTATGTCTCGTTGGGCGATACGCTCACCAGCGCTCTGTCATGGTCGCGTTCCACGCGGATTGCCGGCCTGCAAATCGGCACCGATTTCAGCCTGCAACCCTATCAGCCCACGACTCCGCTGCCTGCGTTTTTTGGTTCCGCCACGTTACCCTCCAGCGTCGAGCTATACGTGAACGGGGTGAGAAACTACAACGGCAACGTCCCTGCCGGAAATTTTGAGATTAACACGCTGCCCAATATCAACGGCGCGGGGAACGCCCAGGTGACAATGACCGATGCGCTGGGGCGCACGACCGTGCAAAATTTTTCGTTTTATAACGATCAGTCTTTGCTGCGAAAAGGGTTAACCGAGTGGTCCGCCGAGCTGGGCGTCGTGCGGGAAAACTACGGTTACACCTCGTTTGACTATGCCAGCAAGCCCGCTCTCAGCGCCACGTGGCGTCACGGCGTCAGCAACACCTTCACCACCGCCGCACACGGTGAAGCCAGCGACAGCCTGATTAACGGTGGCATCAGCAATGACTGGGTGCCAGGCCCGCGCAGCGGTACGATTTCAGCCGCCCTCGCCTTCAGCGGTGATGACGGAAAAAGCGGCGCGCTGTACAGCCTCGGCTATCGCTGGTCGAACGATATTTTCAGTTTTAATACCTCCACAACCGCCACCAGCGGCGACTACCGCGATATCGCCACCGCTTACGGCCAGGCGCCGCCGGAGCTCAACAGCAATACGGTGGTGGGCTATAACGCTCAGTCACTCGGCAATTTCAGCGTTGGATATTTACAGTTTCGTTATCCACACGACAGCAACCTGCGCTACGTGAATGCCAACTGGTCAAAAGCGTTGACGGAGAAAGCCTGGCTTAACCTCGGGCTGAATCAGAATCTTGATGATCATCAGGACAGCAGCGTCTACCTGATGCTCACAGTTTCACTGGAGAATAACCGTACCGTCAGCGGTACCGTTCAGCGCACCAACAATGAGACGGGTTACATGATGAATGCCAGCCAGATGCTGCCGTCCGAAGGCGGATGGGGCTGGAATATCGCCGCCAATCGCCAGGCGTCAGAAACCAGCGGCCAGGGCGAAGTCGGCTATCAGGGGCGATACGGGAAGGTGTATAGCGGCTTTAACCGTGTTCCCGATAACCACTACGCCTACGCGGGCGCGACCGGTTCTCTTGTGATGATGGGCGGCGGCCTGTTCGCCGCGCGTGAAATCAACAATGGCTTTGCGGTGGTGTCAACGCAGGGCGTGCCGGACGTGCCAGTGATGCTGGAAAATAATGTGGTTGGCACCAGCGACGACGACGGCTTGCTGCTGGTGACGCAGCTCAATAGCTATCAAAACAATCAGATAAGCATCGATACACTGAATCTTCCGGCCAACACGCGCGTCGACCGCGTTAACACCGCCGCCGTTCCCGCCGATCGTTCCGGCACGCTGGTTGAGTTTGGTATTACCGCCACGCAACCCGCGTTGATTGTCTTAGTGGATGCCCAGGGCCACGCGTTACCGGAAGGCAGCCAGGCCACGCTCAACCCAGGCCAAAAGCACACTGATACGGTGATGATCGGTTTCGATGGGATGGCCTATTTCGACATGGTGTCGCCGCACAATACGCTGGAAGTTGCCCTGCCGGGCGGCAAGTGCGCTGTGCAGTTCGATTACCCGCGTCAGGCCAAAGGCATCCCGCAAATTGGCCCATTGGTCTGTCGCTAACTACAGGAGTCGTGATGTGCGGTTAATTCATCTGGTATTACTGTTGGGATTATTGCTCTGCCCGCTGGCCAGCAACGCGGTGGTGTGCTCAATGTCCGGCGTGCAAAACATCAACTTTGGTAACGTCAACCCGTTAAGCAGCGCGGATACCAATACCAGCATGACCTTCAACTACAGCTGTACTAAAGAGCTCGGCGATTTACTGGCCGGTGTGACTATCTGCTTTAACATCGGCGCGTCGGCGAACAGCGGTCAGGTGATACCGCGCAGAATGGCTTATGCGGGACCACCCGCCGGGACGCTCGATTATCAGCTTTATCAGAATGCGGGGTACACCGCTGTCTGGGGCAGTCAGTATCAAAGCGGGACCACCGTTCCGGCGATCCAGCTTAATTTGTTAAACCTGACGCCAGTGACGGGCAGTGCGACGGTGTATGCCAAAGTGCCCGCCAGGCAAACCACCGTCGTGCCGGGAAGCTATCAGGATACCTATACGGCGGCGACCGCCAGCATGACCATCAACGTCGGCCTGCTGGCGCCACCGACGACCTGTGGAACCACGCAGGGGCCAACTTTTCCTTTTAACGTCCAGGCTACCGTGACCAAATTTTGCAACGTCACCACGGCGAGTAATATCAATTTTGGCAATGCCGCCTTCACCGATACCAACCTGAGCGCTAACAACAGCATTAGCGTGGCCTGTACCAGCAATACGCCCTATACCATCGGGCTGGTGCCGTCCAACAACAGCACGACCGGCAGCGGGGTGATGAAAACCAATACCGGCAATGCCAGCAACAGCGATCAGGTGCCATATCAGCTTCGCTCCGCAGCCGGAACCAGCGGCGCGCCATGGGGAAACACCACGGGCAACACAGTTGCTGGAACGGGGAACGGGCAAACCACCACCTACAATGCGTATGCCACGGTGCCGAGCGCGAATTACACGCCCGACACCTACGCCGACACGGTCACTATCAACGTAACCTACTAAAGCCCGCTCCACCACAGCCGGGCGCGCATGCCCCAGTAGCTGGTCCAGCCGGTAGTCACATTCACCACCTGGCCCTGCGAAATAACCACCAGCGTGGGCGTCACACTTACCTGCCAGCGCGCGGAAAGCTCACCGCGCGGGTCGTTTACCACGGGCAGGGTCAGGTGCTTTTTTGCCATCCACTGCGCCAGTTGGCTGTCGTCTCCGGATCGCAGGGCCACGCTCAGTACGTTCTGACCCTCCTGCGAAAGTTGCTCCACCGCTGGCGTGGTGTAGCGGCATACGCCACACCAGGTCGCCCATACGTAAAGTAACAACGGCTTTTTCTGGCTCAGTTCCGCCAGCGAATGGGTTTCGCCGTCCAGGGTCTGTAAGGTTATCCCGGAAACATTCTCCGGGAGTTCAGGCTTACGCAGTTGATCCATCCCCCACATCAGCGCCATTGCCAGGAGTAGCAGGACAACCAGATCCTTCAGCCAGCGGCGTAATTTACTGCGCATTGGCTTTCGCCAACTGTTCTTTCACCAGCGCCTCCAGATCGTCATAGGCGATGGCGCCCGCCACCAGTTGATCGCCAACGATCGTCGCGGGCGTTCCCTGAATGCCCAGCACCTGCGACAGGATCAGATTCAGCTTCACGCTGTCCGTGCTTTGCGCATCCGCCTTGATATCCGCCGTCTGGGTTTTCTGCTGCGCATTCAGGATAGAAGCGTCATCGTGCGTGCCCTTTTTCGCCATTAACCGCTGATGTAGCGCCCAGAATTTTTCCGGCTGCTGACGCCAGGTGGTTAACGCCACACGCGCGGAGGTCATCGAACTTTCCCCACGAAACGGCAGCAGTTTAACGACCAGTTGCACCTGCGGGTAATCCTGCACAATTTTCTCCAGCATCGGGTCAAACTGTTTGCAGTAGGGGCAGTTGTAATCGGTAAAATTGACGATCATCAGCGCCGGTTTTTCCGCGCCTTTGCGCGGGCTGGTCGGGTCATTGAAAATCATCTCGGTGAGCTGCGATTGTGTGTCCGATTCTTGTGCCTGGCTAAAGGTGGCAATACACAGCAGTAATATCAGAGTAAATACGCGCATTAGTTTTTTCCTTTGGCATTGGACAACGCATTCAGTACCGCATTGCGGCTGAGCAGCGGCGGCAGAATCTCGCCCTGCGGCGTTCCGGGGCCATAAATTTGATTAAACGGGATAGCCGCGCTTTGGCGGCGCTGGAGAAACTGGCTGATGACGGTGGACGGGCGGCTCCAGTCTCCGCGCAGGGCAACAACATCTGGCGCTGTGAGCACCTGCTGAACGTCATCGCGTAGCAGCACGTTGTATTTATTGGCTTTACAGGTGACACACCAGTCGGCGGTCACATCGACAAATACGCGCTTGCCGTCACCCAGCGCCGTCTGGATCGCCTGCTCGCTCAGCGGTTGCCAGTCAATTCGGTCGCGTAGCGGGGAAGATGATTGCGCAAGCCAGAATAGCGCCGCAGCAGTAAGCAACATCAGCCCAGCCGCGCCCAGCGCCACACGCCCGCGATAGCGCCAGGCCAGCGCAGCGCACAGCAGCAGCGCCAGCACGCCGCCAATTCCCCAGGTGATGGCTGCCCCAACATGCGCGTTCAGTAGCGTCAGCAGCCAGAGCGCGGAGCCGAGCATCATCACGCCCAGTATGATACGCACGAGGTTCATCCAGCGGCCCGGTTTTGGCAGGCGCTGCGCTAGCCCCGGCCAGGCCGCGACCAACAGCCACGGCAGGCTCATGCCAATCCCCATCGCAAGGAAAATGCCCCACAGTTTCGGCAACGGCGCAACCAGCGCCACCGATACCGCTGTGCCAAGGAATGGCGCCGTACAGGGCGTTGCCAGCAGCGTGGCAAATGCGCCCTGCCAGAAATGCCCCGCCAGCCCGTGACCGCCGCGCGTGGCGAGAAACGTCGTGGTGTTTGATGAGAGGCGAATTTCGAATAATCCCAGCAGGCTGGCGCTGAACAGCACCATCACCAGCACCATCGCCGCAATAAACCACGGATTCTGGAACTGTATGCCCCAGCCCAGCGCCTGATTGCTCAGACGCAACAGCGTCATCATCAATGCCAGCGCCAGAAACGACGCCACAATCCCCGCCACCGAGGCCAGGAACTGCCGCCGCACCACGCCACGTTGTGCACTATCGCCCTGTAATACCGAGCCAAGTTTCATCGCGAGAACCGGTAATACGCAGGGCATAATATTGAGAATCAGCCCGCCGAGCAGCGCCATCGACAGCACCAGCCACAGCGACACGCTTTCTGACGGCAGCCCACTCGCCTGGCCAATTACCCGCGTACTCTCCTGCGCGAGACCGTTATCCACCAGCACCAGCGACAGCGTTTTGCCCTGTAAATCCGGCGCGCTATCGCCCCATTCGTCCGTCACCGGCACGGTGACAGTGAGCGTATCGCCGTTCACCTGGACACTGGGTTTGGCAAAACTCACGCCGTCCAGCGTATCGAGAAACAGCGCGGGCGATTGCCAGCCGCCCTCACGCGTGGCAGTAACGATCATTTTTCCCGGCGCGTAATCCGCCTGCAACGTGGTGGTAAGCCCATCTTCGCGTGGCAGGGTGCCCATCGCGCGGGTGAAGTCGTAATCGATGTTTTTATCCGCCGGGGCGCGCAGGTCGAGCGAGAACGGATAGTCCGTCAGAATACAGACGTTGCTACAGGTAGAGAGCGTCAGCACGCCGCTCAGCGTCGACGTTTTGACATCATGCAGCATGATGGGGAAGCTGACATTATCGTGATAGCCCTGCGTCGTAATGCCCGCGACATCAAAACGTTGCGGCACCGGCCAGCGCCAGGCCACCGTCGGTGCATTATCCCAGACGATAGTGGGCGCAATCCCGCCCTCGCCCGGCGAGCGCCAGTAGGTTTTCCAGCCCTTCTCCAGTTGAACATCAAGAAGCAGGCGCGTATCGCCGCCCGGAAGAGTTTGCGTGCGCAGCCGCACGCTGGCGTGGTCGTTATCGGCGGCGCGCAGCCAGCCGCTGTCCGCCGCCCAGCTTGCGGGCAGCCACAGACAAACCAGACAGAGCAGAAGCTGCCTGAAAAAAGTAAGCATCGGTTTTCTCCGTAAGTAATTAATTAACCTGAATAACGCAGGCTAAAACTCACTCACGAAAGACGCACAATCGTAGATGCACCCGCAATCGGGGCGGAGAGATAACGCGAGGAGGCCAGACGCGCGTGAAGAAGACGGGTAGCGCCGCCAGTACCGCCAGCAGCAGTGCAACGGCAAACAGCGCGCCTTCAAACAGCACCGGCGGCGACGCCAGCAGCGATTTCGCACTCAGTTCGCAAGGCGTGACGGGCGCATCGCCATCCGATGAGACGGTCTGGCTTACGGAGGCAACGTTCATCGTCAGGGCGTGCAGGCTCGCCATGCGCTGCGCGGTGCAAACCAGCACCACCAGACATGCAAGGGCTACCAGTAATATCGCCTTTCGCTGCCGATGAATCATCATTACCTCGTATAAATACGGGCTTAATCTTAACGGGCGAAAATGGTTTGGCAATCTTATTGCTGTAAAGAAGTGTCGGAGAGGGAGAAACGCCCGGCGTTAACCGGGCGGAAGGATCAGTTATTAACCGGGATCACCGCGCCTTTGTATTTGGTGCGGATCCACTCCTGAATCTCTTTCGAGTGCAGTACGTTCACCAGCGCCACGATATCTTTTTTCTTCTCGTCGCCGCGATGCACGGTAATGATATTGGCATACGGGTTATTTTCGCCGCTCTCTACCGCAATCGGGTCATGCACCGGGTCGAGGCCCGCATCAATCGCGTAGTTGGCGTTAATCACCACCGCCGCACCTTCGTCGTTGTTGTACATCTGCGGCAGCAGAGACGCTTCTACGTTTGGCAGGAATTGCAGCTTTTTCGGGTTCTCCACGATGTCGCCGATACGCGCGGTCACTTTATCAATCCCCGGCTTCAGCTTAATCACGCCCTCTTTTTCGAAGATGGTCAGAATACGCCCCTCTTCGGAAACCGCGTCACGCATGATGATTTTGCCACCTTCCGGCAGGTCTTTCAGCGTTTTGTATTTTTTGGAGTAAATACCAATCGGCTCGATGTGAATCGCCCCGGCACTCACGAAATCATAATCTTTATCGCCCGCATGATCTTTCAGCACGCTGTTCAGATACGGGATGTGCTGGAAGTAGTTGGCGTCAATGTCGCGGCCCGCCAGCGCGGTGTTCGGCAGGATGTAGTCCTGGAACGGTTTAATCTCCAGGTCGATACCCTGCTTCGCCAGAATCGGTTTCGCCTGCTCCAGAATTTCCGCGTGCGGCGTGTTGGACGCCCCCACGGTCAGGGTGTCAGCCCAGGAAGCAAAGCTCAGGGCGCTCAGGGTAGCGGCGGCGATTAGCGTGAGTGTCTTTTTCATGATGATGGTTCCTGTGTGTGTTATTAGCGTTTATCTAACAGAGAAGTCAGTACGTCGCCGCAGAACTGGATGATGAAAACGATGATGAGAATAGTCACCGTCGCGACCAGCGTGACGTCATTGTGGTTGCGCTGGAATCCTTCCAGATAAGCCAGATTCCCTAAGCCACCTGCGCCGATCACCCCCGCCATTGCGCTGTAACTCACCAGCGCAATCAGCGTGACGGTAATACCGGAAACCAGCGCCGGGGAAGATTCGGGCAGCAGGACGCGAAAAATCAGCGTCGACAAACGTGCGCCCATAGAACGGGTTGCCTCAATCACCCCTTTGTCGACTTCACGCAGGGCAATCTCGACCAGTCGCGCATAGAACGGAGCCGCACCAACAATCAGGGCGGGCAGCGCCGCGTTCGCGCCGAGAATGGTGCCGACGATCGTTTTGGTAAACGGGATCAGCAACACAATCAAAATAATGAACGGAATGGAACGGAAGACGTTCACCACCACCGAAATCACGCTGTACAGCGGGCGGTTATAAAAGAGCCCGCCTTTGGCGGTCAGAAACAGCGCCAGCCCGAGCGCGATGCCGAGGACAAACGTCGCCACACCGGAAAGCGCGGTCATGTAGAGCGTCTCCTGGGTGGCGGCCCACAGGGCATCCCATTTCAGATGCGGTAAGAATTGCTCAGCCATGTTTCACTACCTCGCTGTCGATGCCGGTTTCCTGCAAATCTGCGAGGATGCTTTTCAGTTGTTCAGGGTTCGCCACCACGTGTAGCCAGAGCTGACCAAACGCGCCGTGCGTGGTCTGCGTCATCTTGCCGTGCAGAATGTTGAACGGCAGGCCGTAGCGCAGCGTCAGCTCGCCCACCACCGGGCGATGAGTCGTCTGCCCGGTAAAGGTCAGCTTGATAATGCTGCCGGTCAGGCCGTCGGTGAGATCGGGGTTAAACGCCTCTTCTTCAACGTACTGGCTTACCTGGCGCACAAACTGCTGGGTAATCGGTTTTTGCGGATGGGTAAAGACCTCCAGCACATCGCCCTCTTCCACCACTTTGCCGTCTTCCATCACCGCCACGCGGTCGCAGATTTTACGCACTACGTGCATTTCATGGGTGATGAGCACAATGGTTAAACGGAAGCGGCGGTTGATATCCAGCAGCAGGTCGAGAATTTGATCGGTCGTTTGCGGGTCGAGCGCCGAGGTGGCTTCATCGCACAGCAGCACGTCCGGGTTGTTGGCCAGCGCGCGGGCGATACCCACACGTTGCTTCTGCCCGCCGCTTAACTGTGAGGGATAGGCATTTTCACGCCCCTTCAGGCCCACCAGCTCAACCAGTTCCGCCACGCGAGCGCGAATTTTGGCTTTCGGTACGCCGGCAATCTGCATCGAAAAGGCGATGTTTTCGCTGACCGTACGCGACCAGAGCAGGTTAAAGTGCTGGAATACCATGCTGATTTTCAGGCGTGCCTGGCGCAGACTTTCGCCTTTCGCAGCGGAGATATCCTGCCCGTTAATGACAACGCTGCCCGCAGTGGGTTTTTCCAGCCCGTTAAGCAGGCGAATCAGCGTGCTTTTTCCCGCGCCGCTGTAGCCGATAATGCCGTAAATCTGCCCCTGCTCAATGCTCAGGTTGACGTTATCGACCGCCGTGATCGTCCCTTTTCCAGGGTTAAAAATCTTTGAAATATTCCTGAGTACTATCATTCGTCTGCCAAATAGCGGTTTAGAAGTATGGACGTCCAGACGATATCGGGAATGAGTGATAGATAGCAAACAACAAAAAGGAATGTGTTATTACGAGAGGTTATAAGCGAGTCGCCGCACCGGGTGCGGCAATACGATTATTTTCGGCAAAGCATAGTCGGAATTTGGCTAATGCGGTTGCGCCGCCCGACACGCAGCGTATTCAGCCTTTGTAGGTCGGGTAAGCGCAGCGCCACCCGACAAAACCAGCGCACTTACTTCTTATGCCAGTACGCCTGCGTCCTTACCAGCTGTTGATCAATCGCGTCAGTTTCAAAACGACTCACCAGCGATTTGGCCACCGCGCCTTCCCCGGTCACCCAGATAAAATAATCCTCCGCAGGCACAGACAGCGTCGCCAGTTTATCGGCCACGGCTTGTTCGCGATGACCAATCACCCACTCAATCTCAAACTCGCTGAACTCCGCCAGATAGTCCTTATACGACTCATCCGCGATCGTCACAATGGCCTTAACCTGCGGGCACGAGGGCAGCTGGCGCAGGCTTTCCAGACGGCGGCGCAGCGCAGGCATACCCGATTCATCACACACATAAAGCTGCCAGGCGTAATCTTCCGGCACCACCAGCGAACCACGCGGGCCGCCAATCGTCAGCGTGTCACCCACGCGGGCATTCATCGCCCATGAACTTGCCACGCCGCCATCATGAATAAAGAAGTCATAGGCCAGCTCATGACGCTCGGCGTTGTAGAGAGGCGTGTAGTCTCGCGACTGCGGGCGCACACCGTCCGGCCAAACGATCCCTTCGTCGGTCATGGTCGGCGGCGCGATACGTTCGCCTGCCTGAGGGAAAAACAGTTTGGTGTGATCGTCAAAGCCGCGTGAAGAGAAGCCATCCAGCGCCTCACCGCCCAGCACAATGCGCTGAAAACCCGCGCCAATGCGCTCCACGCGTAACACGCTCAATTCGCGAAAACGCAGTTCATTACGCACGCGCTGTGGGTATTTTTTTTCTTTCATAGTGGTGTTATCCGTCGCCTTCGTGAAAAATAGATATATCTAAACTTGATGCAAATGATAATGATTGCCAGTTAGAAAGAAAGCAAGCTTTTTTTAAGATATACTTTATCTGTCGCACAAAAAATCATCAAAATAAAAATAATCATTTATATTTCATAAAGATAAAAAATCACCTTATCTCACCCTTGCTAAAGATAGATGTTTAGATATAAGTTAGATATATCGAAAACAAGTTAAGGTAAAAATGATGAGACACTTTTCAGAGTTTGGCCGCGGCGGACGCGGTGGTCGTGAATGCCATGGTGAGCGCGAATGTCGTGGTGGTCGTGGTGAAGGTCGTCACGGCGGTGGAGGCGGCTTTGGCGGCGGGCGTCGTCAGCGTTTCTTCGGCCATGGCGAGCTGCGTCTGGTGGTACTGGATATCCTTTCCCGCAACGCCAGCCACGGTTACGAGTTGATCAAAGAGATCGAAAACATGACCCAGGGCAACTACACCCCAAGCCCTGGCGTAATCTACCCGACGCTCGATCTGTTGCAGGATCAGGGGCTGATCACCATCCAGGAAGAAGACGGTGGACGTAAAAAAATCGCCATCACCGGGGAAGGCAGTAATGTGCTGGTGGAAAACAAAGAGGTGCTGGAGCAGGTTCAGGCGAAGCTGAAACTCCGCATGGTCGGCCACGAACTGCGTAAAGATCCGCAAATGAAACGCGCGCTGGAAAACTTCAAGGCCGTACTGAACCTGAAAGTGAACCAGAGCGAAATCAGCGACGCGCAGCTAAAACAGATTGTTGGCGTGATCGACCGCGCGGCGCTGGAAATTTCACAGCTTGATTAATGCAGTACCGTGACAGCGTCCTGAAGCCGGCTGGCGCGATGTTTTACCATCGCCGACACATGGGCGCTTTCAGCAACCAGCCCGGCATTTTTCTGGGTAATGGCATCCAGTTCCGCCACCGCGCGGGTAATATCCGACAGCCCGTTGGCCTGCTCTGAGGTCGACTGGCTGATTTGTGCAATCAACTGCGTCACATTCTGCACCTGCGCCAGAATATCGTTCATCACCCGCCCCGCCGCGTGAACCTGATCGGCGCCGGAATGCACCTTGCTGGCGCTGGCCTCAATCAGCTTACGAATGTCGTTAGCCGCCGTTGCGCTGCGGCTCGCCAGCTGACGAACCTCCCCCGCTACCACCGCAAAGCCTTTCCCCTGATCGCCCGCTCGCGCGGCTTCGACCGCCGCATTTAGCGCCAGAATATTGGTCTGGAAGGCAATATCATTGATAAGCGTGGTGATTGAGCCAATCCGCTGCGTGCTGTCAGCAATTTCGTCCATCGTTCTGACCACGCCCTGCATTGCCTGCCCGCCCTGCTCCGCCGCGCCGCTAGCGGCAATTGAGAGCTTATCGGCTGCCGCCGCCGTTTGCGAATTGCTTTGCACGGAGGCATTCATCTCGTTCATCGTTGCCACCGTCTGCTGGACATTAACCACCGTCTGGCGGGTGCGTTCGTAAAGATCATCGTTGCCCTTCGCTAACGTATCGCTTCCCTGGCTGACGCTGGAGACCTGGCTTGCGACGTCATTTTTCAACCAGCGACAGATAAGCCCCAGTTGTCCGACCGATCGCAAAATCAGCCCCAGTTCATCACCACGGCTCAGATGCTGCACGCGGTGACGTCCACCGGTCGCAATACTGAGAGCCTGATGCGCCACATTCTCGACCGGGCGAACGATCTGCGCTTCAAGCAGCGCCGTTCCCGCCAGCATCAGCAGTGCCGCCACCGCCAGCGACATCCACGGCGCATGCGTGGCGCACAGCGCCGCCGCTAACAGCATAAACAGGGACGTCATCAATAGCCGCACGCGCCAGCGTAGCGGCATCACGGACAGCTTGCCCCACCAGTGTTTACTGATCACCATGCCTTTGTAGAGCCGCTTGTTACTGCGCCCCTCTTTTAACGCCCGATAGAGCGGCTCCGCGGCAGCTACCTCTTCCGGCGTAGCCTGTGTGCGAATCGACATATAGCCGGTGACTTCACCGTGCCGCACCATCGGGATGGCGTTGGCGCGCACCCAGTAATGGTCGCCATTTTTACGCCGGTTTTTGACAATTGCGCTCCACGGCTCCCCCTGTTTCAGGGTGTACCACATATCGGCAAACGCCGCTTTCGGCATATCCGGGTGACGGACCAGGTTGTGTGGCTGACCGCAAATCTCTTCCATGCTGTAGCCGCTCACCTGAATAAACGCATCGTTTACGTGAGTGACATAGCTATTGAGATCGGAAGTGGACATTAACGTCGTTTGTTCATCCAGCGGGTATTCGCGTTGACTAACCCAGGGTTGTGAAGACATGCAGGTATCCTTGCCGGTAATAAGGCTTATTGTGTAAAGGTTATGTCGGCGGCGGATGACTTAGCTTTATTCGTTAATCTCGATTCAGCTCGCATTTTTAGAGGATATATTCTCTCATGCGTTAAAATGGCGCACGATCTGCCCCTTTTTCGCGCATTTCGCCCCATTCTGGCGAGATGAGATTTGTCCTTCTCCTGCGGCCACAGGGCCGCTGGACGATTAAATATTGTGCAACTGCATTTCTCCCTGGTGTTTATCCCGATTTTCAGCGCCCGCTTCGAAGTGGCGCAATCCCTGCAATACTTAATTCAGTATCGTGTGATACGTGACCCCCGGGAGCTTATTTTGAACAGATTACCTTCCAGCGCATCGGCTTTGGCCTGTAGCGCACACGCATTGAATCTCATTGAAAAGCGCACGCTTGATCATGAGGAGATGAAAGCTCTCAATCAGGAGGTCAGAGAATACTTTAAAGAGCATGTAAACCCGGGGTTTCTGGAGTATCGAAAATCTGTGACCGCCGGCGGGGATTACGGAGCCGTAGAGTGGCAAGCGGGGAGCCTGAATACGCTTGTCGACACCCAGGGACAGGAGTTTATTGATTGTCTGGGTGGATTTGGCATTTTCAACGTGGGGCACCGTAATCCAGTTGTGGTTTCCGCCGTACAGAATCAGCTCGTCAAACAACCGCTACACAGCCAGGAGCTGCTCGACCCGCTTCGTGCGATGCTGGCGAAAACGCTGGCCGCGCTGGCGCCGGGGAAACTGAAGTACAGTTTCTTCAGCAACAGTGGCACCGAATCCGTGGAAGCGGCGCTGAAGCTTGCCAAAGCATACCAGTCGCCACGCGGTAAATTCACCTTCATCGCCACCAGCGGCGCGTTTCACGGGAAATCGCTTGGCGCACTCTCAGCCACAGCGAAATCCACGTTCCGCAAGCCGTTTATGCCGCTGCTGCCGGGCTTCCGTCATGTGCCGTTTGGCAACATCGACGCCATGCGTCTAGCGCTATCCGAATGCCAGAAAACCGGTGACGACGTGGCGGCGGTGATCCTGGAACCTATCCAGGGTGAAGGCGGCGTGATCCTGCCGCCACAGGGCTACCTGCCAGCGGTACGCAAGCTGTGCGATGAGTTTGGCGCGTTACTGATCTTCGATGAAGTGCAAACCGGGATGGGGCGCACGGGCAAAATGTTTGCCTGCGAACACGAGAACGTTCAGCCGGACATTTTGTGCCTGGCGAAAGCACTCGGCGGCGGCGTGATGCCTATCGGCGCGACCATCGCCACCGAAGAGGTCTTTTCGGTGTTGTTCGATAATCCGTTCCTGCATACCACCACCTTTGGCGGCAACCCGCTGGCCTGTGCGGCCGCACTCGCCACCATCAACGTGCTGTTGACGGAGAACCTTCCGGCACAGGCGGAGCAGAAAGGTGACATGCTGCTGGACGGCTTCCGCAGCCTGGCGCGCGAATACCCGGACCTGGTGCGTGAAGCGCGCGGTAAAGGGATGCTGATGGCGATTGAGTTTGTCGATAACGAAATCGGCTACAGCTTCGCGAGTGAAATGTTCCGCCAGCGCGTGCTGGTTGCCGGGACGCTCAACAACGCCAAAACCATCCGCATCGAGCCCCCGCTCACGCTGACCATCGAGCAGTGCGAACTGGTGCTGAAGGCGGCGCGCAAGGCGCTGGCGTCGCTGCGCGTTGAAAAACAGGTCACGACCGAGCAGTAAATCTCACGCCCCCCTGTTTTCGTGGGGGGCGTTCTTTGAATCCCATCACAATCCCTGCATTCCCCTTTTCCCTTTTCTACGCCGACGGCTAAATTAAACTCATCCGACCACATAACAATAATTTTACATACTGGACAATCTTATGAGCTATCCGTCGCTGTTCGCCCCGCTGGACCTGGGCTTCACTACCCTTAAAAACCGCGTTCTGATGGGCTCGATGCACACCGGGCTGGAGGAGCATCCCAGCGGGGCCGAACGGCTGGCGGCGTTTTATGCCGAACGTGCGCGTCACGGCGTGGCATTGATTGTCACCGGGGGCGTCGCACCGGCGCTTTCCGGCGTCGGTATGGAAGGCGGTGCGGTGCTGAGTGATGCCAGCCAGCTCCCTCAGCATCGGCTGGTGACGGATGCGGTGCATCAGGAGGGCGGCAAAATCGCCCTGCAAATTCTGCACACCGGGCGATACAGTTATCAGCCGCATCTGGTGGCGCCCTCGGCCATTCAGGCGCCGATCAACCGCTTTACGCCGCATGCGTTAACCCACGATGAAATCCTGACGCTGATTGATGATTTCGCCCGTTGTGCCCAACTGGCGCGGGAAGCCGGGTATGACGGCGTGGAAGTGATGGGTTCAGAAGGCTATCTGATTAACGAATTTCTGGCGGCGCGCACCAACCATCGCGACGATGAATGGGGCGGCGACTATCCGCGCCGAATGCGTTTTGCTGTGGAGGTTATTCGCGCAGTACGCGAGCGCGTGGGAAAAGATTTCATCATCATTTTCCGTCTGTCGATGCTGGACCTGGTGGAAGGCGGCGGCGCATTTGATGAGACCGTGCAGCTGGCGCAGGCCATTGAAGCAGCGGGGGCGACGATCATTAATACTGGCATTGGCTGGCACGAAGCGCGGATCCCTACCATCGCCACGCCGGTACCACGCGGGGCATTCAGTTGGGTCACGCGCAAGCTCAAAGGACGTGTCACGATCCCGCTGGTTACCACCAACCGCATCAACGATCCTGGCGTCGCGGACGATATTCTGGCGCGCGGCGATGCCGACATGGTATCGATGGCTCGCCCGTTCCTCGCTGATGCGGAGTTGCTGTCAAAAGCACAGGCGGGCCGCGCCGACGAGATTAACACCTGTATTGGCTGCAATCAGGCGTGTCTCGATCAGATCTTCATGGGCAAAGTCACCTCCTGCCTGGTGAACCCCCGCGCCTGTCATGAAACCAAAATGCCGATTGTCCCGGCGCTAAAAAAGAAAAATCTCGCCGTCGTCGGCGCGGGCCCGGCCGGGCTGGCGTTTGCCATTAACGCCGCCGCGCGCGGGCATCAGGTCACACTGTTTGATGTGCATAGCGAAATTGGCGGGCAGTTTAATATCGCCAAACAGATCCCCGGCAAAGAGGAATTTTACGAAACGCTGCGCTACTACCGCCGGATGATCGACGTCACGGGCGTAACGCTCAAACTGAATCATCGGGTCACAGCGGATCATCTGCAGGCATTTGACGAAACGATCCTCGCCTGCGGGATCGTCCCGCGCATGCCCGCGATTGACGGGATCGATCATCCCAAAGTGCTGACCTATCTCCAGGTGCTGCGTGACAAGGTTGCGGTGGGAAATTCGGTGGCGATTATCGGTTGCGGCGGCATTGGCTTTGATACCGCGATGTATTTAAGTCAGCCAGGCATTTCTACCAGTCAAAATATTGACGAATTTTGCCAGGAATGGGGCATCGACACCACGCTGCAACAGCCGGGCGGCCTGCGCCCGGAAGGCGCAATGCTGCCGAAGAGCCCGCGCAAAATAGTGATGCTTCAGCGTAAAGCCAGTAAACCCGGTGATGGGCTCGGCAAAACCACCGGCTGGATCCACCGGGCAACGCTGCTGTCGCGCGGCGTGAAGATGATCCCGGCGGTGAGTTATCAGAAGATCGACGACGAAGGGTTACATATCACGATCGGCGATGAAGCGCAGGTGCTGAGGGTCGATCATGTGGTGATCTGCGCCGGACAAGATCCGCAGCGCGCGCTGGCGCAACCGCTGGCGGAAAGCGGGAAAACCGTGCATATGATTGGCGGCTGCGATGTAGCAATGGAGCTGGATGCGCGGCGGGCAATCGCGCAGGGGACACGGCTGGCGCTGGAGATTTGACACCCTCTCCCTCAGGGAGAGGGAACCGATTGTGCGTAATGTTAAGGCAGCGACGCCTTAATCAATGAACAACGCCGGTGAAATACCAAAACGGGCCGCCAGCTTTTTCGCGTGTTCAAGAGTTAGCTTTCGCTGCCCGTTGAGAACCCGGGATACCATCGATTTGCTGCCGATTTCAGGAAGATCGGATAACGTTAATTCGTACTGATCCATTAACGTACGAATTACCGCAATGCCTGCTGGCGTCGCTTCAAGCCTCGCATTAAATTCAGCAAACTCCGGTGCCGAGGTTTCCCAGGCCGTAATTTTTGCGCATACCAGGTCCACAAGCGGGTTATCGGGATCGTTCAGTAACAGATGCTCAATCAGTAGGAGCGCTTCTTTATGCTGTTCATCGTTCTGGATACCGGCCAAAAAAGGAGCGGCTTGTGTCAGCTTTTCACCTGCCTTCAGTACTTCAGAAATGACCATCATCTTTTTCCCCTTCCTCGATGCTCTGCTGTAAACCTATCGTACTCTTTATGCGTGAACACCTGCCGAACATAGAACTTCTGCGAATCAAAAAAAATCATCACAATAACGCGTAATTCGTTCCGACCAATGTCGATAACATAATGTTTATCCAGATATTTAAAATTATCCAGAGAGGGGAAAAGCCCCTTTAGTGCCTCGGGCGTCCTGAAGTATCCTTTCGAAACCACCCTCCCCAGCGCGAGGATCTCCAGCGCATGCTGCGGAAATTTTTCGGCCGCATCTTTCAATGCTTTTTGTGTTATCAGGTGCATTCTTCATCAACTCCGTTGACAAATTGGCAATATCATAACGCATGTTGCCAAATTGGCAATACGTTACGTCATCAGGGCGAAGTGAGGTTACGCTTCAAACAGAGCGATACAAGAGAAGGAAGATGTAGAATTTTAATGCTGCGAGCACGCTTCCAGAAGCGGAGGTTTTGCTCCCTCTCCCTATGGGAGAGGGCCGGAGTGAGGGATTCGCCTTAACGGCGACGCCCTAGCTTCACCGCTTTCAGCACCACAAACTTGCTGTTGGTGGCGATGGTGGTGCAATTGCCGAAAATCTTCTTCAGCTTGTGGAAGTAGTCGAGGTGACGGTTAGCCACAATATACAGCTCGCCGTTAATTTTCAGGCAACGACGCGCGTGGTGGAACATTTCCCATGCCACGTTATCAGTCAGCGCATGCTGCTGATGGAACGGCGGGTTGCACAGTACCGCGTTAAAGCGGAACGGTTCGACGCCGGAGAGCGCGTTGTTGATCATAAATTCACAACGGTCGATGGCGTCCGGCAGGTTGCTTTCCACGTTAAGGCGGCTGGAGGCCACCGCCATCGGTGATTCATCCACAAACACCACCGTCGCTTCCGGGTTTTTCGCAAGCAACGTCAGGCCAATCACCCCGTTACCGCAGCCGAGATCAACAATCTCACCTTCCAGATTTTCCGGCAGATGCTCGATAAAGAAGCGTGCGCCGATATCCAGACCGGTGCGAGAGAAGACGTTCGCGTGGTTATGAATGGTCCACGAGGTGCCTTCCAGCGGCCAGCTCAGGATCTGCGATTCGTCTGCCAGCGCCGGCTTCGTGAAGGAGCAGTTAATCAGACGCGCTTTTTTCCACGCAAGCGTAGTAGTAGTGGTGCCGAGGATTTTCTCGAACAGCGCCAGCGTTGAGTTGTGGATGTCGCGCGCTTTCGCGCCAGCGATAATACGCGTTTGCGGGGTAACAACCTCGCGCAGTGCGCGCAATTGCTGCTCCAGCAGCGCCAGCGTTTTCGGGATTTTAACCAGCACGACGGCAGGCGCAGACGGATATTCCGCGGTACTGTCGAGGAATCTGACGCTGGATTCGTCAATGTCGTTATGGCGCAGGTTTTCACGCGTACCCAGCTCGCTGACGTAAGAGTCACCAATGCTGTACGGCTTATGCTCCGCCAGCGCGCAGCTCAGTGCGCCGAAGCTGTCATTGAAGATCAGGACCGGGCCGTTGATTTCGGTGTCGTCCAACTGCTGCAGCAGATACTCATCCGCCGCTTCCCACGCCTGTAGCGGGTTGACGTCGTCCGTCTCCGGGAAACGTTTCAGGTTCAGTGAACGGAAACCGTTGTCTATGTGGCTCATCGGCCCTCCAGAATGGTAAAATTTGGCGTTATCCCTGAAAAGGGTGCGTGAGTATACACTTTTTAATCCGATTTGGGGCTGTGATGACGCAACTAACTTATCTCCAGGGCTACCCGGAACACCTGCTGGCACAAGTGCGCACGCTTATCGCCGAACAGCGTTTGGGTGCCGTGCTGGCAAAGCGCTACCCCGGCACGCACGATTTCGCCACCGATAAGGCGCTCTGGCAATACACGCAGGATCTCAAAAGCCAGTTTCTGCGCAACGCGCCGCCAATTAATAAGGTGATGTATGACAATAAGATCCACGTGCTGAAAAACGCGCTGGGCCTGCATACTGCCGTTTCGCGCGTTCAGGGTGGGAAGTTGAAAGCCAAAGCGGAAATTCGCGTCGCCACCGTTTTTCGCAATGCGCCAGAGCCGTTTCTGCGCATGATTGTGGTGCATGAATTAGCGCACCTGAAAGAGAAAGAGCACGACAAAGCGTTTTATCAGCTTTGCTGCCACATGGAACCGCAATACCACCAGCTGGAGTTTGATACCCGGCTGTGGCTGACACAGATGTCGTTGGGTTAAGACAAAATCTGAATTCGATCGCCGATCGTTATGAATTTACCCACTAACGTCTACAATCGACTTTCCCCTGCTTTCGTTAAGGATAACGATCAATGCTGCGCGTGTTAGCCCGTTTTCTCCGTCACCTTTTTTGCTCTCGACGCATGTTCAGGTTCGTCTGTTTTCTGCTCTTTGCGGCTATTGCTATGATTTTTTTCGCCAACCGGGAGATAGTCAAAGCAAGCCAGCAACTGACATGGAATGACGTCGATGCAATACCTGCGCGCAATGTAGGCCTGCTGTTAGGGGCCAAACCGGGCAACAATTACTTCGCCCGACGGATTAACGCAGCAGCGGCATTATTTCATTCCGGAAAAGTGAAATGGCTGCTGGTGAGCGGCGATAATGGTCGTAAAAATTACGATGAATCTTCCGGCATGCAGCAGGCGTTGATCGCCAAAGGCGTCCCCGCCAGTGCTATCTTCTGTGACTACGCGGGGTTCTCCACCCTCGACTCTGTCGTGCGCGCCAATAAAGTCTTTGGTGAAAATAACATCACGATTATCTCGCAAGAATTTCATAATCAACGCGCCATTTGGCTGGCGAAACAATATGGCATTGATGCCATCGGCTTTAACGCTCAGGATTTGGATCAAGGCCGCGGCAAACTGGTGCGCCTGCGCGAAAAGCTCGCCCGCGTCAGCGCGGTCATTGATGCCAAAATACTCCACCGTCAGCCCAGGTATCTCGGCCCCACGGTGATGATTGGCCCGAACAGCGAGCACGGTTGCCCCGCCACTAAATAAGTGCGTTACTGCGCACTCATTTTGTCATGCCAGCGTGCTACATTGAAGGAAGATCCCCTTTTATGGAGCACGTCAGCGTCTATGATACGTTTCGCAGTCATTGGTACAAACTGGATAACCAAACAGTTTGTCGATGCCGCCCACGAGACCGGCAAATATAAGCTCACCGCTATCTATTCTCGCAGTCTGGAACAGGCCCAAACCTTCGCCAACGATTATCCCGTCGAGCACCTTTTTACTTCGCTTGAAGCGATGGCGCAAAGCGATGCCATTGATGCGGTGTATATCGCCAGCCCAAATTCGTTCCATTTCCCGCAAACACAGCTTTTCTTACGCCATAAAAAGCACGTGATTTGTGAGAAGCCACTGGCGTCAAACCTGCGTGAAGTGGAAGCGGCGATTGAAACCGCGCGCGAAAATCAGGTCGTACTGTTCGAAGCGTTTAAAACCGCCAGCCTGCCTAATTTCCTGCTTTTACAGCAGTCGTTAAGCAAGGTAGGTAAGGTGCGTAAAGCGCTTATCAACTACTGCCAGTACTCGTCCCGCTATCAGCGCTATCTCGACGGTGAAAACCCAAATACCTTTAATCCGGCGTTCTCTAACGGTTCGATTATGGATATCGGTTTTTATTGCCTGGCCTCAGCGGTCGCGCTGTGGGGCGAACCGCACGGTGTGCAGGCATCAGCGAGCCTGCTGGAAAGCGGCGTGGATGCGCATGGTCTGGTGGTGCTCGACTATGGCGATTTCAGCGTTACGTTGCAGCACTCAAAAGTCAGTGATTCCGTGTTGCCGAGCGAAATCCAGGGCGAAGACGGGTCGCTGGTCATCGAGAAAATCTCCGAGTGCCAGAAAGTCACCTTCGTGCCGCGCGGTGGCAAAGCGCAGGATCTCACTCAGCCTCAGCATATTAATACTATGCTGTATGAAGCAGAGGTCTTTGCCCGTCTGGTCGAAACCAATGAAGTGAATCATCCGGGGCTTGCTGTCAGCCGTACAACCGCGAAACTGCAAACGGAGATTCGCCGCCAGACTGGCGTCACTTTCCCTGCGGATGACGTTAGCGAGCAGGTGCCTGCGTAAAGCTATGTAAAACAGATGTTACAGGCCATTGACGTCGTCGATGGCCTGTAATATTTTGTAACCCGCAAAGGGGAGTAACTTCCTTGCCGGTGGATCGTCATTACGATACGTGAAAAACCGTATCCGGTCGCCGGGCAATAAAACGTATGCACCTTCGGGCAACCGTTTGAAGTGCATACTTTTTGTTGTAAGTGAGACCTTGCCGGAAGGCGAGGTCTATGCATAGAAAAAGCAGCGGCTGACGTCTTCCGACGTTAGCCGTTTTTTTATGCGTAAGGAAAATATCTATGAATAGTGTCGGCACACCGTTGCTGTGGGGCGGATTCGCTGTCGTCGTCGTGATCATGTTAGCCATCGACCTGATGTTGCAGGGCCGACGCGGCGCTAACGCCATGACCATGAAACAGGCTGCGGCCTGGTCTATCGTCTGGGTCACGCTCTCGTTGTTGTTCAACGCTGCCTTCTGGTGGTATCTGGCTGAGACACAGGGTCGCGCGGTGGCCGATCCGCAGGCGCTCGCCTTCCTTACCGGTTATCTGATTGAGAAATCGCTGGCCGTCGATAACGTCTTCGTCTGGTTGATGCTGTTCAGCTACTTCTCGGTTCCGGCAGCGCTGCAACGCCGCGTACTGGTTTATGGCGTATTAGGCGCGATCGTGCTGCGTACAATCATGATCTTCGCCGGAAGCTGGCTGATTACCCAGTTTGAATGGCTGCTGTATGTGTTCGGCGCGTTCCTGCTGTTTACCGGTATCAAGATGGCGCTGGCGAAAGAAGATGAGAGCGGTATTGGCGATAAACCGCTGGTGCGCTGGCTGCGCGGGCATCTGCGCATGACTGATAAGATAGAGGGCGAGCACTTCTTTGTGCGCCAGAAAGGCGTTATCTACGCGACGCCGCTGTTATTGGTGCTGATTCTGGTCGAGTTCAGCGACATTATTTTCGCCGTCGATAGCATTCCGGCCATCTTCGCGGTCACCACCGATCCGTTTATCGTACTGACCTCTAACCTGTTCGCCATTCTCGGCCTGCGCGCGATGTACTTCCTGCTGGCGGGCGTGGCAGAGCGCTTCTCGATGCTCAAATACGGTCTGGCGGTGATCCTGGTGTTTATCGGTATCAAAATGCTGATCGTCGATTTCTACCATATCCCTATTGCGATATCGCTGGGCGTGGTGGGCGGCATCCTGGTGCTGACGTTAGTGATCAACGCCTGGGTGAATCACCAGCACGATAAAAAGAACCAGCAGGCCTAAGCCGTTTAGCCGGGCAGCAGTACGCTGCCCGGCATCAATGTAAAACTAAAGTTAAAAAATATGATGCACCGCGTAAATTCCAGCATTTTACGCTTCCCCACCGGCCAACTTTCCTTATACTCAACCAGGCAAACATTTTTTTACATCCTGACATAAACGAGACAAATAATTCGTAACCGGGATGGCACATTACATCACTGGAAGGAATACATTCATGACGACATCTCCGTCTTCCAGCTTCTTTCGCCGCCTGGTGCAGGGAAGTCTGGTAAAACAAATATTGATTGGTCTGGTGCTGGGCATCGCACTGGCGTTAATTTCAAAACCGGCGGCGGAAGCTACGGGCCTGCTCGGTACGCTGTTTGTTGGCGCACTGAAAGCGGTCGCGCCGGTGCTGGTACTGACGCTGGTGATGGCCTCAATCGCCAACCATCAACAGGGGCAAAAAACCAATATCCGCCCTATTCTGTGGATGTATTTACTGGGGACCTTCTCTGCGGCATTAACAGCCGTGGTGGTGAGCTTTATGTTCCCCTCCACACTGCAACTCACGACTGGGGCGACGGATATTACCCCGCCAACAGGCATTGTGCAGGTGATGCACGGGTTGCTGATGAGTATCGTCGCCAACCCGATTCATGCGCTGATTAACGCAAATTACATCGGTATTCTGGTGTGGGCCGTGGGCCTGGGCTTCGCTCTGCGTCACAGCAACGACACCACCAAAAACCTGGTCAACGATATGTCCAACGCGGTCACTTTTATCGTGAAGGTGGTGATTCGCTTTGCACCCGTGGGTATTTTCGGCCTGGTCTCTTCTACCCTCGCCACCACCGGTTTTTTCGCGCTGTGGGGCTACGCGCAAATTCTGCTGGTGCTGGTCGGCTGTATGGCCGTGGTGGCGCTGGTGATCAACCCGCTGCTGGTATGGCTACAAATCCGCCGCAACCCGTATCCGCTGGTCTTTACCTGCCTGCGTGAAAGCGGCGTGACCGCCTTCTTCACCCGCAGTTCTGCGGCGAACATTCCGGTGAATATGTCGCTCTGCGAGAAGCTGAATCTGGATCGCGATACTTACTCGGTCTCCATTCCGCTGGGTGCGACCGTGAACATGGCGGGTGCGGCAATTACCATTACCGTGCTCACCCTGGCTGCGGTGCATACGCTGGGCATTCCGGTTGACCTGCCGACGGCGCTGCTGCTGAGTGTGGTGGCATCGCTGTGCGCCTGCGGCGCATCGGGTGTGGCGGGTGGTTCACTGCTGCTGATCCCGCTGGCCTGTAATATGTTCGGCATTCCGAACGAAATCGCCATGCAGGTGGTGGCTGTCGGCTTTATCATCGGCGTATTGCAGGACTCCTGCGAAACCGCGATCAACTCCTCTACCGACGTGATGTTCACCGCTGCCGTTTGCCAGGCAGAAGATGCGCGACTGGCGAAAGACGCCCTGCGCAGCTAATCGTTTCCCCCTTCGCCGTCAGGCGGAGGGGCTTTCTTTCTGTACTTTCTTCTCAACGTTAAACGGGTCAATACCGCGCCGCTGCATGCGCCAGAAGCGGATTATATTCAGGCCGTTCATCACCAGAAAGCTCCCTTCAATCATCGTGCCGCCAATCGAACCGAGCCAGAAGTTATGGGCAACCCAGCAGGCGGTAGAGCACCACATCACGCAGCGCACCGATAACCCTTTGCAACGAAACAGCGCCCACGTACTGGCAACCGTACCCGCAATCGGCAGCAGTTCCATCGCGTGATGCAGCTTGCTTAGCCCCAGGGTAAGCGTCAGCGCGATAAACACAAACATCACCCAGATGCGCCGGGTGTATACCGAAATAATGGTACGGATGACGTTGAGTTCGGCGCTCATCCCCGCCGGGATAGCCCCCATCAGGAAGAAATGCACCCCAATGGTCGCACTGTAGAGGGAGAGCTGAAACTTAAAGCGCCGTTCATCGCGATTGATGAAGGTGGTGATACCGATTAAAAACGCGAGTACACCTACGCCCTGGGCGAGCCAATACGCAGTCATGGAGAAGTCCTTATTGAACACCATAAAAAAACGGCGTTTCAGGAAGTGAAACGCCGTTTTATCGTATCAGATCACATTTTTATTACAATGTGACGCCGCTCTTAAAGATCGCCAGCTCGCGGAAATCATTGCGTTCGTTGCAGGTCTCTTTGCCATTGGCAAAATCAACAATCACATCAACGAACTCGTTCAGCAGCTGCGGCATTGCTTTGCCGTGAATCAGCTGCCCCGCGTCGAAGTCGATCCAGTGTTTTTTCTTCGCCGCCAGTTCACTGTTGGTGGCGATTTTCACCGTCGGCACAAAACCGCCGTAAGGCGTACCGCGACCGGTGCTGAACAGCACCATGTGACAGCCCGCACCCGCCAGCGCGCTGGTCGCAACCGCATCGTTACCCGGTGCGCTCAACAGGTTCAGACCCGGCGTTTTCAGACGCTCGCCGTAGCGCAGCACGTCCACCACCTGGCTGGAGCCCGCTTTTTGCGTGCAACCCAGCGATTTATCTTCCAGCGTGGTGATGCCACCGGCTTTGTTACCCGGTGATGGATTCTCGTAGATAGGCTGATCATGGGCAATGAAGTACTGCTTGAAGTCATTGACCATGGTGACCAGTTTCTCAAACGTGGCTTCGTCACGGCAATGGCTCATCAGGAGCTGTTCCGCGCCAAACATTTCCGGCACTTCGGTCAGCACGGTGGTGCCGCCGTTGGCAATCACGTAGTCGGAGAAGCGACCCAGCATCGGGTTGGCGGTGATCCCGGAGAGGCCGTCGGAACCGCCGCACTCGAGGCCAAACTTCAGCTCGCTCAGCTTGCCCGGTACACGTTTGTCGTTACGCATTACGTTGTACAGCTGATGGAGATGCTCAATCCCCGCTTCCACTTCATCGTCCTGGTGTTGGCAAATCATAAAGTGAACGCGGTCGGCATCAAAATCACCCAGCGTTTCGCGGAAGGCATCAACCTGGTTGTTTTCACAGCCAAGACCAATCACCAGCACCGCACCCGCGTTAGGGTGACGCACCATGTTTTGCAGCATGGTACGGGTATTAATATGGTCGTCGCCCAGCTGAGAGCAGCCGTAAGTGTGGCTGAAGAGATGCACGCCGTCGGTACCTTCGGCGTTATTGGTCTCTTTCAGGAAGCGAGTCTGGATCTGACGCGCGATGCCGTTAACACAGCCCACGGTCGGCAGGATCCAGATTTCGTTACGCACCCCAACGTCACCGTTAGCGCGACGATAAATGTTGATATCGCGATCTGCCGGTTGCGCCGCTTCAGGCTGGAATTCGGGTTGATAGCTATACGTATCCAGATCGCTCAGATTGGTACGCGTATTGTGTGAGTGAATATGTTCACCCGCGGCAATATCCACCAGCGCATGGCCAATCGGTAAACCATACTTAATGACGTTTTCACCTTTGGCGATAGGGCACAACGTGAATTTATGCCCACGCGCTACCGCCTGACGGAGCGTTACCGTCTGGTTGTCGACCGTGACTTCCGTGCCTTCAGCCAAATCCGCTAATGCTACCGCAACGTTATCCAGCGCATGGATCTTGATGTATTGCATATCAACCCCAGACCTTAGTTCAGTTCAATGGCGAAGTAGTCACGCGCATTGTTAAAGCAAATGTTTTTCACCATCTCGCCCAGCAGGTTGATATCCGCCGGCGCTTCGCCCGCAGCAACCCAGCGGCCAATCATCTGGCACAGAATGCGACGGAAGTATTCGTGACGGGTATAAGACAGGAAGCTGCGGCTGTCGGTCAGCATGCCGACGAAACGGCTCAGCAGGCCCAGCTGTGCGAGCTGAGTCATCTGACGTTCCATGCCATCTTTCTGGTCGTTGAACCACCAGCCGGAACCGAACTGCATTTTGCCCGGCATCCCTTCGCCCTGGAAGTTACCGATCATGGTGCCCAGCACTTCGTTGTCGCGCGGGTTCAGACAGTACAGGATGGTTTTCGGCAGCAGATTCTGTTCGTTCTGTTTGCTCAGCAGTTTAGAGAGCTCTTCCGCCATCGGACGGTCGTTGATGGAGTCGAAACCGACGTCCGCGCCCAGCAGTTTGAACTGACGCTGGTTGTTATTACGCAGCGCGCCAATGTGGTACTGCTGTACCCATTCGCGACGGGCATATTCTGCGCCGAGGAAGACCAGTACCGCGGTTTTGAACTGTGCCACTTCGTGCTCGCTCAGGCTTTCACCCGCCAGACGACGCGCCAGGATGCTATCCAGCTCGGCTTCGCTCGCTTCGGCGAACATCACCACGTCCAGCGCGTGGTCGGACACTTTACAGCCGTGGGCGGCGAAGTGATCGAGACGTTTGGTCAGCGCGGTTTGCAGGTCGGTGAAACGACGGATATCGGTGTCAGACACTTCACCCAGTTTCGCCATGTAGTCGTTGAAGGTGGCCTGCTCAATGTTGAACGCTTTATCCGGGCGCCAGCTCGGCAGCACTTTGATGGAGAAGGTGCTGTCTTTGGCTACGGTCGCGTGGTGTTCCAGCGTGTCGATCGGGTCATCGGTAGTGCCGACCATTTTCACGTTCATCTGCTGCATGATGCCACGCGCGGAGAACTTATCCTGCGCCAGCAGTTCGTTGCATTCGTTCCAGATTTCGTCAGCGGTAGACGGGGAAAGCAGCTTGCCGGTGATGCCAAACGGACGGCGCAGTTCGAGGTGCGTCCAGTGGTATAACGGGTTGCCGATGGTGTGTGGCACGGTCGCCGCCCACGCATCAAATTTTTCGCGGTCAGACGCATCGCCGGTGCACAGGCGCTCGGCGACACCGTTGGTACGCATGGCGCGCCACTTATAGTGATCGCCTTTGAGCCAGATGTCATACAGGTTGTTGAAACGGTAGTTTTCAGCAATCTGCTGCGGCGGCAGGTGGCAATGATAGTCAAAAATCGGCTGATCTTTTGCGTAGTCGTGGTACAGACGGCGGGCAAATTCGGTATCTAACAGAAAATCTTCAGTCATAAACGGGGTCATTATCGTCTTCCTCTCACGAGTGGTCAGATGTTTATCTGTAATGCTGACAAAGTTATCACACCAATTTCGTCAAGCCGAAGATTTTTTCGTGAGTTAGATCAATAAAAATTGACAAAAAATGACATTAAAAAACTAAAAAAAGCGACACAAGCCGCGCCACGACTGGCTTCAAGCCCTACCACCTATACCCACACGTAAAATACCTCTTTTGTGACAGCATTCACCTTTTAAAGTTGTATGACAAGTTATTGTGCACCCCGTCAAACATAAGCCGACGGAATGCATTGTTGGTGAAAGATACAACTGACTTAACGGTACGGATACCGAATTAAGCACAAGTACGAAGGCAAGGTTCGGGTCGTACCGGGTTCTCCCGGTAAGCCCCTCGATTGAGACATCCTCCCGTAGTACTGGATGAAGACCGTATGAAGATGCGGAATAACGACACGATGAGGTTTACATGCGTAAAATTAAAGGGTTACGTTGGTACATGATCGCACTGGTGACAATGGGCACCGTGCTCGGATACCTGACGCGTAATACCGTTGCAGCTGCTGCTCCTACCCTGATGGAAGAGCTGCACATTTCTACACAGCAATACTCCTATATCATTGCCGCTTACTCCGCGGCCTATACGGTGATGCAGCCTGTTGCCGGGTACGTGCTGGATATTCTGGGCACCAAAATTGGTTACGCCTTCTTCGCCGTTGCATGGGCTGTGTTCTGCGGCGCGACTGCGCTGGCAGGTAGCTGGGGCGGCCTGGCGCTGGCGCGTGGTGCGGTCGGTGCGGCAGAAGCTGCGATGATCCCGGCTGGCCTGAAAGCGAGCTCCGAATGGTTCCCGGCGAAAGAACGTTCTATCGCGGTCGGTTACTTCAACGTCGGCTCTTCAATCGGTGCGATGATTGCTCCTCCGTTGGTGGTATGGGCAATCGTCATGCACAGCTGGCAGATGGCATTTATTATCTCCGGTGTGCTGAGCTTCATCTGGGCGATGGCCTGGCTGGTGTTCTACAAACATCCGCGTGATCAGAAAAAACTGACTGATGAAGAACGCGACTACATCATTAATGGTCAGGAAGCACAGCACCAGGTCGGTACGGCGAAGAAAATGTCCGTTGGTCAGATCCTGCGTAACCGTCAGTTCTGGGGTATTGCCCTGCCGCGTTTCCTGGCAGAACCAGCCTGGGGTACCTTCAACGCCTGGATCCCGCTGTTCATGTTTAAAGTGTATGGCTTTAACCTGAAAGAAATCGCCATGTTCGCCTGGATGCCAATGCTGTTTGCTGACCTGGGCTGTATCGTGGGGGGTTACCTGCCGCCGCTGTTCCAGCGCTGGTTTGGCGTGAACCTGATTGTTTCCCGTAAAATGGTTGTCACCATGGGCGCCCTGCTGATGATTGGCCCTGGTATGATTGGTCTGTTCACCAGCCCGTATGTTGCAATCGGCCTGCTGTGCATCGGTGGCTTTGCTCACCAGGCGCTGTCTGGCGCGCTGATTACGCTCTCTTCTGACGTATTCGGTCGTAACGAAGTGGCCACGGCTAACGGCCTGACCGGGATGTCCGCCTGGCTGGCAAGTACGCTGTTCGCACTGGTCGTCGGTGCGCTGGCAGATACCATCGGCTTCAGCCCGCTGTTCGCGGTACTGGCGGTATTTGACCTGCTGGGTGCGCTGGTTATCTGGACGGTACTGAAAAACAAACCGGCCGAAGAGGTCGAGCAAGAAACGCATCAACCGGCCACGCAAAGCTAGTTTGAGAGTGTTAAACATGTAGCAAAAGCCGCCTCCTCTGGCGGCTTTTTTCATGCGGCGTTATGGTTAGATCCTCGTAAAAGTGGTATAACAAATCTAATCTGCCGTACCCTGCCTGGAGAGAATATGGAAATCACTGACGCACGTCGTTTATATCAGCAACTTGCCGCTGAGCTGAAAGAGCGCATTGAGCAAGGCGTTTATCTCGTGGGCGACAAGCTGCCTGCCGAGCGCTTTATTGCTGACGAAAAATGCGTTAGCCGTACGGTGGTTCGTGAAGCCATAATCATGCTGGAAGTCGAAGGCTACGTTGAAGTGCGTAAAGGTTCCGGCATTCATGTTATCTCCAATACGCCACGCCATCAGCAGGTGCCTGACGAATCCATGGAATTCGCCAATTACGGCCCGTTTGAGCTGCTCCAGGCCCGCCAGCTCATTGAAAGTAATATTGCCGAGTTTGCCGCCACGCAGGTGACCAAGCAGGACATCATGAAGCTGATGGAGATCCAGGACAAAGCGCGCAACGAGAAGTGTTTCCGCGACTCCGAATGGGATTTGCAATTCCACATCCAGGTCGCGCTGGCCACGCAGAATACCGCCCTTGCCGCCATCGTCGAGAAAATGTGGACCCAGCGCAGCCATAACCCGTACTGGAAAAAACTGCATGAGCATATTGATGCGCGTACGGTCGATAACTGGTGTGATGACCACGACCAAATCCTGAAAGCGCTGATCCGCAAAGACCCGCATGCCGCCAAACTGGCGATGTGGCAGCATCTGGAAAACACCAAGCTGATGCTGTTTAACGAAACCAGCGATGACTTCGAATTTAATGCCGACCGCTATCTCTTCGCAGAGAACCCGGTCGTGCATCTCGACACCGCCGCCAACGGCACCAAATAATCGCCCGATCCCTTCCCAGGCCAGTCTTCAGACTGGCCTGACGTTTAATGTGGGTAAGCAAAACATATATAGTGTCAGCCTTTGTAAATACCCTCGCCTCTCACCCACGCAACCCGCAAAATCAAACCTCAACAAACTGCAAAATCTATGACGTAAAACTCAGGTGTTTGTTACAATTAGATGCATTTTGTCGTTCTGTGAGTTAGCAATTGCTTACTTCGCCATTAACACGGATGTGTTTACCGCGACCGATTAAAATATAAACAATGTCGCAGTTCGTTCAGGCGTTACGTTAATCGTTGTACCAGGAATCGTGAATGGAACTATTATCCCAGTTATTAAATGCGTTATGGAGCCAGGATTTCGAAACCCTGTCGAATCCGTCCATGATTGGCATGCTCTACTTCGTCTTGTTTATGATCCTGTTCCTTGAGAATGGGCTATTACCTGCCGCCTTCCTGCCAGGCGATAGCCTGCTGGTGCTGATTGGCGTTCTGATTGCCAAAGGCGCGCTGGGTTTCCCACAAACCATTCTTCTGCTGACTACCGCCGCAAGCCTTGGCTGCTGGCTCAGTTATATTCAGGGGCGATGGCTGGGGAATACGCGCCTTGTGCAGAACTGGCTTTCACATCTTCCGGCCCACTATCACCAGCGCGCGCACCACCTGTTCCATAAACACGGGCTCTCCGCGTTGCTGATTGGCCGTTTCATCGCCTTCGTGCGTACCCTGTTGCCAACCATCGCCGGGATATCCGGCCTGAGCAATGCCCGTTTCCAGTTCTTTAACTGGATGAGTGGCCTGCTGTGGGTGCTTATCCTCACTTCGCTGGGATACCTGCTTGGCAAAACGCCGGTATTCCTGAAGTATGAAGACGCGCTGATGTCCTGTCTGATGCTGTTGCCGGTCGCCCTGTTGGTGATTGGTCTGGTGGGGTCGCTGGTTGTTCTGTGGAAGAAAAAATACGGCAACCGGAGCTCATAATGGGGCTGAAACAGGTCACGCTACGTCGATTTACCCTGAGCCTTGGCGCATTGCTGCTGTTTTGCGCCATTCTCTGGCTCTGCGCGGCGTTACAGCAGAAAGAATCCACGCTGGCGATTCGCCCGCTCAATCAGGGCGCCAGCATGCCGGATGGCTTCTCCATCTGGCATCATCTGGATGCTAACGGCATTCAGTTCAAAAGCATTACGCCGCAAAACGATGCGCTACTCATTAAATTTGAGTCCAGCGCGCAAAGCGCCGCAGCCAAAAAGGTGCTCGACAGCACGCTGCCGCATGAGTACATCATCGCCCAGCAGGATGACGATCGCGATGCCACCACCTGGCTTTCGCTGTTGCGCGACACGCCGCATCGCTTTGGATAATTCTGTATCTAATCACTGGCTTTGGTGATTTCCCATTTTTCTAACTATGCTTAAGTAAGTGGGCGTAATCTATTACCCCCGTTACTGGAACCCGTACATTCCTGATGTACTTAACACAATGGAAGGTTTCTTACATGAAATACCGCATCGCACTGACCATCGCACTTCTTTCCCTCACCGCTGGCGCAAGCGCGACCACACTGTGTCAGGAGAAAGAACAGGACATCCAGCGTGAGATCAGCTATGCCGAAAAGCATAACAATCAAAACCGCATTAATGGCCTGAAAAAAGCGTTGAGTGAGGTCAAAGCAAACTGTTCCGACAGTAAGTTACGCGCCGATCATCAGAAAAAAATTGCCGAGCAGAAAGAAGAGATCGCCGAACGTCAGCGTGACCTGCATGAAGCAAAGCAAAAAGGCGATGCGGATAAAATTACTAAACGCGAGCACAAACTCGCGGAATCTCAGCACGAGCTTAAAGAACTGGAGTCTCGCCAGTACTAAGCACATGGACATTCAAACAGGAGAGCATCATGTCTAAAGATACCAATGCAGATAACCTGCGCGCGGAACTGAAATCACTGGCTGACACCCTGGAAGAAGTACTGAATAGCTCCTCTGATAAGTCGAAAGAAGAGATAAGTAAGCTGCGCAGTAAAGCGGAAAGCGCGCTGAAAGAGAGCCGCCATCGCCTGGGCGAAACCAGCGATGCGCTGGCCAAACAGACCCGTGAAGCCGCGGCGCGTGCCGACGGTTATGTGCGTGAGAACCCGTGGACGGGCGTGGGTATTGGGGCTGCGGTCGGTCTGGTACTGGGCGTGCTGCTGACGCGTCGCTAATAATGGCGGATTATCAACACACACAAGGCCCGGGGAAAAATATCCTCGGCATCGGCCAACGTCTGGTGACCGTACTGGTGCAGATGGTTGAGACGCGGGTGCGCCTTGCGGTGGTCGAGCTGGAAGAAGAGAAAGCCAACATCTTCCAGCTATTACTGCTGGTTGGCTTAACCCTGCTGTTTGCCGCTTTCGGTCTGATGAGCCTGCTGGTGCTGATTATCTGGGCGGTCGATCCGCAATATCGACTGAACGTGATGATTGGCACCACCGTCACCTTGCTGGTGCTGGCGTTAATCGGTGGCCTTTGGACGTTACGTAAAGTGCGACGCTCAACCCTGCTGCGTCACACGCGTCACGAACTGGCCAACGACCGGGCGCTGCTGGAGGACGATCGTGAGTAACCGAAAGGAGCGTGAGGCGCGTAAGGCGTATTTGCTGAGCCAGATTCAGCAACAGCGGCTGGACTTAAGTGCGGGCCGACGCGACTGGCTGGAACTCACCCACGTCTACGACCGCAAATGGGCGATGCTGCTCAGCCTGCGGACCTGGGCTCTGGCAGGTAGCGGCGTATTCGCCGTCTGGGGTTTGCGTCAGCCGAACAGGCTGGTGCGCTGGGCACGACGCGGATTCAGCGTCTGGAGCGCCTGGCGGCTGGTGAAAAACACGCTACGTTAATCTGACACAGGCCCGGTATGCCATGCCGGGCCTTGTTTTTAGGCGAGCGCTTCTATCTCGGCAACTGTCAAGCCGGTGGTTTTGGCGATAATCGCCACGTCGATGCCAGTGGCTAATAATGCCTGGGCGATTTGGCGTTTGGCGTTGCGTTCGCCTCTATCAAAACCCTTATCGAGCCCTTTACTAAAACCTTCGCGACGCCCTTTGTTCATCCCTAACCGACGGCCAAAATCGATCCCTTTTTCCCGCTCTTTTTCCATCCACTCCGCAATCGTCATCAACGTCTCCTTGTGTTGAGGTACCTTACGCGCCAGCCGGCGAAAAAAGACGAACAGACTGGCGGAATGGCCAGCCTGCGCGATATAGCTCATCATCGCATCGAACTGGCTTTGGGTAGTGTAACCTGGCGCTAAAAGCCTTGCCAGCGCATCGGTGAGCTCGAGAAGATCGCGGCGGCGAATATGCTTTTGCAGAAATTCCAGCACCGCCATTCGCCGATGCGTGGCTATCTCATCGTCTGACAGCACCGTGATATCCACCAGCGGCAGCGCCTCGAAATAGAGCTGTTTCGCCAGTGCCGGATGACTAAACGCTTCCCACCAGCGCATGGAATAGGGATAAGGGCTACGTTCGCCATGATAAAACAGAATCGGGATAACCAAAGGCAACTGGTTATCGACGTTTTTGAGATGGCGATGCATCGCGGAAAAGGCATAGTACATCAGGCGAAAGGTCATGTTCTTCTGGGCCGTGCTTTGATGCTCAACCAGCGCATAGACATACCCTTTCCCCTGCGCCGTATTCACAGACCACAGCACATCGGAGTGCGTTTCCTTCAGCTCCTCGTCGATAAAGCTGCTCGATTCCAGCTGCAGCGTCGACAGGTCGCACTGCGCACGTAAAGGGGCGGGAAGATGAATTGCCAGAAAGTCGCGAGCGGTTTCCGGGTGGGTCATAAACGTTTTAAAAACAGCATCATGCGGTGTCGAGGTCGTTGTCTCAGTCATGACATCCTGTCCGATAAGTGTCCTGCGCCGAGTATCCTGCCGATAAACCTCGCCGTCAGCAGGCAATTCACCACTCCCCGAGCAGCCTCGACAAAAATATTCATCTTGCATTGCATTACTCAGAATTTTTGAAGCAATTCGACAGTTTTCCTTGCTAACAATTGATCCAGGCCGCAGGTATTCTTCTTTCCATCGACAGCAGGCACACGGCATCAACGTGTATTTGCACAATAAATGACATTGTTCGCCCGATGGGTTTCCTGGAGTTATAAGATGAAAAAATTAGAAGATGTTGGTGTACTGGTAGCGCGCATCCTGATGCCAATCCTGTTCATTACCGCAGGTTGGGGCAAAATCACCGGTTATGCGGGTACCCAACAATATATGGAAGCAATGGGCGTCCCTGGCTTTATGCTGCCGCTGGTTATTCTGCTTGAGTTTGGCGGCGGTCTGGCAGTGCTGTTTGGTTTCCTGACCCGTACCACCGCATTGATTACCGCGGGCTTCACCATCCTGACCGCGTTCCTGTTCCACAGTAACTTTGCGGAAGGCGTAAACTCGCTGATGTTTATGAAAAACCTCACCATCGCGGGCGGTTTCCTGCTGCTGGCTATCACTGGCCCGGGCGCATTCAGCATCGACCGCGTGCTGAATAAAAAATGGTAATCGCACTATACTGAATCAAAGCGAGGAGACATCTCCTCGCTTTTGCCATCTGAAGGAGAGAAAAAATGGGACAACTGATTGACGGCGTCTGGCATGACACCTGGTACGACACCAAATCCACCGGGGGTAAATTTCAACGTTCAGTCTCGGCATTCCGTAACTGGCTCACTGCGGATGGCGAAGCAGGTCCATCGGGCGTCGGCGGATTTGCCGCTGAGAAAGATCGCTATCACCTGTACGTCTCGCTCGCCTGTCCGTGGGCACACCGCACGCTGATTCTGCGTAAACTGAAAGGCCTGGAGCCGTTTATTTCCGTTTCCGTGGTTAACCCGCTGATGCTGGAAAATGGCTGGACCTTTGATGACAGCTTCCCGGCAGCGACCGGCGATACGCTGTATCAGCATGAATTCCTGTATCAACTCTATCTGCATGCCGATCCGCATTATACCGGGCGCGTTACCGTACCGGTGCTGTGGGATAAGAAAAACCATACCATCGTCAGTAACGAATCTGCCGAAATCATTCGCATGTTCAATACGGCCTTCGACGGTCTGGGCGCGAAAGCAGGCGATTACTACCCTGTTGCCCTGCGCGCGCAAATTGATGAGCTGAACGGCTGGATCTACGACACCGTAAATAACGGCGTCTACAAAGCCGGTTTTGCCACCAGCCAGGACGCCTACAGCGACGCGGTGGAGAAAGTCTTTACCTCACTGGAACGCCTTGAGCAGATCCTCGGTCAGCATCGTTATCTGACGGGTAATCAGCTTACTGAAGCCGATATTCGTCTGTGGACTACACTGATTCGCTTTGATCCGGTTTATGTGACGCACTTTAAGTGTGACAAGCACCGCATCAGCGATTACCTGAACCTGCACGGTTTTATGCGCGATATCTATCAGATGCCGGGCATTGCTGAAACGGTGAATTTCGATCACATCCGCAATCACTATTTCCGCAGCCATAAAACCATTAACCCTACGGGAATCATTTCCATTGGGCCGTGGCAGGATCTCGACGAGCCACACGGGCGTGATGAGCGCTTCCGCTAATGACACAGGGCATCCTCCGGGATGCCCTATTAATTGGTGACACCAATATTTACCACCGTTTCATTCACGGCTATTCTTAATTCGATCGCTTAGAAAACAAGTGATTAACGAATAGCTGAGGCAGAAAATGGATTGGTATCTCAAAGTTCTACGAAATTACATCGGTTTTGGGGGCCGCGCGCGCCGTAAAGAGTACTGGATGTTTATTCTGGTCAACGTCATCTTTACGCTGGTGCTGGGTATTCTCGATAAGATGCTGGGCTGGCAACGCGCCAGCGGTGAAGGCATTCTGACAACAATTTATGGTGTGCTGATTTTCCTGCCCTGGTGGGCCGTCCAGTTCCGACGTCTGCACGATACCGACCGCTCAGCCTGGTGGCTGTTGCTGCTGATCATCCCGATTATCGGCTGGCTGGTGATTATTATCTTCAACTGCCAGTCAGGTACGCCGGGCGAAAACCGCTTTGGCGCGGATCCGAAGTTGAATTCGTAGTGCATTTATTGCCGGATGGCACTTCGCTTATCCGGCCTACGCAAATCCGGTAGGCCGGATAAGGCGCTGAACATAATGACTACTTAACCGCCAGCAGCTTCTGAATTTCCCGCAGACACCACGACTTCGCTTCGCCCATGCTGTCGCGACGCCACGCCATGATAATTTCCACTTCGTTGGTGTATTCCGGGCTCACTACCCGCAAACGCCCCTCGGCGATATCTTTTTCCACCAGCGGATACGGCATGGTCGCCACGCCTAAACCGGCCAATAACGCCTGGCGTTTATCTTCCATCGACGTGACCGTCAGGCGCGGCTGTTTATCCAGTAACTGCACCGTCAGCACCGGGCGTTCACGGGCGGTATCCGCCACCGCCACGCCGCGGTACTTCACGCGCGTCACTTCAGAGAGCGGTTCCGGCTCCTGATGAATCGGATGATCTGGCGCGGCGACGTAAACGTTCATCACCGAATAGAGTTTGCGGGAGTTAATTTCCGATGACGAGCGGAAATGCATATCCGGCGCAATCACGATATCCGCACGCCCTTGCTCCAGGCGTTCCCACGCACCGGCCAGCACTTCGGTGATAATCGACAACTGGGTGTTGGCTTTCAACGCCAGCTTCTCGATCAGCGGGTAGAGCGTAGGCGTTGGAATAAGCGCTTCGGTGACAATCGTCAGATGCGTTTCCCACCCGCGCGCCAGTGCTTCGGCGTCCGTCGTCAGCTTATCCGCCGCTTCCAGCAGTACGCGCCCGCGTTCCAGCAACATACGCCCGACATTGGTGAATTTTGTTCGATGACCTGAGCGGTCGAACAGCACAACATCCAGTTCTTCTTCCAGTTTTTGCATGGTGTAGCTTAATGCCGACGGAACGCGTCCCAGCTCATCAGCCGCAGCGGCAAAGCTGCCGCGACGGTCGATTGCATCCATCACCCGCAGGGCTTCCAGCGTTAATGCTCTCTCTTTAGCCATCGTTTTATCATTCAGGAAATTTGAATATACCGGGCAGAATATCTGGCTAACAATGCAGCGTCCATACCTTTACCATTGATTTAGTGTAAAGAGAGGTCAAAAACTATGATTACTACCCGAACAGCCAAACAGTGTGGACAGGCGGACTTCGGCTGGCTCCAGGCTCGCTACACTTTCTCCTTTGGACACTACTTTGACCCGAAACTGCTGGGATACGCCTCTTTGCGTGTCCTGAACCAGGAAGTGCTGGCACCAGGGGCCTCCTTCCAGCCGCGAACTTACCCGAAAGTGGATATCCTCAACATTATCCTCGAAGGGGAAGCGGAGTACCGCAACAGCGAAGGCCATCATGTCCAGGCGAAAGCAGGCGAAGCGCTGCTGATTTCGACCCAGCCGGGCATCAGCTACAGCGAACATAATGTCAGTAAGGATAAACCGCTCACCCGGATGCAGCTCTGGCTTGACGCCTGCCCGGAACGTGAAAACCCGCTGGTTCAGAAAGTGGACATTGCAGATGCTTCACCACAACTTCTGGCTTCGCCAGACGGCGCAGACGGCAGCCTGCAATTGCGTCAGAAGGTGTGGATACACCATATCGAATTGAAAAAAGGTGAGAAAGTCAGTTTCCACCTCAACGGTCCGCGCGCTTATCTGCAGTCGATCCACGGTACCGTGCATGCAGAGACGCAGGCGCTGGAAAAAGGAGCGCTCACCTGCGGTGACGGCGCATTTATTCGTGACGAAGATAACATAACGCTGGTTGCCGATACGCCGCTGCGCGCTTTACTGATAGATTTACCGGTGTAATTTTCAGGATGAAAAGAGTGAGCAGATGAGTAAAAAAAGCCATAAGAAGCCGCAGGCGAAAAAGCAGGTAAAACCCCAGGCCGTCATTTCAGCGCCGGTAAGTTTCGGTTATGAAGAGATGTTAGGCGAACTCGAAGCGATTGTCGCAGATGCCCAAACCCGTCAGTCGGATGAGGAAACGGCATAAAAAAATCCCCGGTGATACCGGGGATTTTTGTTTAAACGGTCGCCTTGTGAGACATAATCTCGATTATTTGCTGGTCCGTATGCTGCATCGCGTGGCGCGCCAGTGCGCAGAGATTGGCAATTGAATGCTCGACGTCACACCCTACAATGCCATCGTTGCCACTCACCGCCGAACCATCTAACGCCAACAGAACGGCTTTCCACGCTGAGGACACACTGGTAGAGACCTTCATCGCGCAGCTGTTAGAAGCCCCATCGCAAATCATCCCGCTTACGTCTCCTATCATGCTGGCGATAGCCATTGAGATCACGGCGTAATCGCCCCCCGCAAGCAAGGCCATCCCCGCCGCAGCCCCCATCGCTGCTGTCGTGGTCGCGCAGAGTGCAGAAAGTCGCGGGAGTTGGTTATGAATGTAAATGGCGCTTAGGTGCGACAGCATTAACGCTCGCGCCAGTTTTTCATCATCTGCGGCAAAATGTTCAGCGACAATTAACACCGGAAGCGTGGCTGTAATCCCCTGATTACCTGAGCCAGAATTGGTCATGGCAGGAAGCGACGCCCCTCCCATTCGGGCATCAGACGCCGCGCTGGTGCGGATTAAAATAGCCGTCAAAATATCATCAGCCAACAACCCGAGATGCCGCTGTTTTTCCAGCGTTCGGCCAATGTGTAATCCCCATTCGCTTTGCAGACCCAGCCTGGAGAGTGCATCGTTCATCTGGCCCGCGTCGAGAATAAAACGAATCGCCTCAAAGGGAACCTGAACGGCGAAATCGACAATCTCCGCGAGGGTAGCCGATGCCAGACTTTCCAGAGGATTAGGTCGAAGCGTTTCGCTACCGTTCTCAGCAAGGGAAAACATAATGCCATCCTGCGTTTCAATGCTGACGATGCGTGTGTGCTCGCCAACAATAGTCACGCTACACCAGCGTTCACCCGCGCTAAGCCTGGCTCTGGCGTAGAGGATATCTTCGCACGGCGATTGCAATACGATGCGTACCTGCCCATTTTCCAGCATCGATTTCGCCGCCATAAGGTGGTCCCCGGTGCTGTTTTTCAGCACCTCCAGCCCAGCCTGCGAGTTACCGCCGAGAGCCCCCAGCGCCGCCGCGATAGGTAAGCCCACCATCCCGGTTCCCGGAACGGTCACGCCCATGCCATTTTTCATCAGGTTAGGCGAAACCCACGCGTCAATACGCTCAATTTTTCCCTGTAAATGCGATGCCGCAACAGCCGCTGCCAGCGCCAGTGAGACTGGCTCAGTACAGCCAAGCGCAGGTTTTACCTCCTGCTTTACTGCCGCGAGAAATACATCCCATTTGGGGTTTATTTCATTCTCAAACATAACAACAACCTTTTATAACGATATCAGGCAAATGCCAGGAATGGAGAAACACATAACAGAAGACCGGTGACAATAATGATCCACAGGGATAACCCCTTATATTTATGCAACGCAGGAACTTTATAGACCAGCCAGGCTGGAATTAAGCATCCAACCATGCCGAAAATAGGACTACAAATCGAAGTGAAACTGAGTACCGGTGCATTCAGAACAATTGCGCTCCAGGCCAGGAGAACCGCAAATATCATGATCCCACGCTGTACGGTTTTTTCATTGATTGCCTCAGCCGAAAATCGACGGCGCAGTACGTTCATTACAATACCCTGAGTCGCTTCACGGAAGCCTAAATAGACGCCAAAAAAGGCGGTCATCACTGCGAAGATATTCAGGATAACGCTGACAATTTTCACCCACCCGGCACCTGCGCCACTAATAAACTGCGCAGCAATTGCCAGTGCGGAAATATTCTGCTCATAGGCTTTAACCGCCTCATCATGCCCCATCGCCAGCGTAAAGGAGACGGCATAAAAGAATACGGTTACAAATAGAATGCCAAATGCAATATTCATTGCCCGCAATGCTTTATAGCGTGCGACTTCTATTGATTTCTCCCGAGAGCGGTAGGAAATGACCATCGGGCTCAGTGTTTGAATAAAGAGAATGGACGTCAGTGTAAAAGGCAATGTAATGATCGCATTTTTGATCAGCAGGCCTAACGGCGGTAACGCACCGACATTATAAAGACGCCACATCCCTATCATTGAAAGCCCCAACGCAGCGACGACCAGAAGCTTTGTCAGTACCATCCCGGTTGAGATCTTAAACAGCATCTTCTCTCCACGAGAGGAGATTGCCACCAGCACGCAAATAAGTACCAGCCCATAAAAGGGGTTTTCTGAGAGCAAACCGTCCGTTACGCCAAAGGTTTGCAGATAAGATGCACTGTCATTGGTGATTGCCGTTGAATAGACGAACATCCAAATGACTAACATCACAAAATAGAGGGCACCTAACAGGATCCCCCAGTTTTTACCAAGATAGCCGCTAATCACGCTGGGATAATCTTTACATTCTGGTGATTCAGCGAGGGTATTAATAAAAAGTCGCTGAAAAAGGTACATCGCCGGATAACCAATAACCGAGGAGAGTAAAAAAACCCAGAGGCCCATTAACCCAACCTGCACGGGTAAAAAAACGATGCCCGCACCAATTGCCATACCGATACTCATAATAACCCATCCAGTATCGGTGCTATCGAACTTGATTGCTTCTCTCCAGGCTTGCTCACTCATATTTTCCCGAGAAAGAGGTACAGCACTTTCCCGAGCAACACTATTTGTTGTCGCCGTTTCCATAACGTAATCACTCTGTGTATAGGTAAGATGTTTATTATTTATCTCGTTGCTACAAAGGCGATATGCAACGTATTTTTGGCAGGCTTATTATTAATATGAAGGAATCATACTCGTGGAGCGAGAGAAATATTTCACAATATTAAGATGAATAGAGGGCAACATTGACAAAAGTTTTCTCCATTAAGCCAGCTAGAAAGAAAAAGATACTACCAATAATGTATGTTTGAACAACATCACATTTTTATTCATGGATAAAAGGATAAAAAAAAGCTCCGGCATGCGGAGCTTCTTCGTTACTGGAGAGTGTTAACTGCACACCACTTTTATCGCCAGCCCACCACGGGACGTTTCGCGATACTTATCGTTCATATCTTTACCCGTTTCATACATCGTCTCGATCACTTTATCGAGAGAGACACGCGCTTCACTGGTACGCTGGATGGCCATTCGCGCCGCATTGACCGCTTTCACCGCGTTGATGGCATTACGCTCGATACAGGGAATTTGCACCTGTCCGCCAACCGGGTCGCAGGTCAGGCCCAGGTTATGCTCCATAGCGATTTCCGCCGCCATGCACACTTGCTACGGGCTGCCGCCAAGCAGCTCCGTCAGGCCCGCTGCAGCCATCGAGGCCGCGACGCCTACCTCTCCCTGACAGCCCACTTCCGCACCGGAAATTGAAGCGTTCTGCTTATACAGGCCGCCAATCGCCCCAGCGGTCAGTAAGAAACGCGCCACGGAGTTACCGTTCACCGTACGACGGAATTTGTCGTAATAGGCCAGCACCGCCGGGACGATACCGCAGGCACCGTTGGTGGGCGCGGTGACGACGCGCCCACCCGCCGCATTCTCTTCACTGACCGCAAGCGCGAACATGTTGATCCAGTCGATCACATTCATCGGATCGCTGGATGTGCTGTCGCTGGAAACGAGGATCCGCCGTAACGCCACCGCGCGACGCGGCACATTCATCGGCCCTGGCAACACGCCTTCCGTATTCATACCGCGCTCGATCCCGGTGCGCATGACGTGCCAGATCCGCGCAAAACCGGTGTCGATCTCTTCTCTGCTCCTGAGCGCCAGCTCGTTTTGCATCATCAGGCCGGAGATAGACAACCCGTTATCCGTACACTGTTTTACCAGTTCACTGGCTGAACGGAATGGAAACGGCACCGGCTGTTCGATGTCATGCGCCTGGCCAAACTTTTCCTCTTCGACAATAAAACCGCCACCCACCGAGTAGTAAGTTTTACTCAGCAGAATCTGGTCGCCGTGACGCGCGGTAAAACGCATGCCATTCTCGTGGCGCGGCAGGGTCTCGTCATGAAAGACCACGTCATCATTCACAGAGAACGGCACCACGGCAGCGCCCTGCGCGACCGGTAGGCGCCCGCTGCGCTGTACGGCGCGAATAAATGCCGGAATGGCGTCAATATCGACGCTATCCGGGCGATTGCCGGCCAGCCCCATAATCACCGCAACATCGGTCGCATGCCCTTTCCCGGTGAGCGACAGCGAACCATAGAGATCGACCGTCAGACCGGTTATTTGTGACAGCGCCCCACTCTTCTCGAGTTCATCAATAAAGGATTTCCCGGCATTCATCGGCCCAACCGTGTGCGAACTGGATGGCCCAACGCCGATTTTGAACATATCGAATGTGCTAATCATATCCGTGACCTCGATACGACTTCAGAGACGGGCTACCGGATAGCAGCCCGGTGTGGCTACAAGCGAATTACAGGCTATCTCCCCGAACGGCGATCGCTTCAATTTCCAGCTTCACATCCTTCGGTAATCTCGCCACCTGCACGCAGCTGCGCGTCGGGTAGGTCGCATGATGATCGTCGAAGAACTGCTGATAAACCTGGTTGATGGTCGCAAAATCATTCAGGTCAGTGATAAATACCGTCGTCTTCACGATACTCCCCACCTCAAGGCCCGCCGCCGTGATAATGGCTTTGACGTTTTCCAGGCTCATTCGCGCCTGATCCGCCACATCCGCCGGGATCTCGCCGTTTTGTGGATTCACCGGGATCTGCCCGGAGGTGAAGATCATTTTTCCTAAATCGATCCCCTGTACGTAGGGGCCAATCGCACCCGGCGCACGGGTGGTTTCAATCATCTTTTTCATGCGCTCTCCAGTTCTCAAAGTGCCTGGGTAAAGGTTCGGGAAATCACGTCCTGTTGCTGCTCACGCGTCAACGCATTAAAGCGCACAGCGTAGCCAGAGACGCGAATGGTTAAGTTCGGGTAGTTTTCCGGATTCGCGATGGCATCCAGCAGCATGTCGCGGTTCATCACGTTGACGTTAAGATGCTGGCCGCCTTCTATCGACGCTTCATGATGGAAATAGCCATCGAGCAGGCCGACGAGGTTGGTCTTGCGTACCGCATCCTCTTTGCCGAGCGCTGCCGGAACAATCGAGAAGGTGTAGGAAATCCCATCTTTGGCATAGGTAAACGGCAGCTTCGCCACCGATGTCAGCGAGGCAACCGCACCTTTGCGATCGCGTCCGTGCATCGGGTTGGCACCCGGCGCAAACGGCGTACCTGCGCGGCGACCGTCCGGGGTATTCCCGGTTTTCTGGCCATACACCACGTTCGAGGTGATGGTCAGAATCGACTGGGTCGGCACGGCGTTACGGTAGGTTGGCAGCACTTTGATTTTCTTCATAAAGCGCTCAACCAGGTCACAGGCGATACTGTCAACGCGTTCGTCATTGTTGCCGTATTGCGGATAATCGCCTTCGATTTCAAAATCGACCGCCAGCCCGTTTTCATCACGAATCGGTTTTACGCGGGCATATTTGATAGCCGACAGGGAATCTGCCGCCACCGACAATCCGGCCATACCGCAGGCCATGGTGCGATAGACATCGCGGTCGTGCAGCGCCATCAGCGACGCTTCGTAGCTGTATTTGTCATGCATGTAGTGAATGACGTTCAGCGCGCTGATGTACTGCACCGCCAGCCAGTCCATAAAGTGGTCGAGGCTTTCCATCACGGTGTCGTAATCCAGCACGTCATCCATCAACGGCGCGGTTTTCGGCCCGACCTGGATTTTCAGCTTCTCGTCCACCCCACCGTTAATGGCGTACAGCAGCGTTTTAGCGAGGTTGGCGCGCGCACCGAAGAACTGCATCTGTTTGCCGATAACCATCGGGCTGACGCAGCAGGCGATGGCATAGTCATCGCTGTCAAAGTCTGCGCGCATCAGGTCATCGTTTTCATATTGCAGCGATGAGGTGACGATAGAGACCTGCGCCGCATACTGCTTGAACGCTTTCGGCAGCGCTTCCGACCACAGAATGGTCAGGTTAGGCTCCGGTGCCGGACCCATCGTGTGCAGGGTATGCAGGTAACGGAATGAGTTTTTGCTTACCAGCGTGCGGCCATCCAGCCCCATCCCGCCGATCACTTCCGTCGCCCAAATCGGGTCGCCGGAGAAGAGCGTGTCAAATTCCGGGGTTCGCAGGAAGCGCACCATGCGGATCTTCATAATGAAGTGGTCGATCAGCTCCTGCGCCTGCTGTTCCGTTAGCTCACCCGCCTGCATATCACGCTCAATATAAATATCGAGGAAGGTGGCCGTGCGGCCCAGCGACATCGCGCCACCGTTCTGCGATTTCACCGCCGCCAGGTAGGCGAAATAGAGCCACTGCACCGCCTCCTGAGCATTACGCGCCGGGCGCGAGATATCGCAACCGTACTTCGCTGCCATCTCCTGCATTTGCAGCAGCGCGCGGCGATGTTCGGCCAGCTCTTCACGCAGGCGAATGGTGGCTTCCAGGCTTTCGCCCCACTCCAGTTTGTTCTGTAAGTCCGCGAATTGCAGCTCGCGTTCGCGCACCAGATAACGGATGCCGTACAGCGCCACGCGGCGGTAATCGCCGATAATGCGCCCACGCCCGTAGCCATCCGGCAGACCGGTCAGCACGCCCGATTTGCGGCAGCGCAGCATATCCGGCGAGTAGGCATCAAATACACCCTGGTTATGGGTTTTACGCAGTGACGTGAACTGGTACTCGAAATCGGCATCCATTTCGCGGCCATAGGCCTCGAAAGAGCTTTTGATCATATTGATGCCGCCGAACGGATGCAGCGCGCGTTTCAGCGGTTTATCCGTTTGCAGGCCGACTATTTTTTCCAGATCTTTTTCGATATAACCCGCATCATGCACGGTAATGGTAGTCGCGATATTGGTGTCAAAATCGACCGGGGCGTGAGTGGCATTCTCGGTACGAATGCCTTCCATCACTTTTTCCCACAATGCGGTCGTCGCCGATGTCGCTTCCGCAAGGAAAGACTCATCGCCTTCATACGGCGTGTAGTTCTGCTGAATAAATTCGCGAACGTTAATTTCGTCCTGCCATTCGCTACCCTTAAAACCGCGCCATGCATCGGCAAAATGCATATCGTTAAGATCGATATTTACCTTCATGAAACTCTTCTCTCAATTTTAAAAGCGATTAACTCAGGCGTATTCCGCTACCGTATTAATATTTCCTAAACGGATAGCGTCCAGCGCAATCATTTTTTCTTCATTGGTCGGAATAACGGCGCAGACGACACTGGAACGTTCGTCAGAAATAATACGTTCGCCGCAGGAATTAGGTTGGTTATTCATTTCGCGACTTATTGCCACACCCAGTACGCGTAAATGCTCCATCACCATTTGGCGGATAAGTACCGAATTCTCACCGATACCGCCGGTGAAAATAATACCGTCCAGCCGGGTCAGGGATGCCGCGTGTCCGGCAATATGGCGCGCAATGCGATGGACAAAGGTTTTGATCGCCAGCTGCGCGCGCTCATGCCCTTCGTGCCACGCTTTTTCCAGGGTGCGCAGGTCTGATGACAATCCGGAAATACCCAGCAGGCCAGACTCTTTATTGACGATGCGCTCAAGGTCGCTCATCGTCTGGTTGGTCTGGCTGGCAATCCACGCCATCGCGCCAAAATCGACGTCACCGCTGCGGGTGCCCATCATCAGGCCTTCCAGCGGCGTCATGCCCATCGACGTATCCACACTCTGCCCGTTGTGTACCGCGCAAATAGATGCCCCGTTGCCCAGGTGCGCAATCACCAGCCCGGAATCGGCTTCCTGTAACCCCAGCAGGCCATACGCCTGTTTTGCGACATAACGATGAGAAGTGCCGTGGAAACCGTAGCGACGAACGCCCAGCTCTTCAGTATATTTCCACGGTAAACCATAGAGATACGCCTCTGGCGGCAGCGTCTGATGGAAGCTGGTGTCAAACACGGCGACCTGCTGTACGCCCGGGAAAAGCTGGCGGGCGGACTCAATCCCACTGAGGTTGGCGTAGTTATGCAACGGCGCCAACGGCGAAACTTTACGGATACTGTCAATCACTGCGTCAGTAATTAAAACAGACTGGGTAAAGATATCGCCGCCATGGGCGATGCGGTGGCCAATTAAGGCTACACTGTCCATTAAATCGCGTTTTTCAAGTTCAAATGAGATAGCGCTTAATGCCGCTTCATAAGTGGGTTGGGACAGCGGCGAAATATCGCCGCCGTTGACCGTTAAACCCGCCTGCTCAGTATTAATACCCTCCGCGATACCCGCCAGTAATACATCACAGGTATCAACATCCAGTACTGAAAATTTAATAGACGATGAACCGCTATTAATAACCAATACAACCGGGAACTCATTCATATTACGACTCCGCTCATCCTGAGCATGTTAATTAAAACAGTTTGTAGACGATGTTCAGAATGGTCAGCAGACCAATCGCGGTAACGAAGACGTTATCCAGCTTGCCACGGTATTTCGCCAGCGACGGTGCTTTACGGATGGCATACATCGGCAGCAGACAGAGCAGAGAAGCGATAATCGGCGCGCCCATGGCTTCAATCAGGTCCAGGATGTTCGGGTTGGCATAAGCCACCACCCAGGTGGAGCCCATGATGAAGATCATGCTGATGGTATTCAGTTTGCCGGTGGAGACTTTGGTTTTATCGCCTTTGTAGCCGAATTTCAGTACCAGGCCATTCAGCCCTTCCAGCGTGCCCAGGTAGTGGCCGAAGAAGGATTTGAAGATAGCAACCAGCGCGATGATGGAGGCACCATACTCAAGCGTGGTGGCAAACGTCGATTTCTGACCCGCCATGGAGGAGAAGTGGTTCGCCAGATAAGAAAGCACCGGAATGTTCTGCGCCTTCGCTTCCGCCATGTTTGCCGGAGAGAGCGTGAACAGGCAACTGAAGGCGAAGAACATGACCACTGCAACCATCAGCATACTGGCGCGGGAGATGATTTTAGAACACTTACGCTCGGTGAAATCACGGCCAAATTCGCCTTCGTACTCTTCACGCTTGGAGACCACGAACGAAGAGACGATTGGTGAGAAGTTGAAGGAGAACACCATGATGGAAATCCCCAGCCACACAGTGACCAGAATGCCATCGTGACCGGTCAGCGAGATATCGCTCAGGCTGACCTGGTCAATGACCGCAGAGTTCCAGTAAGGGATCAGGGAGAGCGAAATCAGCACCAGGCTCGCGATGAACGGGAATACCAGGAAGCTCATCACTTTAACCATCAGGTCTTTACCGAAGTAGATGACGAACGCCATCAGCAGCAGCAGGAGCATCGCAACCAGACCACGGTTTAACGCGGGCATCTGGAGCTGGTTTTCCCAGAAGGTCATAAAGGTGTTGGTAATGGTGACGCCATAAATCCACAGCAGCGGGCAGATAGCAAAGAAGTACAGGAAGGTGATAACCACCCCGCCGGTTTTACCAAAATGCTCTTCTACCGTTTCGGTGATGTTTCCGGAAGGATTCGATCCGGAAAGGCACAGGCGCGCCAGCGCGCGGTGGCAATAAAAGGCAATGGGGTAAGCCAATAACAGCATTAATAATATTGGGATCAGGCCGCCGTAGCCTGCGCGAATTGGGAAGAATAAAACCCCGGCACCAATCGCAGTACCGAATAAACCCAACGTCCATGTGGTATCCGATTTACGCCAGGAGGCTTCTTTAGAATGGCTTACATTAATACTTTCTGTCGTACTCATATCTTATCCTTTGATTAAAGTACCCGTCATTCTTTAAATACCAGGCCAGCGCCGTTCAGCGCACGGCCCGTAAATAATGATCAGGAAAATGGATTAAGCACCAACATACCCTGTAATTTGGGAAACACGAGAAAGGTCGATATTCCCGCCTGAAATAATACTTACCGTTTTGCGGCCACGAATATAATTATCGAGCTTGCCGCTTAAGAGAGCCGCCGACGCTAATGCGCCCGCGCCTTCAGTCACCACTTTATTACGCTGAATTAATGCAATCATGCTGTCGCGAATTTCGTCTTCAGTGACCAGTACAATATCGTCAACCAGCTCACGCACAATTTCGAAGGTCAGGTTGCCCGGACGCGCAACGTCGCAGCCGTCAGCCAGCGTCGTGCAGGTGCGGTGATTGGTGATTTCACCGGCATAGAACGATGCTGCCATACCGTGTACGTTTTCAGACTGCACGCCGATGATTTTGATTGTCGGGTTGATGGATTTGATCGCCGTGGCGATCCCGGCAATCAGGCCGCCGCCGCCAATTGGCACGATGACGTTATCCACATCATAAAGGTCTTCAAGGATCTCCAGACCGATGGTGCCCTGACCGGCAATCACCAGCGCATCATCATAAGGAGGAATAAAGATGCGGCCTTCGGTTTCAACGATTTCGCTCACTTTGGCAATTGTATCGTTGAAGTTATCGCCGTGAAGAATCACTTCGGCGGAGTAATCCTGCGTCGCCGCAACTTTCGACTTCGGCGCGCCTTTTGGCATCACAACCTTGCCGTCAATCCCAAGCATCGCGCAGGAAAGAGAGACGCCCTGCGCATGGTTGCCCGCTGAACAGGCGACCACGCCTTTACGGCGTTCAGCTTCCGTCAATGCGCTCAGTTTGTTAAATGCGCCGCGAATTTTAAAGGAGCCCGTACGCTGCATATTTTCAAACTTCAGAAATATTTCGCCTTTGCAGCGTTCGCTAAGATAATTTGAGCGCGGCATCCCGGTTTTATAAATTTTACCGGCCAGTCTTTTTTTAGCTGTTTGAATATCGTCAAGAGTTACAGGCAGATCGTAGGTAATATGCATCATATCCTCTTATCAGAATAACTTTCTGATGTTTAGACAAAATCAGGGTGTCAGAGTATTTAATGACTCTGGGTTTCGTTTACGTTATTAGCTGCTTCTAATAAACAGGCTGTTAATTCATTTCTGCCTTCCCGGCCTTCGACGAATATTCTTTCGCCAAATCAACCAATACAGAGGCAGATTTTTTAATTCGATAATTTTTAGACCACACGGCTGCATAGCGCGCTACCGGTAATACATCTTCAACCTTTAGCGTAATAAATTGTTTAGAGCCAAACGGCGCAATCATATCTCTTGGGATCACCGTCAGGAATCCGGCATTCAACACCAGGTTGTAAATGGTGACGACAGAATCGGTTTTTACAATATTTTCGGTGCTGATGTGATGAAGATGGAGGGTGGTGAGAAGTTCTTTGTAGTAACCCATATCCGTTTGCGGTAAAACCCACTGCTCGTTCGAGAGCGACTCCAGCGTGACCGTTGACGTATACGTTCGCGATTTCGATGCGACGACAACAAATTCAGACTCGAACAGCGGCTCTACCTGCAAATCCTGGAGCTGCATTTCATCACTTAATGTACCAATGGCAAAATCTAAGCGGCCATCACGCAGGGCCGGTAAAAACGACGAGAGCTGTGCTTCAAACATGGTAACCTGCGCCGCCGGAAACACCGTTTTAAAGGTTTTAATCATCTCGGGTAAGAAGGTGAAACCGATAAGCGATGGGTAACCAAACGAAACGTCAACCACGCTGTTGCAGCTCAGGCTGTTCATCTCGTTGACCATGTTTTTCATTTCACGGGTGATGGATTCGGAGTAGCTCAGCAACACCTGACCTGCGCTGGTCAGCGTGACGCCGGTATTTTTACGCACCATCAACTCGATACCAAAGTTAGACTCAATGTCGTTGATAATTTTACTGACCGCCGGTTGGGTAAGCCCAAGCTGCTTGGCAGCTGAGCCAAAAGAACCACTTCTAATGACTTCCTGAAACACGACCAGCTGTTGTGTTTTTGGCAGAAGAACATTATCCATTTTTCTTTCCCCCTTTATTTCCATTTGGCGAGAGGGATTCTAATAAATATAGGAGAGTAAGATGTGTGCTATTACTCACAATTTACCTTAAACCTGTATAAGCACAGGTCACAAAATACAATAAAAACGATATAAATCAATATCTTGTTAATATATCCAAGTGACTTTAGCCTGACTTTTATCAACAAAAATAAGGTGTATAACTTTATTTTATGGCGATAAATAAAGCACCTTTAAACATATAAAAAATCAAATTAAAAGATCACCTTTCAACCAATTTCAGGACGTTTTTTACCCTATTGTGCGCATTAACATTCTTTTTAATATATAAAATAAACTGGTAAAAAAGCCTGTTATTAAAAAAATTCTTCGTACGGCGTCACAGATACCCAGGACAAACATACATTCACGTTAATATGTTTAGATCACTACCATTAACATACAAGCAACCCATGTGAAACATTGCGGATAATTCTAAACCCTGTTTTTGTTTTGTTTTACGAGAAATTAATCAAGCCAAAAGCACGATAGGCAGCATAAAAAACCGCTAAATTTTACCCGTTCAGTGTTTTGTGCATCGTGTCGCAATTCTGCAAAATGGCACTCGTTGATGCAGGAGGAAGAGAAGGAAATAGCGGTTGTCGGGGCAGAAAAGCAAAAACCCGCCGAAGCGGGTTTTTGCCTGAAAAAAGTGAAACTGACCGATAAGCCGGGTTCTGTCGTGGACAGTCATTCATCTAGGCCAGCAATCGCTCACTGGCTCAAGCAGCCTACCCGGGTTCAGTACGGGCCGTACCTTATGAACCCCTATTTGGCCTTGCTCCGGGTGGAGTTTACCGTGCCACGGACTGTTGCCAGCCGCGCGGTGCGCTCTTACCGCACCCTTTCACCCTTACCTGATCCCACTTGCGTGGGCCATCGGCGGTTTGCTCTCTGTTGCACTGGTCGTGGGCTGTTACACCCCCCAGGCGTTACCTGGCACCTTGCCCTATGGAGCCCGGACTTTCCTCCCCTCCGCCCGTCTCCCCCGAAGAGGACGACGACGAAGCGGCGACTGTCTGGTCAGCTTCGGCGCGAAGTATAGAGGGTTTGCGCGCCCTTGTCACCCCGTGCTGCGCATTCCGACCGCAAGCGTGGCCGCAATGTTGCGCGAAGCGCGGTAAATGTTGTCGAATGCACCGCGAAATGCCTCTTCCAGCGTACCGATACTGGTCAGCACGCTAAATACCGCATCGATACCATATTGATGTACCACGCCCACGTCACGCGTCAGGCTGCCAGCAATACCAATCACCGGTTTATGATACTTTTTCGCCACGCTTGCCACGCCAACCGGTACTTTGCCATGAATGCTTTGGCTGTCGATGCGCCCTTCCCCGGTGACCACCAGCGTGCAGTCGTGAATATGCTCTTCCAGGTTCAGCGCCGTGGTGACAATCTCAATGCCGCTTTTCAGCTCCGCACCAAGAAACGCCATCAGCGCAGCCCCCATACCGCCTGCGGCACCCGCGCCGGGCACCTCTTTAACGTCTACGCGCAGCGATGTCTTAATCACATCAGCATAGTGCGACAGGTTGTTATCGAGTTCGCGGATCATCGCCTCGTCAGCCCCTTTCTGCGGGCCAAAGATGCGGGATGCGCCGTTATCGCCGATCAACGGATTGGTGACATCGCAGGCGACGCGAATGCTGCAATGCTGAATGCGGGGATCGAGGCCCGAGATATCGATGGTATTCAGGCTTTCAAGGCTGCCACCGCCAAAACCGATGTCGGTGCCATTGGCATCCTGGAGTTTCGCGCCCAGCGCCTGGACCATGCCTGCACCGCCGTCATTGGTGGCGCTACCGCCAATGCCGATAATAATGTTCGTTGCACCGCTTTCCAGCGCTTGCAGGATGAGCTCACCGGTACCACGAGAGGTTGTCACCAGTGGATTGCGTTTTTCCGGAGGAACCAGCGCCAGCCCACTGGCCGCCGCCATTTCGATAAACGCGGTTTTTCCGTCGCCAGACATTCCCCAGCTGGCATTCACCTTTTCGCCCAAAGGCCCGGTGACCCACGCATGATGTTCTGAGCCCTGCGTGGCAGCAATCATCGCTTCAACCGTTCCTTCGCCGCCGTCAGCAACCGGAACAGAAACATACTGCGCATCAGGAAAAATTTCCCGAAATCCTTTTTCTATCGCCTGAGCTACCTCGGAGGCAGAAAGGCTTTCTTTGTAAGAGTCTGGGGCGATTACGATTTTCATAGTGATAGCCTGTTGCTGCACAACGCCGGATGGCGTTTCACTTATCCGGCCTACAATGTAGGCCCGGTAAGCTAAGCGCCACCGGGCACAACGTCATTAGCGAGTGACTTCCACCTTCGCCAGTTTTTCGTAGTAGCACGCCAGGGCGCTATGGTCCGCCGTTCCCAGGCCATCAGCACGCAGCGCCTGCATCATTTCCATGACCGCAGCGGTAAGCGGAAGCTGTGCGCCAACGCCGTGAGAGGTGTCCAGCGCATTCGCCAGGTCTTTGATATGCAAGTCGATACGGAAACCTGGTTTGAAGTTTCTATCCATCACCATTGGCGCTTTGGCTTCCAGTACGGTGCTGCCCGCCAGGCCGCCGCGAATCGCCTGGAATACCAGTTCCGGGTTAACCCCCGCTTTGGTTGCCAGCGTCAGCGCTTCGGACATTGCGGCGATGTTCAGCGCGACAATCACCTGGTTTGCCAGTTTAGTGACGTTGCCTGCACCGATATCACCGGTATGCACCACGGAGCCCGCCATCGCTTTCATCAGGTCGTAATATTTGTCGAAAATCGCCTTGTCGCCACCGACCATGACGGAGAGCGTGCCGTCGATGGCTTTCGGTTCACCGCCGCTCACTGGCGCGTCCAGCATATCCACACCTTTTGCTTTCAACGCGTCGCTGATTTCGCGGCTCGCCAGCGGCGCAATAGAACTCATGTCGATCAATACGGTGCCTGGCTTCGCGCCCTCGATAATTCCGCCTTCACCCAGCGCAACCTCTTTCACGTGCGGGGAGTTCGGCAGCATGGTGACAATCACATCACACTGCTCGGCAATGGCTTTAGCGGTGGTGGCGGTTTCTGCGCCTAAGGCAATCAGTTCAGCAATCACTTCCGGGTTACGGTCGGAAACCACCAGCGAGTAACCGGCTTTAATGAGGTTTTTACTCATTGGTTTACCCATGATGCCCAGGCCAATAAAACCAACTTTCATCGTCATAATTGTGTCTCTCTCTTATTGCGGTGGTGGTTATTTTTTAAAGGAATCAGCCAGTTTCTGCGTGGCAGAACGGAAAACGCCGAGGTCGCTGCCGACGGCGACAAAGGTCGCACCCCAGTCAAGATAACGACGCGCGTCCGCTTCAACCGGGGCCAGAATGCCGCTCGGTTTGCCGTGTGCTTTTGCACGCGCAAAAATGTGCTGAATAGCTTTCTGTACATCCGGGTGCGATGCGTTGCCAAGATGGCCCAGTGCCGCAGCCAGGTCGCTTGGGCCAACGAAAATACCGTCCACGCCTTCGGTCGCCGCGATAGCATCAACGTTATCGACGCCCTGCTGGCTTTCGATTTGTACCAGGATGGTGATGTTCTTGTTCGACTGCGCGAAGTAGTCCGGCACCGTGCCAAACATATTGGCGCGATGAGAAACGGAGACACCGCGAATGCCTTCTGGCGGATAACGCGTCGATGCCACGGCCTGCACGGCTTCTTCTTCGGTTTCCACAAACGGGATCAGGAAGTTATAAAAACCGATATCCAACAGACGCTTAATAATCACCGGCTCGTTAGTCGGCACACGCACCACCGGTGCGCTGCTGCTGCCCTTCAGCGCCATCAGCTGCGGAATAAAGGTAGAGATATCGTTTGGTGCATGTTCACCGTCCAGCACCAGCCAGTCAAACCCGGCCAGGCCCAGTACTTCGGTGCTGATTGGGCTTGCCAGCGCTGACCAGCAGCCAATTTGAATCTGTTTGGCGGCCAGCGCGGCCTTGAATTTATTCGGGAAGATATCGTTATTCATCGCTTATACCTTGTCTCTTAACCGTTAATTATTTCTGCAATTCCATACGCTTGATGTCGCCGACGACAAACAGGTAGCAGAACATCGCCATCAGTGCCGAACAGCCGACGAAGACCAGCGCGGCGTTGAAGGAATGCAGTTCACTAACCAGATAGCCAATCACCAGCGGAGTCACGATAGAGGCTACGTTGCCAAACACGTTAAATACCCCGCCGCACAGGCCTACAATTTCTTTCGGTGCGGTATCGGAAATTACCGGCCAACCCAGCGCGCCAAACCCTTTGCCGAAGAATGCCAGCGCCATCAGCGTGACCACCAGTGCGGTGTTATCGGTGTAGTTACACAGGATGATGGTCGAAGCCAGCAACATACCCAGTACAATCGGTAACTTACGCGCTAACGTAATGGTGGCCCCGCGTTTAATCAGATAATCCGAGAACACGCCGCCCAGTACGCCGCCGGCGAACCCGCACAGTGCCGGAATCGACGCCACCAGGCCCACTTTCAGAATCGACATCCCTTTTTCCTGCACCAGATAGATCGGGAACCAGGTAAGGAAGAACCAGGTGATGGTGTTGATAAAGTATTGCCCGAAGAACACGCCCAGCATCATGCGGTTGGTCAATAACTGTTTGATGTAGTGGAGTTTTGGCCCCTGTGTCGTGCTGCCTGGCTTTTTGTGATCCATATCGACCACGGCGCCGTTATCAGAGATAAACTTCAGCTCCTCCGCCGACATGCGAGGGTGGTCGGTCGGGTTATGAATCAGCTTGATCCACAGCCCCGTCAGCACAAAACCAATCACGCCCATCACGGTAAAGACATGTTCCCAGCCCCAGGCGAAGGTCAGCCAGCCCAGCAGCGGTGAGAAGAGCGCCAGTGAGAAATACTGCGCCGAGTTAAAGATAGCGGACGCGGTGCCACGCTCTTTAGTCGGGAACCAGGCCGCAACAATACGCGCGTTGGCCGGGAAGGATGGCGCTTCCGAAAAACCAAGCATAAAACGCATAAAGAACATGGAGATACCTGCCCAGGCGAGTGGGAACATATCCACAAAGCCCTGCAGGAACGTAAACAGTGACCAGAAGAAGAGACTGTAAGAGTAAACCTTCTTCGAGCCGAATTTATCGAGCAGCCAGCCGCCAGGGATCTGCATCAGCAGGTAAGCCCAGCCAAACGCTGAGAAGATATAGCCCATCGAGACCGCACTCAATTGCAGCTCTTTGGCCACTTCCGTACCGGCAATTGATAACGTGGCGCGGTCCGCGTAGTTAACGGCGGTAACAATAAAGATGATTAGTAAGATTAAATACCGGGTTGGTACACCTTTTTTTGATTCGACAGTAGTATCCAGCATCATTTAATTTATCCTCGGGTACAGGATGCCTTATATTATATGTTTAGTACTAAGGCATATTTCACTGATTATTTATCGACAGCAGGAATATCGGATAACTAACCAGACACAATGAAATCGTGATTCAGTATAATCAGCATCGCTGTTCTACACACTGTGCAATTCCACAATTTGAATATTTTAATATCGCATACTATTGAGCATATGCACATCTCTTTGGGCGCTGATGCACAGATTTACGCAATACCCGCCACAGCTGGCCTGACAGGCGATTAAGTGGTGATCTGCGTCACATTTTTACCGTTAAACTCCTGACATTCTTTATGCCATCACGCGATGTAATAATTTTGCTTCGTCAGAAAGCGATACCCTTTATTGTAATTTTTAGGTTTACCACCTGGCTGGAGAATACTGGACAATGGCTAACATCGAAATTCGCCAAGACGCGCCGAAAGCATTTTATATAAAAGTGCACGATACGGATAACGTGGCGATTATTGTTAATGATAATGGCTTAAAAGCAGGAACACGTTTTCCTGATGGGCTTGAGTTAATTGAACATATTCCACAAGGCCATAAGGTGGCATTGGTGGACATTCCCGTTAATGGCGAAATCATTCGCTATGGCGAAGTCATTGGCTATGCGGTGCGCGATATCGTCAAAGGCAGTTGGATCGACGAATCCACCGTGTCGCTGCCGGAAGCGCCGCCGCTGAATACGCTGCCGCTGGCCACCAAAGTACCGGAGCCGCTGCCTGCGCTTGAGGGTTACACCTTTGAGGGTTATCGCAACGCCGATGGCAGCGTAGGGACGAAAAATCTGCTGGGGATCTCCACCAGCGTCCACTGCGTAGCGGGTGTTGTTGATTATGTCGTCAAAATTATCGAACGCGATCTACTGCCAAAATACCCCAATGTGGATGGTGTCGTCGGTTTGAACCACCTCTATGGCTGCGGCGTGGCGATTAATGCACCTGCCGCCATCGTGCCTATCCGCACTATTCACAACATCGCCCTGAACCCGAACTTTGGCGGCGAGGTAATGGTGATTGGCCTCGGCTGTGAAAAACTTCAGCCGGAACGCCTGCTGGAAGGCACGCCAGATGTGAATGCCATTCCGGTCGACAGCGCCAGCATTGTGCGTTTGCAGGACGAACAGCACGTCGGCTTTAAATCGATGGTTGATGATATTTTGCAGGTCGCTGAACGCCACCTGAAAAAATTGAACGCACGCCAGCGCGAGACCTGCCCGGCCTCTGAACTGGTCGTGGGGATGCAGTGTGGCGGCAGCGATGCGTTTTCCGGCGTGACGGCGAACCCGGCAGTGGGCTACGCGTCTGACCTACTGGTCCGCTGCGGCGCAACCGTGATGTTCTCAGAGGTGACGGAAGTACGTGATGCTATTCACCTGCTGACACCTCGCGCCATTAACGAAGAAGTAGGTAAACGCCTGCTGGAAGAGATGGCCTGGTACGATAACTATCTTGATATGGGTAAAACCGACCGCAGCGCCAACCCGTCCCCCGGCAACAAAAAAGGTGGACTGGCAAACGTGGTGGAAAAAGCGCTCGGCTCGATTGCCAAATCAGGCAAAAGCGCCATTGTGGAAGTTCTGTCACCCGGTCAGCGCCCAACCAAACGTGGGCTGATCTACGCCGCGACGCCTGCCAGCGATTTCGTCTGCGGCACGCAGCAGGTGGCTTCCGGTATTACGGTGCAGGTCTTCACCACCGGGCGCGGTACGCCGTATGGCCTGATGGCGGTGCCAGTCATTAAGATGGCGACGCGTACCGAACTGGCGAACCGCTGGTACGACTTAATGGATATCAACGCGGGCACTATTGCCACTGGCGAAGAGACGATTGAGGATGTGGGCTGGAAGCTGTTCCAGTTTATTCTCGACGTCGCCAGCGGGAAGAAGAAAACCTTCTCGGATCAGTGGGGGCTGCATAACCAGCTGGCGGTGTTTAACCCGGCACCGGTTACCTGATATCCTTTTGAAATATTCCTCGCAAAACATGGCCTTAGGGCCATGTTTTTTATTGCCTCGCATTTCACTTCGCGCTAATAATGCATTTGCATTACCCTGCTCAACGGCTATAATTTAGCCAGAATTAATGTTGTAAAGAACAGGTGATTTTATGCTCGCTTATGCTCGTTCTGACGCAGTGCTGACCACTGAATCTAAGGTCACTGTGCGCGGTCAAACTACCTTACCCACGCCAGTACGTGAAGCGCTGAAACTCAAGCCCGGCGAGGACAGTATCCAGTATGACATTTTGCCTGGGGGGCAAGTGCTCATGAGCCGTGTGGGAGATGAACAGGAGGATCACACCATGAAGGCTTTCTTACAGTTTCTGGACACCGACATTCAGAATCACCCTCAGCAATTACGCCCATTCGATATGCATCAGGGCAAAACTCTGGTGTCTGGTATGGACATCAATATCGATGATGAGATTGGCGACGACGATTGATGGACTTTCCGCATAAAGTGAACGGTTGGGCGCTCTATGCTCATCCCTGCTTTCAGGAAACTTATGATGCTTTAGTTGAAGATGTCGAGATATTAAAGGGAAAGGATCCTGAGAACTATCAAAAGAAAGCAGCCACCAGGCTGTTGGCCGTTGTACACAAAGTTATTGAGGAACACATCACCGTCTCTCCTTCATCACCCGCATTTCGTCATGGGAAGACGTTAGGTACAGGTAATCATAAAGACTGGTCGAGAGCTAAATTCGGCGCGGGAAGATATCGACTCTTTTTCCGGTACAGCGAAAAAGAGAGAGTTATCATCCTGGGGTGGATGAACGATGAACACACGCTCAGAAGCTATGGCAAAAAGAGTGACGCTTATGCCACCTTCTGCAAAATGTTGAAGAAGGGGCACCCACCCGCCGATTGGGAGAGTCTTCTGCAAGACGTCCTGACAAGCGCCAAAACTTAAATAATATAAAACATGGCCTTAGGGCCATGTTTTGTTATTCCGCCACCACGACAACGTCGATCCCCGTCTTCCGCAACCCTTCCAGGCACTCTTGCGGAATACCGTCATCAACAATGATCGTATGGATCCGCTGAGTATCGATGATCTTATGCAGGCTCGAACGATTGAATTTACTGGAGTCGGTAACCACGATAATACGTTCAGCGACTTCACACATTTTACGATTCAGCCGCGCTTCATCTTCGTTATGGGTACTGACGCCACGCTCAAGATCAATCGCATCCACGCCCAGGAAAAGCATATCAAAGTGGTAATTTTGCAAAGACTGTTCAGCCTGATCGCCGTAGAAAGAGAGTGACTGTCGGCGCAAATGCCCACCGGTCATCAGCAACTCCACTCCCTCAGCTTCCAGTAGCGCATTAGCTACGTTAATCCCATTCGTCATCGCGATTACGCCCTGATGATGGCGCAGCTTCCTTGCAATCTCATAGGTCGTCGTACCGGAGTCAAGGATCACACGATGCCCTGGATGAATCAGTTCTGCCGCAACCTGCGCAATACGCTGCTTAAGACCGGTATTCAGTGCACTTTTATCCTCAAGGCTAGGCTCTACGTTTGTTGCACCCGTTTCACAAATTAGCGCGCCGCCATAGGCGCGTACCGCAATTCCCTGCTTTTCAAGGAATGCCAAATCGTTACGGATGGTGACGGTTGATACACCGAAAAAGTGAGAAAGATCATTAACCTGAACACTTCCTTGTTGGCGTAACCGCTGAATAATCTGCTCACGACGCTCGCTGGTGCCAGTCATCCGTTTGTCCGCAGAAGTAGAGTCGCTCATCGATAATCCTTTTCTTAATCTTTCGTTTTATTTCGTTTCGTCTATTAACCCCTTTCTTTTACCAAAAAGCAAGCCGGAAACGGTGCAGAGACCGGTTTCTTCGCCACGCCAGAACCTTTCGTTATATTTCTTTTGTGAAACAGATCGTAATTCTATTATCTTTCGTTTTGTTTTTACATCACCTTAATACACTATCAAATGAAACAAACCGAAAGATTTACTGACATAGAACCCTACCGGGAGATGAAAGTGAAACATCTGACGCACATCGTGGAGCAACATAAAAAAGGTGCAGCCAAAGGAATATACGCGGTCTGTTCCGCACATCCTGTTGTACTTGAAGCTGCCATCCGTTTCGCCCGTGAAATGCAAGCTCCGCTTCTGATAGAAGCCACATCGAATCAGGTCGATCAATTTGGCGGCTATACGGGAATGACACCCGTAGATTTTCGCCAATTTGTTATAGAACTTGCGAATAAATGGCATTTCCCGTCAGAGGACTTAATCCTTGGAGGCGATCATTTGGGGCCAAACCGCTGGCAAAAATTATCCTCTGACACTGCCATGGCTCACGCTGAAGATCTGATAAAAAGCTATGTTCAGGCCGGATTTAAAAAGATCCATCTCGATTGCAGCATGTCCTGCGCCGACGATCCTGTTCCCCTGACCGACACCATTGTCGCCAGCCGTGCCGCGCGACTGGCGACAATTGCCGAAGAGACGGCGCACGAGATGTTTGGTGAATCTGACCTTGTTTACGTCATCGGTACCGAAGTCCCCGTTCCGGGAGGTGCTCATGAAACGCTAAATACACTTGAAGTGACGACGCCTTCTGCCGCACAAGCGACGCTACGAGCGCATTACGATGCCTTTGAACAACATGGGCTCACCGCCATTTGGCCAAGAATCATCGGGCTTGTCGTTCAACCCGGCGTCGAATTCGACAACACACAGGTTATCGATTATGTGCCTGAAAATGCCACTGCACTTAGTCAAATGATCGAAGATTACGACACGCTAATTTTTGAAGCGCACTCGACCGATTATCAGAACCCTGCATCACTGCAAAAGTTAGTTTGCGATCACTTTGCCATTCTTAAAGTAGGCCCGGCACTCACCTTCGCGCTACGGGAAGCGCTTTTTGCCCTTAGCGCCATTGAAGAGGAGTTGATCCCTTCTCGTACCAGCGCCAGCCTTCGTACAGTGGTAGAAAATGTCATGCTGGAAAAACCAGAATACTGGGAAAGCCACTACCACGGTGACAACGCACTACGCCGCCTGGCCCGAGGCTATAGCTATTCCGACCGCATTCGTTACTACTGGCCCGATCAATGCATTGATGATGCTTATCATCAGCTGGTACGAAATCTGGAGCATGAAACCCTCGCGCTTCCTCTCCTCAGTCAATATTTACCGCTGCAATACGCCCGCGTCCGCGAAGGCAAGCTCACCGCGACGGTGCATGAATTGATCATCGACCATATTCAGGACGTGCTGCGCCAGTACCACGCTGCCTGCACGCCGCTATAACAAAGAAGAAAAGAAAGGAAAAATGTTATGCCAAATATTGTGTTGAGTCGGATTGATGAACGCCTGATTCACGGGCAGGTAGGTGTGCAGTGGGTGGGGTTCGCTGGCGCAAATCTGGTACTGGTCGCGAATGATGAAGTGGCTGAGGACCCCGTTCAGCAAAACCTGATGGAAATGGTACTGGCAGAAGGCATTGCCGTACGCTTTTGGTCACTACAAAAAGTCATCGATAACATTCACCGTGCTGCTGACAGACAGAAAATTCTCCTGGTCTGCAAAAACCCAACGGATTTTTTAGCACTGGTAGAAGGCGGCGTTCCGGTCAGCCGGATTAATGTCGGCAACATGCACTACGTTAACGGCAAACAGCAAATAGCAAAAACGGTTTCCGTCGATACCAGGGATATCGCCGCGTTCAACGGGCTAAAGGCAAATAATGTTGCCTGCTTTGTCCAGGGCGTCCCCACAGAACCCGCACAGGATCTGTTTAAACTTCTCTGAAGGAGAGTGTCATGGAAATCAGTTTATTACAGGCTGCCGCACTCGGAATACTGGCATTTATTGCCGGCCTGGATATGTTCAATGGCCTGACTCACATGCATCGCCCGGTGGTACTCGGGCCACTGGTAGGGCTCATTCTCGGCGATCTGCACACGGGGATTCTGACCGGCGGTACGCTGGAATTGGTCTGGATGGGTCTGGCGCCTCTGGCAGGGGCACAGCCGCCGAACGTGATTATTGGCACCATCGTGGGCACCACTTTTGCGATTACAACAGGGGTAAAACCTGAGGTTGCTGTCGGCGTCGCCGTTCCTTTTGCCGTCGCAGTGCAAATGGGCATTACGTTCCTGTTCTCCGTTATGTCCGGGGTCATGGCACGTTGTGACAATCTGGCTGCTAACGCGGATACCCGTGGTATTGAGCGCATCAACTATCTGGCACTTCTGGCCCTGGGCACGTTCTACTTTTTGTGTGCGTTCCTGCCAATCTATTTCGGCGCTGAACACGCCAAAACAGCCATTGATGTTCTACCGACACGCCTGATTGATGGCCTCGGCGTGGCAGGCGGCATCATGCCGGCTATCGGCTTTGCGGTCCTGCTAAAAATCATGATGAAGAATGTCTACATTCCCTATTTCATCCTCGGTTTTGTCGCCGCGGCCTGGCTGAAGTTACCGGTACTGGCCATTGCCGCTGCCGCGCTGGCAATGGCGCTCATCGATTTCGTTCGTAAAGATCCTGAACCCAAAACTGCACCGTCACAGCAGGAGGAATTTGAAGATGGCATCTAATCACACCACGCTGACCCCGGTTGCAGATAAAGAGGAAACCCTGCTGACCGGCGTAAACGAAAATGTTTATGACGATCAGTCAATGGGGGCAGACCTGACAAGGCAGGATATTAATCGTGTGGCATGGCGCTCAATGCTTTTACAAGCCTCATTTAACTACGAGCGTATGCAGGCTTCTGGCTGGCTATATGGGCTGCTTCCTGCGTTAAAAAAAATCCATACGAATAAGCGCGACCTCGCGCGGGCAATGACAGGACATATGGGATTTTTTAATACCCATCCTTTTTTAGTGACCTTTGTCATCGGCATCATTCTGGCGATGGAACGTTCTAAGCAGGACGTTAATAGCATCCAAAGTACCAAGATAGCCGTCGGCGCACCGCTGGGCGGTATTGGTGATGCCATGTTTTGGCTCACGCTTCTCCCTATTTGTGGCGGCATCGGCGCAAGCCTGGCGCTTCAGGGGTCCATCCTTGGCGCGGTTATTTTTATTGTTCTGTTTAACGTGGTGCATTTAGGTTTGCGCTTCGGTCTGGCGCATTACGCATACAGGATGGGTGTCGCAGCGATTCCACTTATAAAAGCCAACACGCGCAAAGTGGGGCACGCGGCGTCGATTGTCGGCATGACGGTCATCGGTGCACTGGTAGCAACCTATGTGCGCCTGGCGACGACGCTCGAAATTACCGCAGGCGACGCGGTCGTTAAACTTCAGGCGGATGTCATTGACAAGTTGATGCCTGCGTTTTTACCCCTGGTCTATACCCTGGCGATGTACGGCCTTGTTCGTCGCGGCTGGAGCCCATTGCGCCTTATTGGTATCACCGTCGTGTTGGGTATCGTCGGCAAATTTGCCCACTTCCTCTGAGCATAAGGAGACACAATGTTAAGCATTATTTTGACAGGACACGGCGGGTTCGCCAGCGGAATGGAAAAGGCGATGTTACAGATTCTTGGTGAGCAGGAGCAGTTTGTTGCCATCGATTTCCCGGAAACGTCCTCCACTGCGATTCTCACCGCACAGCTTGAAGAGGCGATACAAACATTACCGGGAAACGAAGGCATCATTTTTCTCACAGACCTGTTAGGCGGTACGCCTTTCCGCGTGGCGTCAACGCTTGCGATGCCACGCCTTGATTGTGAAGTTATCACCGGCACCAACCTGCAATTACTGTTAGAAATGGCGATGGAGCGCGATGAACTGAACTGCAAAGATTTTCGCCAGCAGGCACTCGAGTGCGGTCACCGGGGTTTGACCAGTCTCGCCGATGAGCTTGTCCGCAATCGAGAAAGCGAACCCGTTGAGGAAGGAATATGACGCAAATCATCCGTGCCCGGCATGTATTGACCGGGCAGGGCTGGTGTCACGACAGGTTACTTCGTATTGATGACGGAATGATCACTGCCATCGAACCAGTACCGATTGGAACTCCCTTCCGTGAAGCGGAGTTACTCTGTCCGGCCTATATCGACCTGCATGTTCATGGCGGCGATGGCGTGGATGTGATGGATTGCGATCCTGACGCGCTTGATAGATTAGCCATTTTTAAAGCGCAACAAGGGGTTGGCGCCTGGCTGCCAACAACGGTCACCGCACCAATGGCAGAGATACATCATGCGCTGGCTCGCATTGCAAAACGTTGCCAGTCTGGTGGGCCCGGTGCAACGGTTCTGGGGAGTTATCTGGAAGGACCTTTTTTCACGCCGAAGAATCGTGGCGCGCATCCAGCGGCGTTGTTTCAGGAGTTAGACCTCAACGAGCTGGACCGCTTAATCACTGTTTCACAACAGACCTTACGCATCGTCGCGCTTGCGCCAGAGAAGCCCGGAGCGCTGGAAGCTATTACGTACCTTAAACAACGAGGCGTTCTTGTCATGCTTGGCCATAGCGCTGCGACATCGGAACAAACACAGAAAGCCTTTGATTCCGGCGCTGACGGTCTGGTGCATTGTTTCAATGGCATGACGGGATTACATCATCGAGAGCCCGGCATGGTGGGGGCGGGCCTTACGGATGACCATGCCTGGCTGGAGCTTATTGCTGATGGTCATCATGTTCATCCGTCGGTACTCGCGTTGAGCTGCACGTGCGCTCGCCAGCGCATTATTCTGATTACCGATGCCATGCGTGCCGCAAGTATGCCGGACGGGCGTTACGAGATCTGCGGCTGTGCTGTCGACATGAAACAAGGCGTGGTGCGCACTGAAGAAGGTGGACTGGCTGGCAGTACGCTGTCGCTGGATGCTGCTGTTCGCAATATGGTGCAATTCTGCGACATCAGTTCAGAAGAGGCGATCAAAATGGCATCGTTGCACCCTGCCAAACTGCTGGGTATGGATAGCGAATTGGGCACCATCGACGTAGGAAAACGCGCGAATCTTATCGCCCTGGATAGCCATTTACAGGTACAGAAAACCTGGGTGAATGGCATAGTTGCCATTTAAATCCTTTCGTTATGTTTCTAACTGACTTACTGAGTCTCTCGGTAAGTCATCCTCTTTCACTTTCTTATCTTGATAAACAAATAAAACCTTATAATTCATCATCTTAAATAAAACACCCTTCATATCTCACAAATTTCGTTTTATTTCCTTTTATCAGATTGACCTTTCATTTTCTTTTCTATAGATTTTAGGAAAAGAAACGAAAGAAGCAGTGAAATGAAATGAAAGGTCAATTCCCTCACTGTAATTTCCTGAATGGCTACTGCTAAGGATGATGTGATGAGTGAAACACTGGATATCAATGCAACGGCGGCACCCACCTGGACGGAGGAAGAGATTCGCCAACAACCAGAGACCTGGCTGAAAGCACTCAACAACCTTGATAACCAACGGTGCGAAATAGCGGCTTTTCTAAAGCCTGTTCTGAACGACGGGAACGTAAAAATCATTCTCACGGGAGCCGGAACCTCTGCCTTTATTGGCGATATTATCGCGCCCTGGCTGGCCCGCCATACTCAGCTTGATATCGTTGCCGTACCGACCACTGATATCGTGAGTAATCCGATGGATCATTTCAGTAAAGATCGCACAACGCTGCTGGTCTCTTTTGCGCGATCCGGCAACAGCCCGGAAAGCGTGGCGGCCGTTGAGTTGGCCAATCAAATGATCGATAACAGCTACCATTTGATGATTACCTGTAACGATGCTGGCGCACTTTACCAGGATGCTCATAATAATCCTCGGGCATACGCGCTGTTGATGCCTGCTGAAACGCACGATCGTGGCTTTGCTATGACCAGCAGCATCACCACAATGATGGCAAGTTGCCTCGCCGTTTTCGCCCCGGAAGTGATTAATCTTGCCAGCTTTTGCGCAGTCTCTGAACGCTGCCAGCAGATTATTGAATCTCTGGGCGAATTCCATTCCCATCCCTTCGGCGATCTTCCTTTTAAACGCATCGTCTACCTTGGCAGTGGCGGATTACAAGGCGTAGCACGCGAATCAGCGCTGAAAGTTCTCGAGCTTACCGCGGGCAAGCTGGCGGCCTTCTACGATTCCCCTACGGGTTTTCGCCATGGACCAAAATCATTGGTCGACGGGGAAACGCTGGTGGTTGTGATGATTTCAAGCCATCCGTACACCCGTCAGTACGATCTGGATCTTCTGACCGAATTGCGTAATGACAAGCAAGCAATGCGCGTCATCGCGATCTCTGCTGAGAGGCATCCGGCGATCGACGCGGGCCCACATTTCTACCTTCCTCCCGCTCGCCATTTCCATGATGTTGAACAGGCCTTTTGTTTCCTTATCTACGCGCAAATTTTTGCACTTTCGGAATCGCTAAAAGCCGGAATTACCCCCGACTCCCCTTCGGCTAACGGAACCGTAAACCGTGTAGTTCAGGGCGTCAATATTCATCCCTGGAACGCATGAGAGGTCTGACAAATGGCAATTATCTCGACGAAATACCTGCTTCAGGATGCCCAGGAAAAAGGTTACGCCGTTCCCGCATTCAATATTCATAACGCCGAAACCATTCAGGCGATCCTGGAAGTATGTAGTGAACTTCGATCGCCGGTTATCCTGGCCGGAACGCCGGGTACCTTCAAACACATCGCTTTTGAAGAGATTTACGCGCTGTGTGAAGCCTACTCAGCAAGCTACGATATCCCCCTCGCTCTCCATCTCGATCATCATGAAAAACTTGATGATATCCGCTGCAAAGTTGATGCTGGCGTACGCAGCGCAATGATCGACGGCAGCCACTATCCGTTTGAAGAGAATGTCCGTTTAGTAAAATCGGTCGTCGATTTCTGCCATCGCCACGATTGCAGCGTTGAAGCCGAGCTTGGTCGCCTGGGTGGCGTCGAAGATGACATGAGCGTCGATGCAGAAAGCGCTTTTCTTACCGACCCGCAAGAGGCCCGTCAATTTGTGGAACTGACCGGGGTAGATAGCCTGGCCGTTGCGATAGGAACAGCACATGGTTTATATAAACAACGCCCAAAAATTGACTTTGCCAGACTCGCCAAAATTCGTGAAGTGGTTGATATTCCGTTAGTTCTTCATGGCGCGAGTGATGTTCCAGACGAGTATGTCAGACGCGCCATTGAGCTGGGTATTTGCAAAGTTAATGTTGCAACAGAATTGAAAATTGCTTTTGCCGCAGCAGTTAAAAAGTGGTTTAGCGAAAATCCTGATGGTAATGACCCTCGGTATTATATGCGCGTAGGGATGGATGCAATGAAAGAAATTGTCAGAAACAAAATTACCGTCTGTGGATCAGCACAAAAACTACTTGTTGAGTCAGTTAATTAAACCCTTGCTTAACTCTATATTTAAAAAACTGACGTTGCATTAAAGCATAAAATTAGCGAGCGTTATCTGGCAATCACTGGATAACGCTATTTTTGATAAAGTTACGTAGAGGTACGTAATTAGAAACGCTGAGTCCCTGCAAGTCACACATAAATATTCACCATTTTTATATTACAATAAATTTATATGACAGGAAAACATAATATGAGCTCCCCAAATATTTTATTAACACGTATCGATAACCGTTTAGTTCATGGTCAGGTTGGTGTGACCTGGACATCGACCATCGGAGCGAATCTGTTAGTCGTTGTTGATGATGAGGTGGCGGGTGATGACATTCAGCAAAAGCTCATGGGTATGACCGCAGACACCTATGGTTTCGGCATTCGATTTTTCTCTATAGAGAAAACCATTAACGTCATTGGTAAGGCCGCGCCACATCAAAAAATATTCCTCATCTGTCGCACACCCGCTACGGTACGAAAACTCGTTGAAGGCGGCGTGCCGTTAAAAGAAGTTAACGTGGGGAATATGCATTTCTCTGAGGGTAAACGTCAGATCAGCAATAAAGTTTATATCAATAGTCAAGATTTAGAAGACTTACAGTTTATTAAGAAAAATAATATTAATGTTTTTATTCAGGACGTCCCCGGAGATCAAAAGGAAAACATACCTGAGTAAATGTTCTCTCGATATTCAACCCGACATCACTGATTTATGAGGCATTGATATGCATGAAATTACATTAATGCAAGGGATATCCCTTGCCACATTAGTGTTCTTCCTGGGCATTGATTTTTGGCTGGAAGCACTTTTCCTTTTTCGTCCCATTATCGTTTGTACGTTAACCGGTGCCATTCTGGGAGATATTCAAACGGGGCTTATCACGGGTGGATTAACCGAACTGGCCTTTGCGGGTCTTACACCTGCGGGCGGTGTTCAACCTCCGAACCCCATTATGGCCGGATTGATGACCACCGTTATTGCCTACTCCACTGGCGTCGATGCCAAAACGGCGATTGGCCTCGGTCTCCCCTTCAGCCTGCTGATGCAATACATCATTCTCTTTTTCTACTCAGCATTCTCGTTGTTTATGGCTAAAGCTGACCGCTGTGCAGAGGAAGCGAACACGGGAGCTTTTTCAAGGCTTAACTGGACGACCATGCTGATTGTCGCCAGCTCATATGCCCTACTCGCTTTTCTGTGCACTTATCTGGCGCAGGGGGCGATGCAATCACTGGTTAAGGCCATGCCTGGCTGGTTAACACATGGATTTGAAGTCGCTGGCGGCATCCTGCCTGCTGTCGGTTTCGGCCTGCTGTTACGCGTGATGTTTAAGGTCCAGTTCACGCCTTACCTGATAGCCGGGTTCCTGTTTGTTTGCTTTATCCCAGTCAACAACTTACTACCGGTTGCGGTGCTCGGCGCAGGCTTTGCTATCTGGGAATTCTTCAACGCAAAAACGAAAGCCGCGGCGCAAGTCGTGCAGAAAAGTGAATCAACAGAGGACTACAGCAATGGGATCTGAAATTAGCAAAAAAGATATTACCCGCTTAGGGTTTCGCTCCTCTTTGCTTCAGGCCAGCTTTAACTATGAACGTATGCAGGCCGGCGGCTTTACCTGGGCAATGTTACCGCTGCTAAAGAAAATCTATAAGGACGACAAGGCCGGGTTAAGCGCGGCAATGAAGGATAACCTCGAGTTTATTAACACTCACCCTAACCTGGTGGGCTTCCTGATGGGCCTGTTAATCTCCATGGAGGAAAATAAAGAAGATCGCAGCACCATCAAAGGGTTAAAGGTTGCATTGTTCGGGCCCATTGCCGGGATTGGCGACGCTATTTTCTGGTTTACGTTGTTACCGATTATGGCCGGGATCTGTTCATCTTTTGCCAGTCAGGGAAACCTGCTCGGGCCAATACTCTTTTTCGCCGTCTATCTGGGGGTTTTCTTCCTGCGAGTAGGCTGGACGCATATCGGCTATACGCTGGGCATCAAAGCGATCGACAAAGTGCGCGAGAACTCGCAAATGATTGCCCGTTCCGCGACGATCCTCGGGATCACCGTCATCGGTGGCTTGATTGCCTCCTACGTGCACATAAATGTGATCACCACGTTCGCTATTGATGCCACTCATAAAGTCGCGCTCCAGCAGGACTTCTTCGACAAAGTCTTCCCGAATATTCTGCCTCTGGGCTATACGCTACTGATGTACTACTTCCTGCGGGTGAAAAAATCACACCCGGTATTACTGATTGGCGTGACGTTCGTACTGGCAATCCTCGCCTCAGCACTGGGCATTCTTTAGGACCTATCATCATGCAGAAAATTAATGTCTGTAGTCACTATGACGTTTTGAGCCAACAAGCCAGCGAACTGTTGCTTGCCTGCATTGAAAATAAACCGGACGCCGTCATTTGCCTTGCTACCGGCGCGACGCCGCTGCTTACCTATCATTATCTGGTAGAGAAAATCCGCCAGCGCAGGATAGATATCAGCAAAGTGACCTTTGTAAAACTGGATGAGTGGGTGGGTTTACCCTTAGAGACACCAGGAACCTGTGAGCATTTCCTGCAACAGCACGTTATAGAGCCTCTGGCGTTACGGGCAGACCAGCTAATCGGTTTTCGATCTGAAGGGATTGATGAAACAGAATGTCTGCGTGTGACGCATCAAATTGCCCAACGCGGCGGGCTGGATCTCTGTGTTCTGGGGCTGGGTAAAAATGGTCACCTGGGTCTGAATGAACCTTCGCCGACTCTCGAACCGTTCTGCCACATCAGCAAGCTTGATGATAAAACGCGGGGTCATGACATGCTGCAACAAGCAGGTATTCCCGTTGAATTCGGTATTACGTTAGGGCTAAAAGAAATCATGAGCGCCAGAGAAGTTCTTATGCTGATTGCAGGAGAGGGAAAACAGGATGCTTTTGAACGGTTTATGTCAAAAAGGATAAGTACGCTAACACCAGCCTCATTGCTGTGGTTGCATGAGAAATTAACGTGTCTGGTTGATGGGTCAATCGTGAGATAGAACGCCTGTCGGGTTGCGGCTTAATCTGGAGCCGCAACCTGGTCAATTCGTCTTAATCGCCCTGGTGCTCCAGCGCATACTTATACAACGCATTCTTTTTCACGCCGTGAATTTCCGCAGCCAGGGCCGCCGCTTTCTTCAGCGGCAGTTCTGCCTGTAACAGCGCCAGCGTGCGCAGCGCATCGGCGGGCAAGTCATCTTCCTGCGCTTTATGGCCTTCGACAATCAGCACCATCTCGCCTTTGCGACGGTTTTCATCTTCCTTCACCCACGCCAACAGTTCACCTACCGGCGCGCCGTGAATAGATTCCCAGGTTTTAGTCAGCTCACGGGCCAGAACCACGTAGCGAGATTCGCCCAATACCGCGACAATATCTTCCAGGCTATCTAACAGACGGTGTGTTGACTCATAAAAAATCAGCGTGCGCGTTTCTTCTTCGATAGCTTTCAGCGCGTCGCGACGACCTTTTGATTTGGCCGGCAGGAAGCCTTCATAGCAGAAACGGTCCGAAGGCAGACCGGCGGCGCTCAGTGCGGCGATAGCAGCACACGGCCCCGGCAGCGGGACAACGCGGATGCCCGCTTCACGACAGGTACGCACAAGATGATAGCCAGGATCGTTAATCAGCGGCGTGCCCGCATCGGAAACCAGCGCAATGTTTTGCCCCTCTTTCAGCTTCGCCACCAGCGTTTCGGCTTTTTGTTGTTCATTGTGGTCGTGAAGCGCAAACAAACGGGCGTTAATCGCAAAGTGTTGCAGCAGTAAACCGGTGTGACGCGTATCCTCAGCGGCAATTAAATCAACGGCTTGTAATACGTTTAATGCACGTTGGGTGATATCAGCCAGATTCCCGATAGGAGTGGGTACAATATAGAGCTGACCTTCAGAATTCTCAGCTGATTCGTGTTGTTTCATTGTTTCATCCGTATTGCCGATTTAATATTGAGCATTGAGCCAAAAAAATATCACTGGATACATATGGTACCGTCAACATTTCTTCGTTCTAAAGCCACGCGCTGCCTGCCTGTTGTTCTGGCGGCATTACTTTTCGCCGGCTGTGGCACCCAGCAAACACAGGACCAGAGTGCATCCCATTTAGAGGGAACCGCACAAGCGGACTCGGGTTATTACCTGCAGCAGATGCAGCAGAGTGCGAATGATAGCAAGACCAACTGGCAATTACTCGCCATTCGTGCACTGCTGAAAGAAGGTAAGAGCCAGCAGGCAATGGAACTGTTCGGCCAGTTACCGAAAGAGCTTAACGATGAGCAGCGTCTGGAGCAGTCGCTGCTGGCCGTTGAGATCAAACTCGCACAGCAGGATTTCAAAGGCGCGGAAGCGCTGCTGGCAAAAATCGACCCGAATGGTCTAAGCAACAATCAGCAGATTCGCTTCTGGGCCGACGGCATCGCCTCGCAGCAAGGGAAACCCACCCTTACGCTGCTGCGTGCATTAATCGCGCAAGAACCGCTGCTGAAAGCCGTACCGGAAAAACAGAAAAATATCGATGCCACCTGGCAGGCGCTTTCCGCAATGACGCAGGATCAGGCCAACGCGCTGGTGATTAACGCCGATGAAAACGTGTTACAGGGTTGGCTCGATCTGCAACGCGTCTGGTTCGATAACCGTAGCGATGCCGATATGATGAAAGCCGGGATCAAAGACTGGCAGACCCGCTATCCGCAGAATCCTGGCGCAAAACTGCTCCCGACCCAACTGGTGAACGTCCAGAGCTTTAAACCCGCATCGACCAATAAGATCGCCCTGCTTCTGCCGTTAAATGGTCAGGCAGCGGTGTTTGGCCGCGCCATTCAGCAAGGTTTTGAAGCCGCGAAAAACGGGATTTCTCCGGTAAGCGGCAGCGCGGTGCCGGAACAAGTTGCACAGGCGGCATCGACGAATGACGTGGTGAGCCCGTCTCAGGCCGAAGTCACTGACCTGACGACACCGCAGACGCACCCAGTACAGGCCCCAGCGCCTGCACAAGCACCGGTGCAATCCGTCACCGCCGCACCACAGCAGCAAGAACAAGCGCCAGCCGCAACCGCACCTGCAACGCCTGCGGCCCAGCCCGCTGCTGCGAATCCGTCCGCCGAGCTGAAAATTTATGACACCACCACGCAGCCCATGAGCCAGATTCTGACGCAGGCTCAGCAGGATGGCGTCACGCTGGTCGTCGGCCCGCTGTTGAAAAACAATGTCGACGACCTGCTGAAAAGCAATACGCCGCTGAACGTGCTGGCGCTTAACCAGCCGGAGTCAGTCACCAACCGTGCGAACGTCTGCTACTTCGCGCTCTCTCCGGAAGATGAAGCGCGCGACGCCGCGCGTCATATTCATGAGCAGGGTAAACAGGCTCCGCTGCTGCTGGTTCCGCGCAGCGCACTGGGCGACCGTGTGACGCGCGCCTTCGCAGAAGAGTGGCAATCGCTGGGCGGCGGTACCGTGCTACAGCAGAAATTTGGTTCCCTGTCTGAGCTGCGCGGCGGCGTGAACGGCGGCTCCGGTATTGCACTGACCGGCAGCCCGGTCACCACCAGCCAGAATCAACCGCAGAGCGTGACGATTGGTGATTTAACGATTCCGGCACCGCCGAGCGATGCGCAAATCAGCAGCGGTGGTAAAGTGGATGCCGCGTACATCGTGGCGACCGCGCAGGAAATTGCGTTCATCAAGCCGATGATCGCCATGCGTAACGGCAGCCAGGGTGGCGCAACGCTGTATGCCAGCTCGCGCAGCGCGCAGGGCGTCGCCGGGCCCGATTTCCGTTTAGAGATGGAAGGCTTGCAGTACAGTGAGATTCCGATGCTGGCGGGCAGCAACCCATCTCTGATGCAGCAGGCACTGCGTGCGGTGAATAACGACTATTCCCTGGCGCGCCTGTATGCAATGGGCGCAGATGCCTGGTCGCTGGCGAATCATTTCTCGCAAATGCGCCAGGTGCCGGGCTTTGAGCTGAATGGCAACACCGGCGATTTGACGGCAACTCAGGATTGCGTGATTAACAGGAAGTTATCATGGCTCAAATACCAACAGGGTCAGGTCGTTTCAGCAAACTAACCACGAAACAGACTGGCGACGCGGCGGAACTTCGTGCGCGTCGCTGGCTGGAACATCAGGGGCTAACATTCATCGCCGCCAACTTTCGCGATCGCGGCGGCGAAATCGACCTGATTATGCGCGACGGCACGGTAACGGTTTTTGTGGAAGTCCGTTATCGTACTTCCGGTGCGTATGGTGGCGCTGCCGCCAGCGTAACCCGGAGCAAGCAACATAAATTATTACACACTGCTCAATTGTGGCTCGCCCGTCACAATGGGAGTTTTGATACTGTGGATTGCCGTTTCGATGTGGTAGCCTTCACAGGCAATGAGATCGAATGGCTTAAAAACGCATTTAGCTAATAGCAACATCAAGAATTTAAAGGGAAATCGTGCTCGAAAGAATTAAAGTTTGCTTCACTGAAAGCATTCAAACGCAAATTGCAGCGGCAGAAGCCCTCCCGGATGCTATCTCCCGAGCCGCTATGACCCTTGTGCAGTCACTGCTCAATGGCAACAAAATTCTCTGTTGTGGTAACGGATCATCCGCCGCCAACGCACAGCATTTTGCTGCCTGTATGATCAATCGTTTCGAAACCGAGCGCCCTGGTTTACCCGCGATTGCACTTAATGCAGATAATGTGGTCTTAACGGCGATCGCAAACGATCGCTTACACGATGAGATTTACGCCAAGCAGGTGCGCGCGCTGGGTCATGCCGGAGATGTGTTACTGGCAATTTCAACGCGTGGCAACAGCCGCGACATCGTGAAAGCGGTAGAAGCTGCCGTGACGCGTGATATGACCATTGTGGCGTTAACCGGCTACGACGGTGGTGAACTGGCCGGTTTACTCGGTCAGCAGGATGTGGAAATTCGCATCCCTTCCCACCGCAGCGCGCGCATTCAGGAAATGCACATGCTGACGGTGAATTGCTTATGCGATCTGATTGATAACACGCTTTTCCCACACCAGGACGATTAAGGAGTACATATGAAGGCATTCTCGCCCGTCGCAGTCCTTATTTCCGCGCTGCTGCTTCAGGGATGCGTCGCCGCTGCCGTGGTTGGCGGCGCAGCGGTAGGCACGAAAGCGGCAACCGACCCGCGTACTGTGGGAACACAGGTTGACGATGGCACGCTGGAGCTACGCGTAAACACCGCGTTGTCGAAAGACGAACAAATTAAGAAAGAAGCGCGCATCAACGTGACGGCATACCAGGGCAAAGTGTTGCTGGTCGGTCAGGCGCCGAATACCGGGCTGGCGGCTCAGGCCAAGCAAATCGCTATGGGCGTAGAGGGCACCACCGAAGTTTTCAACGAAATTCGTCAGGGTGCGCCAATTAGCCTGGGCACTGCGTCAACGGATACCTGGATCACAACGAAAGTACGCTCCCAGTTGCTGACGACCGATCAGGTGAAATCATCAAACGTGAAGGTCACGACGGAAAACGGTGAAGTGTTCCTGATGGGCGTGGTGACAGACCGTGAAGGCAAAGCCGCCGCGGATATCGCCAGCCGCGTTAGCGGAGTGAAACGCGTCACAACGGCGTTTACCTATATTCAGTAACCGCTCAGGCCTGCGTCAACCGTAGGCCTGATAAGCGTAGCGCCATCAGGCACCGTGCAGCGTAATTGCCGGATAGCGGCGTAAACGCCTTATCCGGCCTACACTGCTCGCCGCGCGATGTCGCGCAACTCCCCTGACTTCAAAATGGTGACGGGTTCCCGCTCCGGTGATAACGCTTCCGTCAGCATTGCCTGCGCCACATCGCACGCCTTGATCGACTTCCAGTTCCCAGGCAGGAAACCAAACAGCGGGGCCAGCAGCGACTCGTTGAGGCGTTTTTTATGGCGTTCCCCCACCAGCATGGATGGCCGGGCAATGGTCAGTCGTGGCCACTGCTGCGCAATCAGCGCATCTTCCATCTCACCTTTGACGCGGTTATAGAAAAAGGGTGAATGCGCATTGGCGCCCATCGCGCTCACCACCAGCATATGCTTCGCCCCCAGTCGCAAACCGGTAAGCGCCGTATCGACCACCAGAGTGTAATCCGACTGAATGAACGCCTCTTTTGAGCCCGCCTCACGCATCGTCGAACCCAGACAACAGAACACGATATCAATTGGCGTCGTGACCTGCGCGAGCGCGTCGCTCAACTGCGGATCGTACGGATTAAAGACTTCGGGAAATCCTTCAAGCGGGCGGCGCGTAGGGGCGGCAATCGAGTAGATATGCGGTTCCTGAAGCAGAAGATGCAGTAAGTGACCACCAACTAACCCGGTAGCGCCGGTTATCAATACCTGACTCATTCATATCCCCTTTACGGATTTTTCACCCTTGTAATCTCGTCGTCCTGCCCCAGACTGTATAGTTCGCAGGATTTTTTCTGAAGCCAAAACCATGGAGGAATCATGAGCAAGAAAATAGCCGTCTTGATCACCGACGAGTTTGAAGATTCAGAGTTTACCTCTCCCGCCGATGCGTTTCGCAAAGCGGGCCATCAGGTTATCACCATTGAGAAGCTGGCCGGTAACACCGTGACGGGTAAACGTGGCGAAGCGAAAGTGAAGATTGACGCCGCCATTGACCAGGTAAGCCCTGCGGAGTTTGATGCTCTGCTGCTGCCAGGCGGCCACTCGCCAGACTACCTGCGCGGCGACGATCGTTTTGTCACCTTCACCCGCGATTTTGTTAACGCCGGCAAACCGGTTTTCGCCATCTGCCACGGGCCGCAACTGTTGATCAGCGCTGATGTGGTGCGCGGGCGCAAGCTCACCGCTGTGAAACCTATTGTAGTGGATGTGAAAAATGCCGGGGCGGATTTTTACGACCAGGAAGTGGTGGTCGATAATGACCAACTGGTAACCAGCCGGACGCCAGATGATTTACCGGCATTTAACCGGGAAGCGTTACGCCTGCTGGGCGCCTGATTCCCGTAGCCAATGCAGTTTTTTACCGAAGCCCAGCGTGTTGTCAGTAAACTTGAGTTCATCAAGGCGAATTTCCCACACGGGTGCTGACAACATTCTGGCGACCGGGAAGCGGCGGTTATACAACGCGCGCTTCTCGTCGCTCTCTTCACCTTCCAGCAGCCGAATCTCGCCCTTGAACTGCACGCCGCGAATCAGCGCCACCGTTTTCGGCTGGCCGTTAACCGTTCCGGCAACGGGCGCGCGCGTACCGGTCATCTGGCCGTGGCGGGTGGTGGTATCGCTGAGAAGATAAAACGCGACACGGTCGGCGTCATACACGAAGAATGCATTCGCACACCAGAGTTCGCCTTCACTCGCCACACACCAGCTTACAACGTGTTGTTTTGTCAGCCAGCGGCTAATGGCAGCAAGCGTTTCCATCTTTTCTCTCCGTTATGCTAAGGTGCGTTCACGTTACTATACAGGTTTCAACTCGTGCCCTGGTTTCTTTATCTGGTCCGCTCGGCGGATAACAAACTCTATACCGGGATCACCACCGACGTAGCGCGTCGCTTTCAGCAGCATCAAAGCGGAAAAGGCGCAAAAGCGCTACGCGGCAAGGGTGAACTGACGCTGGCATTTTCTGGCGAGGTTGGTGAGCACTCACTGGCTTTGCGGCTGGAATATCGCATTAAACAGCTAACGAAGCGCCAGAAAGAGCGCCTCGTTGCTGGAGAAGAGTCGTTTGAAGCCCTGCTAAGCGGCCTTAAAAACGATTAAAGTGATCGGAATACTCGACCAGGCCGTGCACGCCGTTCAGCGCATCATCCGCCAGACGATGAACCATAAACGCGTCTTCCGTGCCCGGCCAGCGGCAGCGTAAGTCGTACTGTGCGGCGCGTTCGAAGCCAAAACGGCTGTACAACGCGGGCTCGCCCAGCGTGACGACCGCGGCATAACCGAACTCGTTCAGAGAATCGAGGCCTTCATAGACCATCTGGCGCGCCAGCCCTTGCCCGCGATAGCTTTCATCTACCGCCAACGGCGCCAGCCCGACCCACTGCAGTTCTTCACCTTCGACGCTTACCGGGCTGAATGCCACGTAACCCACCACGTGACCTTCGTCATCCGTCGCCACAAGTCCGAGGGTAATCAAGCCGTCTTCGCGCAGCTCGCGCACAAGATCGGCTTCCCCGTCGCCGTTGAAGGTACGACGCAGCAGGGAGTCAATCCCCGGTGCATCAATCCCAATTTCCACTCGAATCAGCATGGCTCACCTACCGATGTGTGTTTAGAGTCTGATGGCGTTTTCAGCCCGGCTTCCACGAAGTCCGCCAGCTGCATCAGCATGACACGAAGCGCTTTTGGCATCTGTTCAAGCTCAATGGCATCCATCAGGTTTTTAACGTACAAACCCAGCTCCGTATCGCCTTCAATGACCAGTCGACGCTGGAAGAAGAGCGTGTCAGGATCTTGTTTACGCGCGGCGATCATCAGCAAATCGCTGGCGTCCGCGCTAAAGCTCACATCTGGCTGCGCCGACTCGCTCACAATCAGGCGATCGTTCTCGACGGAGGTAAACCATTGCAGGCCAATATCACGCACCTCAATGCTTAACCAGCGACCTTCGAGAAACTCAAGCTCACCATCGGCCAGCGCCTGGCGGAATTGCCAACTGAGCATCTGCTGCAACACCTGACGTTTAAGGGCGAACGGCGTGAATTTCACCGGCACGCTCATCAGCGTTGGGGCAACATGAACCAGACGTGAACGCAGTTTATCCAACACAAGCTTTACTCCCTGAATGCAATAATCCTGTTATTTTGCCATATCAGATAAACGACATAGCGGCGTAAATCAACAATTATGTGGTAAAGACTAACCATTATTGGTGCCATCAATACGCTTTTGTCTGCCTCAAATCAAAAATAATCGCCGCCAGGTTAACTAAAATCCCACCTCGTTAACATTATCGCTATCTGCAGGAAGAATTATGGAGCTGCTCTGCCCTGCCGGAAATCTCCCGGCGCTTAAGGCGGCCATCGAGAACGGTGCCGATGCTGTCTATATCGGGCTGAAAGATGACACCAACGCCCGCCATTTTGCCGGTCTGAATTTTACCGAGAAAAAACTGCAGGAAGCCGTCAGCTTTGTGCACCAGCATAAGCGTAAGCTGCATATCGCCATCAATACCTTCGCGCACCCGGACGGTTACGTTCGCTGGCAACGCGCGGTAGACATGGCCGCACAGCTTGGCGCAGATGCGCTGATCCTCGCGGACATCGCTATGCTGGAGTACGCGGCAGAACGTTACCCGCATATTGAGCGCCACGTCTCCGTTCAGGCTTCCGCCACTAATGAAGAAGCAATTCGCTTCTATCACCGCAATTTCGATGTCGCTCGCGTGGTGCTGCCGCGCGTGCTTTCCATCCACCAGGTGAAACAGCTGGCGCGCGTCACCCCCGTTCCGCTGGAAGTGTTCGCGTTCGGTAGCCTGTGCATTATGGCGGAAGGCCGTTGCTATCTGTCGTCCTACCTGACCGGTGAATCACCGAATACCGTCGGCGCGTGTTCTCCGGCGCGCTATGTACGCTGGCAGCAAACGCCACAGGGGCTGGAATCGCGCCTCAATGAAGTATTGATTGACCGCTACCAGGACGGCGAGAACGCCGGGTATCCGACGCTGTGTAAAGGGCGTTATCTGGTAGACGGCGAGCGCTATCACGCGCTGGAAGAACCGACCAGTCTGAATACGCTGGAACTGCTGCCGGAACTGCTGGCCGCCAATATTGCCTCGGTGAAAATCGAAGGTCGCCAGCGTAGCCCGGCCTATGTCAGCCAGGTAGCAAAAGTATGGCGTCAGGCCATCGATCGCTGCATCGCGGACCCGCAAAACTTTGTGCCACAGGCGGCATGGATGGACACCCTCGGCTCAATGTCCGAAGGCACACAAACCACGCTTGGCGCGTACCACCGCAAATGGCAGTAGGAAAGACCATGAAATATTCATTAGGGCCGGTGCTGTACTACTGGCCAAAAGAGACGCTGGAAGATTTCTACCAGCAGGCGGCCACCAGCAGCGCTGATATTATTTATCTGGGCGAAGCGGTATGTAGCAAGCGCCGCGCCACCAAAGTGGGCGACTGGCTGGATATGGCGAAATCGCTGGCGGGCAGCGGCAAGCAAATTGTGCTGTCAACGCTGGCGCTGGTGCAGGCCTCTTCTGAACTGGGCGAGCTGAAGCGCTACGTTGAGAACGGCGACTTCCTGCTGGAAGCGAGCGACCTCGGCGTGGTGAATATGTGCGCCGACCGCAAATTGCCGTTTGTCGCCGGACATGCGCTGAACTGCTATAACGCGGTAACGCTTCGTCTGCTGGCGAAACAGGGCATGATGCGTTGGTGTATGCCGGTCGAGTTGTCTCGCGACTGGCTGGCGAATCTGCTGACGCAGTGTGAAGAGCTGGGCATCCGCAATCAGTTTGAAGTGGAAGTTCTGAGCTACGGTCATCTGCCGCTGGCCTACTCCGCCCGCTGCTTTACCGCGCGTTCAGAAGATAAGCCGAAAGATGAGTGCGAAACCTGCTGCATCAAATACCCGAACGGGCGCAGCGTGCTGTCGCAGGAAAACCAGCAGGTCTTCGTGCTGAACGGTATTCAGACCATGAGCGGCTATGTCTATAACCTCGGCAATGAGCTGGCGTCAATGCAGGGTCTGGTGGATATCGTGCGTCTGTCGCCGCTGGGCACCGAGACGTTCGACATGCTGGATGCCTTCCGCGCCAACGAAAATGGCCAGGCGCCGCTGAACCTTACCGCCAACAGCGACTGTAACGGTTACTGGAAACGTCTGGCGGGTCTGGAGCTACAGGCCTGATAAAAAAGCTCACTTTGTTAACAACAGTCATCACTTTTTAATGCAGTATTAAAGATGCAGCTTTTCTGGCCGACAGCGCGCTGTGCTGCCAGGCTGGAACAAGACCTTCAATCTGATGATGACGCTGTAACAAAGTGAGCCTTTATGACTGACAAACCTGTTTCTTTCTCGGTGCTCGATCTGGCCCCGATCCCGCAAGGGTTGCAGGCCAAAGATGCCTTCGCCCGTTCTCTCGATCTCGCAAAACTTGCCGAAAAGCGTGGCTATCATCGCTACTGGTTAGCGGAGCACCACAACATGACCGGCATCGCCAGTGCGGCAACGTCAGTGCTGATTGGCTATCTGGCAGCGAATACCACCACCCTGCATCTCGGTTCCGGCGGCGTGATGCTGCCGAACCACTCTCCACTGGTCATTGCCGAGCAGTTCGGCACGCTCAATACGTTGTACCCCGGTCGTATTGATTTAGGGCTGGGCCGCGCGCCTGGCAGCGACCAGCGCACCATGATGGCGCTGCGCCGTCATATGAGCGGTGATGTGGATAATTTCCCACGCGATGTGGCGGAGCTGGTTGACTGGTTTGACGCCCGCGATCCCAATCCACACGTGCGCCCGGTTCCCGGCTACGGCGAGAAAATCCCGGTTTGGCTGCTGGGGTCAAGCCTCTACAGCGCGCAGCTTGCGGCACAGCTTGGCCTGCCGTTCGCGTTTGCCTCGCACTTCGCGCCGGATATGCTGTTCCAGGCACTGCACCTTTACCGCACCAATTTCAAACCTTCCGCACGGTTGGAAAAACCTTACGCGATGGTGTGCATCAATATCATCGCCGCCGACAGCAATCGCGATGCGGAATTCCTGTTCACCTCCATGCAGCAGGCGTTTGTGAAACTGCGCCGTGGCGAAACCGGGCAACTACCGCCGCCGATTCAAAACATGGATCAGTACTGGTCGCCGTCCGAGCAGTATGGCGTACAGCAGGCGCTGAGTATGTCGCTGGTTGGAGATAAAGCGAAAGTGCGTCACGGGCTCGAGTCAATTCTGCGTGAAACCGACGCGGATGAAATTATGGTTAACGGGCAGATTTTTGATAGCGAGGCGCGTCTGCATTCGTTCGGGCTGGCGATGGATGTGAAGGAAGAGTTGTTGGGGTAAGTATGGTTCGTGTGCCCGGTGGCGCTGCGCTTACCGGGCACACATGATCCAGCTCGCGAGCGCAACGCCATCAGGTATTGTTCAGCTGATTTTATAGCGCTGGTTTTCAACAACAACGGTGGGAAGTCGACGGTTTTTTTCAAAGTAATCATAGCCGGGCTTCAACATACGCCAGAAATTATAGTCCGGCCATGCTCTTGCCCTTCGCATGTTTTCATCGCTCATTGCGAACGGGAAGATATGCACCGACACGCGCTTTTGCCCGCTATTCAATGCCTGTGCAACCAGTTGATAAATCTCTTCAATGCCGTCGTCGGTCATAGCATAACAGCCTGCGGAGACGCAGTTCCCGTGAACCATAATAAAATCACCGGTATAGCCATTAGCCCGATCGTATGCATTCGGGTAACCAATATTAAACGCAAGATGGTAGCGGCTGTTTGGGTTAAGTAAGCCTTTATTGGTGGCATAAAAACCTTCCGGGCTTTTACCATCTCCCTGCTTGTGTTTTGGCCCCAGCCCCCCCGACCAGGCACATATAGTCCAGGTTTTGTAGAGTTCGTAAGGCTTATTGTTGGTACTCGACCACAGTTCCAGCTTATCTTCCGCTTTCAGAATGCGAATAAAGAGCTGGTCGCCGGGGTGAATCACTTTTGGCGGTGGCAAGACAGGGCGTTCGACCGGTATGAAAACATGTTCATCACGCGGAGTGGGCCAGAAAAAGTGGACACCCAGCGCGATGACCGCTGCGAATAAAAATAGAGAGAACAATCCATTACGAGACATTTTCACGCGTCCTGCGTTGGGTGACGGCGGCCATTATAAAATGGCTCCCGCCGTCTGTCGCGTTGGCTTGCTGATTACTGATAAACCGGCAACAAGTTAAAGCTCGACAGAATGTGCACCAGCGCGTTGCCGATACCGAAGACCAGAATCAGCGCAATCATCGGCTTGCCGCCCCAGACGCGGAATTTCGGGCTGCCGAAGCGTTTGCGCGATGCGCGGGCCAACAGTGCGGGTACAATCGCGGCCCAGATGGTTGCCGCCAGCCCGGCATAGCCAATAGCATGCAGGAAGCCGTTCGGCCACAGTACGCCGCCAACAATCGGCGGTGCGAAGGTCAGCAGTGCCGTTTTAAAACGACCCATCGCGCTATCATCAAAGCCAAACAAATCGGCCAGGTAATCGAACAGGCCCAGCGTCACGCCCAGGAATGAACTCGCTACCGCGAAGTTAGAAAACACCACCAGCAGCAGGTCCAGGCTACGGCTGTTCAGCACGCCGCTCAGCGCCTGTACCAGCACATCAATGTTCCCGCCTTTCTCGGCGATGCCGATAAATTCCGGACGCGGAATGTTGCCCATCGTTCCCAGCAACCAGATAGCATACAGACCCAGCGCCAGTAGCGTGCCGTAAACCAGGCATTTCACAATGGTCTGCGGATCTTTGCCGTAATACTTCATCAGGCTCGGCACGTTACCGTGGTAGCCAAACGAGGCCAGGCAGAACGGCAGCGTCATCAGCAGATACGGGGTGTAAGACGCATTACTTTCTGCGACGTTAAACAGCGTCGCAGGTTCAACATGCCCCAGCAGACTGCCGAACGTCAGGAAGAAAGTGATCACTTTCGCGCCCAGTACGATAGCCGTCATGCGGCTAACCGCTTTGGTACTCATCCAGACGATAAAGGCCACCAGCAGAGCGAAGGTAAAACCGCCCACGCGTGCCGGCACGTTCAGCGACATCTCTGCAAACGTGTGATGCAGAATCGACCCGCTCGCGGAGATATACGCGTAGGTCAGAATATAGAGTACAAAGGCAATCGAGATGCCGTTGACGATATTCCAGCCTTTGCCAAGGAGATCTTTGGTCAGCGTGTCGAAGCTCGCGCCGATGCGGTAGTTGAGGTTCGCTTCGAGGATCATCAGCCCGGAATGCAGCATGCAGAACCAGGTGAAAAGCAGCGCCGCCAGCGACCAGAAGAACCAGCTACCGGCCATCACCACCGGCAGCGAGAACATGCCCGCGCCAATAATGGTCCCGCCGATGATCACCACGCCGCCAAAGAGTGACGGTCGTGAAGCTGTAGTGGTAAGTGTCGCCATTTGCCGATATCTCCAGTGAATCGTTCTTTGCTATACGTTAGCATGGCGCTAATGTACCAGTACACGAGTACAAAAGGAATAAAAAAAGCCCCGATTTCGCAACCGGGGCTGTATATTTTACTTTACGCTAACAAGCGGTGATTTCTTACGCATCGCCACCGAAACGGCGACGGCTGGAAGAGTCATCACGACGCGGAGCGGCAGCAGCATCATCACGACGCGGCGCACGGCCACCGTCACGACGTTCGCCGCTGAAACGACGACCATCACCACGGCCACCTTCACGACGCTCACCACCGAAACCACGGCCTTCACGACGTTCGCCGCCAAAGCCACGACCTTCACCACGACCGCCTTCACGACGCTCGCCGCCGAAACCACGACCACCGCTACGCTCAGGACGCGGTTGCGCGTCGCCCAGCAGCTGCATGTTCATCGGTTTGTTCAGGATGCGGGTGCGAGTAAAGTGCTGCAGTACTTCGCCCGGCATACCTTTCGGCAGTTCGATAGTGGAGTGCGTACCGAACAGTTTGATGTTACCGATGTAACGGCTGCTGATATCGCCTTCGTTGGCAATCGCGCCAACGATGTGACGAACTTCAACGCCATCATCACGGCCCACTTCAATGCGATACAGTTCCATATCACCGGCTTCACGACGTTCGCGACGCGGACGATCTTCACGGTCGCCACGCGGAGCACGATCGTTACGATCGCTGCGATCGCGCGGACCACGGTCATCACGGTCACGGAATTCGCGTTTCGGACGCATCGGCGCATCTGGCGGAACGATCAGAGTACGTTCGCCCTGTGCCATTTTCAGCAGTGCTGCGGCCAGCGTTTCGATATCCAGCTCTTCGCCTTCTGCAGTCGGCTGGATTTTCGCCAGCAGGCCACGGTAGAGATCCAGATCGCTGCTTTCCAGCTGCTGCTGTACTTTCGCGGCGAATTTTTCCAGACGACGTTTGCCCAGCAGTTCTGCGTTCGGCAGTTCGACTTCCGGAATAGTCAGCTTCATGGTGCGTTCGATGTTGCGCAGCAGACGACGCTCACGGTTCTCAACGAACAGCAGCGCACGGCCAGCACGACCCGCACGACCGGTACGACCGATACGGTGAACGTAAGACTCGGAGTCCATCGGGATATCGTAGTTTACGACCAGGCTGATACGCTCAACGTCCAGGCCACGGGCCGCAACGTCGGTCGCAATCAGGATGTCCAGACGACCATCTTTCAGGCGTTCCAGCGTCTGCTCACGCAGCGCCTGATTCATGTCACCGTTCAGCGCAGCGCTGTTATAGCCGCTACGTTCCAGCGCTTCAGCCACTTCCAGCGTCGCGTTTTTGGTACGAACGAAGATAATCGCCGCATCAAAGTCTTCCGCTTCCAGGAAACGTACCAGCGCTTCATTTTTACGCATGCCCCACACAGTCCAGTAGCTCTGGCTGATGTCAGGACGGGTAGTCACGCTGGACTGAATGCGCACTTCCTGCGGCTCTTTCATAAAGCGGCGGGTAATGCGACGAATCGCTTCCGGCATGGTTGCAGAGAACAGAGCGGTCTGATGACCTTCCGGGATCTGCGCCATAATGGTTTCAACGTCTTCGATGAAGCCCATGCGCAGCATTTCGTCAGCTTCATCCAGAACCAGACCGCTCAGTTTAGAGAGGTCCAGGGTGCCGCGTTTCAGGTGATCCAGCAGACGACCCGGCGTACCGACGACGATCTGCGGCCCCTGACGCAGGGCGCGTAACTGCACGTCATAACGCTGGCCGCCGTACAGGGCAACCACGTTTACGCCGCGCATATGTTTAGAGAAATCCGTCATGGCTTCAGCAACCTGAACCGCCAGTTCGCGGGTCGGTGCCAGCACCAGGATTTGAGGTGCTTTCAGCTCAGGATCAAGATTGTTTAGCAGTGGCAGTGAAAACGCTGCGGTTTTACCACTACCTGTCTGGGCCATGCCCAGCACGTCACGACCGCCCAGCAGGTGCGGGATGCACTCAGCCTGGATCGGAGATGGTTTTTCGTAACCCAGATCGTTAAGGGCTTCAAGGATAGGAGCCTTCAGGCCCAGATCTGCAAAAGTGGTTTCGAATTCAGCCATGTAGTACAAGTGCCTCGATATTAATGGCGGCCAGTCTACATAACTCATCATGAAATTGATCTGCAATTTTCATTGAAAAGTGTGAACCGGCTCAAAGTAGGTGTATTAACGAACAACAACGCCCTCACCCGCGAAGGTGATGGCAATCAAAAAGATTACGGGCTGATGTAGTCGTCAGCTATTGCTGGTCCGATTCTGCCAGGTCATCTTGGTCCTGGCCCAGGAGCGATAATTCCAACAATGCGTATCGGTGCTCAACATAGTTATGAACGTTGTTAGCAACCGCCAGTTTGAACAGTGCCGTAGCGCTGTCCTTGTCCCCAAGACTTAGGTAATACTTACCTAAATAGAAGTTGGTTTCACTGAGATGCTCAGCGAGCGAGGTGTTATCCGTTGCGTCCGCCTTCAGGCGCTCCATTAACGTTTTTTCGTCAATGTTGCCTAAGTAGAACTCGACAATGTTCCATCCCCATTGTTCTTTATCCGATTTATCGAAGCGTTGTTTCAACGCGTCTTTTGCCTGCTTCTCATCGAGCTTCTGCTCAGCGAGGAATAACCACAGACTACGGAAGGGATCATTGGGATCGTCTTGATAAAACGCCAGCAGATCATCTTGCGCTAATTTTGCACGGCCACCGTAATAAAGCGCGATGCCGCGGTTCAAGTGCGCATAATTGTAAGTTGGATCAAGCTCAAGTACAGAATCAAACGCTTCATAGGCAGCATCAAAATTGCCTGCCTGCGTTAAGTAAATGCCTAAGTAATTGAATACTTCAGGCATATCTGGTCGGATTGCCAGCGCTTGCGAAAAATCGTTACGCGCTAGTGCCCTCAGACCGAGACTATCATACAACACTCCGCGCTCATATAAAAGCTGTGCGCGTTCGTCATCGGTTAAAGCCCGACTGGCAAGAATTTGTTCCATGCGTGCCAGAATCACTTCCTGCTGTAAAGTCGGTTGCAATGGTACCGCGAGGACCTCACTCTTTCGCCAGGCAGAATTACTGCATCCTGCCAGCGTGAGTGCTGTCGCTACGAAACACCAGCGCAAAAAAGGCTTCATTTCCCACTCCCGAAGACAACAATTGGATGAACGTCCTGTCCCCCGGCTGCAAACAGGCATCCCGCCAGGTAAAATTGCCCCCTGCTTGCGCAGAGGGCAAAACGGCAAACCTTACTCGCCTTGTTCCGCGGCCGGAGCTTCCGGTGCGGCAGCAGGCTGAGACTGCTCGGTTGCTTCTTTGATGCTCAGACGGATACGGCCCTGACGGTCAACTTCCAGAACCTTAACCGGTACTTCCTGATTCATCTGCAGGTAATCAGTGACTTTCTCAACACGCTTGTCAGCGATCTGAGAGATGTGCACCAGACCTTCTTTACCGCCGCCGATGGCAACGAATGCGCCAAAGTCTACAATACGGGTCACTTTACCGTTATAGATACGACCCACTTCGATCTCTGCAGTGATCTCTTCGATACGACGGATAGCGTATTTCGCTTTCTCACCGTCGGTCGCAGCGATCTTCACAGTACCGTCATCTTCGATTTCGATGGTGGTGCCGGTTTCTTCGGTCAGGGCACGGATAACAGAACCGCCTTTACCGATAACGTCTTTGATTTTGTCCGGGCTGATCTTGATGGTGTGGATACGCGGTGCGAACTGAGAGATGTCGCCGCGCGGCGCGTTGATCGCCTGTTCCATCACGCCCAGGATGTGCAGACGCGCACCTTTAGCCTGGTTCAGAGCAACCTGCATGATTTCTTTGGTGATACCTTCAATTTTGATATCCATCTGCAGCGCAGAGATACCGTCGCGGGAACCCGCTACTTTGAAGTCCATATCGCCCAGGTGGTCTTCGTCGCCCAGGATGTCAGACAGAACAACAAAGTTGTCGCCTTCTTTCACCAGACCCATCGCGATACCCGCAACGGCGGCTTTGATCGGCACACCTGCGTCCATCAGCGCCAGAGACGCGCCACACACGGAAGCCATGGAAGAAGAACCGTTAGATTCGGTGATTTCAGAAACCACACGAACGGTGTACGGGAATTTGTCCAGTTCCGGCATCACTGCCAGTACGCCGCGTTTCGCCAGACGGCCGTGACCAATTTCACGACGCTTCGGAGAACCGACCATACCGGTTTCACCTACGCAGTACGGAGGGAAGTTGTAGTGGAACAGGAAGTTGTCAGTACGCTCGCCCATCAGCTCGTCGAGGTTCTGCGCATCGCGGGTGGTACCCAGAGTAGCAGTAACCAGCGCCTGAGTTTCACCACGGGTGAACAGCGCGGAGCCGTGAGTACGCGGCAGAACGCCAGTGCGCACGTCCAGACCACGGATCATGTCTTTTTCACGGCCATCGATACGCGGTTCGCCTGCCAGTACGCGGCTACGAACAACGTTTTTCTCAATAGCGTGCAGGATTTCGCCCAGCTCGTTAGCGTCCAGAGTTTCGTCTTCAGCTACCAGCGTTGCGATGGTTTCAGATTTGATCACGTCAACCTGAGCATAACGCTCTTGTTTGTCGGTGATGCGGTAAGCGTCGCTCAGACGAGCTTCTGCCAGCGCAGCAACGCGTGCATTCAGCGCGTCGTTTACTGCTTCTGGCTGCCAGTCCCAACGTGGTTTACCGGCTTCTTTAACCAGTTCGTTGATTTCACGAATAACGGTCTGCTGCTGTTCGTGACCGAAGACAACTGCGCCCAGCATAACGTCTTCGCTCAGCAGTTCTGCTTCGGATTCAACCATCAGTACAGCGGCTTCGGTACCGGCAACAACCAGGTCCAGCTTGCTTTCTTTCAGCTCGTCCTGAGTCGGGTTCAGTACGTACTGGTCATTGATATAACCTACACGTGCAGAGCCGATTGGGCCGTTGAACGGGATACCGGACAGAGACAGCGCAGCGGATGCACCAATCATTGCCACGATGTCTGGGTTAACCTGCGGGTTTACGGACACAACGGTCGCGATAACCTGAACTTCGTTGACGAAGCCTTCCGGGAACAGCGGGCGAACCGGGCGGTCAATCAGACGCGCGATCAGGGTTTCGCCTTCGCTTGGACGGCCTTCACGACGGAAGAAGCTACCCGGGATACGACCAGCAGCGTAGGTACGCTCCTGATAGTTAACGGTCAGCGGGAAGAAATCCTGGCCTGGTTTCGCTTTTTTCTGGCCGACAACGGTAACGAATACCGCGGTGTCATCCATGCTAACCATAACAGCGGCAGTTGCCTGGCGCGCCATCATGCCGGTTTCCAGGGTTACGGTGTGTTGGCCGTACTGGAATTTACGAACGATCGGATTAAGCAAAATTCTATCCTTTCTTATTAAGTGGCAGCACACCTTCAGGCGTGCCGACATTGGAACCCGATCTTCTTTGCATCCTCGCGACTAATGACAACCCTAACCCTTCATGGGTGAAGCCTCTCATTAGCCGCGCGAACCTCTGCAATGAAGAACATGTACAACAACAATACATTATACCCGTTATCTTTCAAAATACCGCTGCGTTAGCAAAGTGCGTTGTAAATTCATTTACGTGGCACACTGGCTTTCGCTTAAGCGCTACTTTTTTCGGGTACATTTTCTCTTAAATAGCTGACATCTGGTGGAAAAAAGGGGCCATAAAGGCCCCTCTTTCTGAAACTCGCCAGAATTAGCGACGCAGACCCAGACGCTCGATCAGCGCGGTGTAGCGTGCAACATCTTTACGTTTCAGGTAGTCCAGCAGTTTACGACGCTGAGAAACCATGCGCAGCAGACCACGACGGCTGTGGTGATCTTTTTTGTGCTCTGCAAAGTGACCCTGCAGGTGGTTGATCTGTGCAGTCAGCAGAGCAACCTGAACTTCGGTAGAACCGCTGTCGTTCGCATCGCGACCGAACTCAGAAACGATTTGTGCTTTAGCTTCAACGCTTAGAGACATTTTGAACTCCAAATTTAAAAGAATGAAAGGGTGCCGATCTCTAATTCAGCAGCCCTGAGATAACGCTTGCCAATTGTTAAACAATTACGCAGGCGTTAAGCCGCAACATTCTACTCGTAGCGGCCTGTTATCGCAAGAGAGGCAATTACCTCACTCGGGGTATTCCACCACCAGGCGACGCGGTGCGACGCGGCCTTCATCATCGATTTCAGCCATGCCGATAAATTTCGCGTCGTCGCCTTCAGTGACGCGGACTAATCCGCTGGCTGGCGCCTGAGAGGCGCGCACCGGCTGACCGTTCTTAAAGTACGCCGCCACGACGGATGGAATATTGACGACGGGGAAGTCCGAAGCTGGACTATCCATCGGCATCAGCAGCGGGTCCAGCAGTTGGGTGGCAGGAATACCCTGCTGTTCAGCCTGCTCGACATACTCACGCAACTGTTCCAGGGTCACCATCCGTTCAACCGGATATTTACTCACCGCCAGACGACGCAGGAAAATGACGTGCGCGCCGCAGCCGAGCTTTTCACCCAGGTCATCAATGATGGTGCGAATATAGGTGCCTTTCGAACAGTGTATTTCCAGCTCCAGTTCATCGCCTTCGTGGCGAATAAACAGCAGTTCATACACGGTAATCGGGCGCGCTTCACGCGGTACTTCAATGCCCTGGCGGGCGTATTCGTAGAGCTTTTTGCCCTGATACTTCAGCGCCGAATACATTGACGGCACCTGCTGGGTATCGCCACGAAAACTCTCCAGCGCCTCAGCCAGCTGCGCATCGGTGAAGGTCACCGGGCGCTCTTCGACAATCTGACCGTCGGCATCGGACGTATCGGTACGCTGGCCCAATCGTGCGATGACGCGATAACGCTTATCGGAATCCAGCAGATACTGGGAAAACTTGGTCGCTTCCCCAAGGCAAATCGGCAGCATGCCGGTCGCCAGCGGATCCAGCGCCCCGGTATGCCCGGCGCGGTTCGCGTTATAGAGACGTTTTACTTTTTGCAGCACATCATTGCTGGATGCACCTTGCGGTTTGTCCAGCAACAATACGCCGTGGATATCACGACCGCGACGACGAGGACGACTCATCAGTCCTCCTTGCTGTCGTCCGGGTTCACACGACGTTCTTCGTCATGCTTAACCACGTTAGTCACCAGGTTGGACATGCGCATCCCTTCAACTAACGAGTTGTCGTAGAAGAAGGTCAGTTCCGGCACGATACGCAGACGCATGGCTTTGCCCAGCAGCGAGCGGATGAAACCGGATGCTTCCTGCAGCGCTTTGATGCCTGCTTTTACGGCAGCTTCATCTTTGTCGTTCAGGAAGGTAACAAACACTTTGGCATAGGCCAGATCACGGGACATTTCCACGCCGGAAACGGTCGTCATCATGCCCAGACGCGGGTCTTTAATTTCGCGCTGCAGGATGAGTGCGATCTCTTTTTGCATCTCCTGGCCCACGCGCTGCGGGCGACCAAATTCTTTCGCCATAATAAATTCTCCAGACAAAAAAGGGGCCAAAAGCCCCTTTTAAAATTAATCTCAGGTGGAAAGGGCTGTTCACGTAGGCCTGATAAGACGCGCGAGTGTCGCATCAGGCAACGGCTGCCGGATGCGGCGTGACGCCTTATCCGGCCTACACCCAATCAACCTTAGGCAATCGTACGCTGAATCTCGATGATCTCGAACACTTCGATCATATCGCCAACGCGAACGTCGTTGTAGTTCTTCACGCCGATACCACATTCCATGCCGTTACGGACTTCGTTAACGTCATCTTTGAAGCGGCGCAGGGATTCCAGCTCGCCTTCATAGATAACCACGTTGTCGCGCAGAACGCGGATTGGGTTGTGACGCTTGATGAGACCTTCGGTAACCATACAGCCCGCGATCGCACCGAATTTCGGTGATTTGAACACGTCACGCACTTCAGCCAGACCGATGATCTGCTGTTTCAGTTCCGGAGACAGCATGCCGCTCATCGCTGCTTTCACTTCGTCGATCAGGTTATAGATGACGGAGTAGTAACGCAGATCCAGGCTTTCTGCTTCGATCACGCGGCGCGCAGAGGCATCAGCACGGACGTTGAAGCCAACCAGGATGGCGTTGGAAGCCGCAGCAAGCGTGGCGTCGGTTTCGGTGATACCACCTACGCCAGAACCGATGATCTTCACTTTCACTTCGTCGGTAGACAGTTTCAGCAAGGAATCGGAAATCGCTTCTACTGAACCCTGTACGTCTGCCTTCAGCACGATGTTCACTTCGTGAACTTCGCCTTCGGTCATGTTGGCGAACATGTTCTCGAGTTTAGATTTCTGCTGACGAGCCAGTTTAACTTCACGGAATTTACCCTGACGATACAGTGCAACTTCACGCGCTTTCTTCTCGTCACGCACAACGGTCACTTCATCACCGGCAGCCGGAACACCGGACAGACCGAGGATTTCCACCGGAATGGACGGACCTGCTTCCAGCACTTCCTGACCCAGTTCGTTACGCATCGCACGAACACGGCCATATTCGAAGCCACACAGAACGATGTCGCCCTTGTGCAGAGTACCTTCGCGTACCAGAACGGTAGCAACCGGACCACGACCTTTATCCAGGAAGGATTCGATAACCGCGCCGCTCGCCATACCTTTACGAACCGCTTTCAGCTCCAGAACTTCAGCCTGCAGCAGGATGGCGTTCAGCAGGTCATCAATACCGGTACCCGCTTTCGCAGAAACTGGGATGAACTGTGCTTCACCGCCCCACTCTTCCGGCATAACGCCGTACTGGGAGAGTTCGTTCTTAACGCGATCGAGGTCTGCTTCTGGCTTATCGATTTTGTTCACAGCAACAACCAGCGGAACCTGCGCCGCTTTCGCGTGCTGGATAGCTTCGATGGTCTGCGGCATCACGCCGTCGTCTGCTGCAACAACCAGAACAACGATATCCGTTGCCTGCGCACCACGAGCACGCATAGAGGTAAATGCGGCGTGGCCTGGGGTATCCAGGAAGGTGATCATACCGTTGTCAGTTTCAACGTGGTATGCACCGATGTGCTGAGTAATGCCGCCCGCTTCGCCAGAGGCCACTTTCGTTGAACGAATGTAGTCCAGCAGAGAGGTTTTACCGTGGTCAACGTGACCCATGATGGTCACAACCGGCGCGCGCGGTTCAGCCGCAGCACCCGTGTCACGGTCGCTCATTACCGCTTCTTCCAGCTCGTTTTCACGACGCAGGATAACTTTGTGGCCCATCTCTTCGGCAACCAGCTGTGCGGTTTCCTGATCGATGACCTGGTTGATGGTCGCCATTGCGCCCAGTTTCATCATCGCTTTGATGACCTGAGAACCTTTAACGGCCATTTTGTTAGCCAGATCGCCAACGGTGATGGTTTCGCCGATGATAACGTCACGGTTGACCGCCTGCGCTGGCTTCTGGAAGCCCTGCTGCAGAGAAGAACCTTTACGTTTTCCACCTTTACCACCGCGAACAGCGGCACGCGCTTCTTCACGATCGGCTTTAGATTCAGCGTGTTTGTTGCCTTTTTTCGCCGGACGCGCCGCTTTCGCGTTGCGACCACGGCCACGACCACCTTCAACTTCACGGTCGTTTTCATCTTCAGCCTGGCGAGCATGCTGAGAAGTGGTGACGTGATAGTCGCTGGTGTCTTCAGTCGGCTCAGCGTTATTCACGCCATTTTTCTCGTTTTCTTCTGCCATGCGGCGGGCTTCTTCCGCTACGCGGCGCGCTTCTTCTTCAAGCTTGCGGCGTGCTTCTTCTTCCGCTTTACGCTTCAGCTCAGCAGCTTCACTTTCACGGCGGGCTTTCTCAGCCTGGGCAGTTTTAGTCATATCGTCTTGTTGATTGCTCACTTTGTCTTTTTCCGCAGCTTCACGTTTCGCTTTATCAGCGGCTTCACGCTTAGCTTGTTCTGCGGCCTCACGTTCGGCTTTTTGTTGCGCCTCGCGCTTCGCTGCTTCTTCAGCTTCACGACGGGCTTGCTCTTCCGCTTCACGCTGCGCCTGCTCTTCCGCGGCCAGGCGTTCAGCCTCTTGCGGATCGCGTTTCACAAAGGTGCGTGTCTTGCGGACTTCGATTTGTACCGACTTACTTTTACCGCCGGTACCTGGGATATTGAGCGTGCTGCGCGTTTTGCGCTGCAGGGTCAATTTGTCCGGCGCAGAACCGTTTTCACGGTTCAGGTGCGCCAGTAAAGTTTGTTTCTCTTGTGCGGACACAGAGTCATCAGCAGACTTCGGGATACCAGCGTCAGCAAATTGCTGTACCAGGCGATCCACCGAGGTCTGTATCTCTGCGGCCAGCGTTTTTACGGTTACATCTGTCATGCTGTTCCTTCCTGCTACAGTTTATTACGCTTCGTCGCCGAACCAGCAAATATTACGGGCGGCCATGATGAGCTCGCCGGCTTTCTCGTCAGTTAAACCTTCGATATCAGCCAGGTCATCAACGCCTTGTTCAGCGAGATCTTCCAGCGTACAAACACCACGAGCTGCCAGTTTGAATGCCATTGTACGATCCAGCCCTTCAAGGTTGAGCAGATCGTCAGCCGGTTTGTTATCACCGAGGCTTTCTTCCTGGGCCAGTGCCAGAGTGGTCAGTGCGTTTTTAGCACGTTCGCGCAGTGCCTCAACGGTGTCTTCATCAAGACCGTCGATTTCCAGCAGTTCTTTCATTGGCACGTAGGCCAGTTCTTCCAGCGTGGAGAAGCCTTCTTCAACCAGCACTGTCGCGAAATCTTCATCAATATCGAGATATTTGGTGAAGGTATCGATCGCTGCGTGCGCTTCAGCCTGATGCTTCGCCTGCAGGTCATCAACGGTCATCACGTTGAGTTCCCAGCCGCTCAGCTGCGAGGCAAGACGCACGTTCTGACCGTTACGGCCAATCGCCTGCGCCAGGTTGCCCGCTTCAACAGCGATATCCATAGTGTGTTTATCTTCGTCGACCACGATAGACGCGACATCCGCCGGCGCCATTGCGTTGATCACGAACTGCGCCGGGTTATCGTCCCAAAGAACGATGTCGATACGCTCGCCGCCCAGTTCTGTCGAAACGGCCTGAACACGCGCACCGCGCATACCCACGCAAGCACCCACCGGATCGATACGCTTATCGTTGGTTTTCACGGCGATTTTCGCACGAGAACCTGGATCGCGAGCGGCTGCTTTGATTTCAATAACTTCTTCGCCAATTTCTGGCACTTCAATGCGGAACAGTTCGATCAGCATTTCCGGCTTGGAACGCGTGACGAACAGCTGTGCGCCACGCGCTTCCGGACGTACGGAATAAAGTACACCACGGATACGGTCGCCTGGACGGAAGTTCTCACGCGGCAGCATATCTTCACGCAGGATAACGGCTTCAGCATTGTTGCCGAGATCCAGAGAGATGTTGTCACGGTTCACTTTCTTCACCACGCCGGTGATGATTTCACCTTCGTGCTCGCGGAACTGATCAACGACCATTGCGCGTTCAGCTTCACGAACTTTCTGGACGATAACCTGTTTCGCCGTTTGGGTGGTGATACGGTCGAAGGTCACAGATTCGATCTGGTCTTCAACGTACTCACCCACGTTCAGGCTTTCGTCTTCGTAGCGTGCTGCTTCCAGGGTAATTTCTTTAGTCGGCTGCGTGACCTCTTCAACGATCACCCAACGACGGAATGTGTCGAAATCGCCGCTCTTACGATCAATTTCTACGCGAACGTCAATTTCTTGCTCGTATTTTTTCTTAGTAGCCGTTGCCAGCGCGCTTTCCAGCGCTTCGAAAATCTTCTCACGCGGCAGCGCTTTCTCATTGGAGACGGCTTCAACAACAGCCAAAATTTCTTTGTTCATCGGGGCCTTTCACCTCAATCCAGACTGTTAAAAGTGGGGAACCAGGTTCGCCTTCTGGATGTTACTCAGCGCGAACACTTCATCTTTGCCTTCGACTGTCACAGTGATCATTTCACCGTCTACCGCTTTGATAATGCCCTGCCATTTACGACGGTTCTGAACCGCCATGCGCAGGACCAGCGTCACCTCTTCACCCAGGAAACGCGTGTAGTGTTCCGCGGTGAACATAGGACGATCGAGGCCCGGAGAGGAAACTTCCAGGTTGTAAGCCACAGTAATCGGATCTTCTACATCCATTACCGCGCTTACCTGGTGGCTCACATCAGCACAATCATCAACATTGATGCCATCTTCACTATCAATATAGATGCGCAGTGTGGATGTGCGACCGCGAATAAATTCGATGCCGACCAGTTCGTAGCCCAGGGCTTCAACTGGTGCCGTAATCATCTCTGTTAATTTTTGCTCTAATGTGGACAAACCCACCCCCAAGACATAAAAAAAGGGCGTAAAGCCCAGTTATTCTGTAGTCAGATAACAAAAAACCCCGATAAATCGGGGCTTTAGATAACTGAACCCTATAGCCGCAACTGCGGCCTGGAGAACCTTCCGAAAGAATTTTTTTCAAATCCAGCTACGAAGGCCTAAGTCTTCACAGTATATTTGAAAAAGAACTCTAAGGGAAAGTGGTTGCGGGGGCCGGATTTGAACCGACGACCTTCGGGTTATGAGCCCGACGAGCTACCAGGCTGCTCCACCCCGCGCCTGAAACGTGGCAAATTTTACGCGTTTTGAGTAAAAAATGCAAATAATGCTGGGATTTGGTACCGAGGACGGGACGTAAAATCGGCCTGTAGTATAAGGAAGAAAGTAACATCCTGTCAACCTCACATTCTATGCAGCGGACAAGCAGTATCACTGGCGGTAATGTGTCAGGAGTGATACGCCGAAGCGATAAGGATTTTTCACTGAAAATCGCACGAAGCACTTCCGGTATTGCGCAAAAGATGATTAAATGAAAACTCATTTATTTTGCATAAAAATTCACTGAGAGCGAAAAAGCGTTTTCTCCATCAGTCTATCAAAGCAGGGTTTTACTTTATGACGACGATTCTCAAGCATCTTCCGGTAGGTCAACGTATTGGTATCGCCTTCTCCGGCGGTCTGGACACCAGCGCGGCGCTGCTGTGGATGCGACAAAAAGGAGCAGTGCCTTATGCCTATACTGCAAACCTGGGCCAGCCTGATGAAGAAGACTACGACGCTATCCCACGCCGTGCCATGGAATACGGCGCAGAGAACGCTCGTCTGATCGACTGCCGTAAGCAGCTGGTTGCAGAAGGTATTGCCGCTATTCAATGTGGCGCCTTCCACAATACCACTGGCGGTCTGACCTACTTCAACACAACCCCACTCGGCCGTGCCGTTACCGGCACCATGCTGGTTGCCGCCATGAAAGAAGATGGCGTGAACATTTGGGGCGACGGCAGCACCTATAAAGGCAACGATATTGAACGTTTCTATCGTTATGGCCTGCTGACCAACGCCGAACTACAGATTTACAAACCGTGGCTCGATAGCGACTTTATCGATGAACTTGGCGGTCGCCATGAGATGTCTGAGTTCATGATTTCCTGCGGCTTCGACTACAAGATGTCTGTTGAGAAAGCCTACTCCACCGACTCCAACATGCTCGGCGCGACGCACGAAGCGAAAGATCTGGAATTCCTGAACTCCAGCGTCAAAATCGTTAACCCGATTATGGGCGTGAAGTTCTGGGACGAGAACGTGAAGATCCCGGCAGAAGAAGTGACCGTACGTTTTGAACAGGGTCATCCGGTCGCGCTGAACGGTAAAACCTTCAGTGACGACGTGGAGATGATGCTGGAAGCGAATCGTATCGGTGGCCGTCACGGTCTGGGCATGAGCGATCAGATTGAAAACCGTATCATTGAAGCAAAAAGCCGTGGCATCTACGAAGCTCCGGGGATGGCGCTGCTGCATATCGCTTACGAGCGTCTGCTGACCGGTATTCACAACGAAGACACCATCGAGCAGTATCATGCGCATGGCCGTCAGTTGGGTCGTCTGCTGTACCAGGGCCGTTGGTTCGATTCTCAGGCGCTGATGCTGCGTGATTCACTGCAACGCTGGGTCGCAAGCCAGATTACCGGCGAAGTAACGCTGGAACTGCGTCGCGGGAACGACTACTCCATTCTGAATACCGTGTCTGACAACCTGACCTATAAAGCAGAGCGTCTGACTATGGAGAAAGGCGACTCCATGTTCTCTGCCGAAGATCGTATCGGCCAGCTGACTATGCGTAATCTGGATATCACCGACACGCGCGATAAGTTGTTTGGTTATGCGAAAACCGGTCTGCTCTCTTCCTCAGCCGCCAGCGGTGTTCCGCAGGTTGAGAATCTGGAGAAGAAAGGGAAGTAATTGCGTCTCTGTCGATGCATCTAAAAAGCCGCGTAAGCGGCTTTTTTTGTGGGTAGGTTGTACCGCCGTCTGGCGGTTCTGCTGCTTGCACGATGCCTGATGGCGCTTCGCTTATCAGGCCTACGAAGCGTGCGGTGTTTGGTGTTTGGTGTTTGGTGTTTGGTGTTTGGCACATTTGTAGGCCGGATAAGGCGAAGCCGCCATCCGGCGGTTGTGCCGCGTGCACAATGCCTGATGCGCTGCGCTTATCAGGACGGGTCACAGACGAAAAAAAAGACGCTTTTCAGCGTCTTTTTTCGGAATATTGGTACTGAGGATGGGACTCGAACCCACAAGCCCGTTAGGGCACTACCACCTCAAGGTAGCGTGTCTACCAATTCCACCACCTCAGCACAGATACAACTCTTAGTGTGGGATATCGCTGGTCGGCTGAGCCGGTGCAGCTGGCTGAGTTTGCTCGGTTTTCGGCGCACTCAGATTTTCCCACTCGCTTCCTTTATTGGTCTTGTTGCTGTTAATGTTACCCAGCGCCAGACTGATAATGAAGAACAACGTTGCCAGAACTGCGGTCATGCGGGTCATGAAGTTACCAGAACCACTTGAACCAAACAGCGTGCCGGAAGCGCCTGCTCCGAAGGAGGCTCCCATATCAGCGCCTTTACCTTGCTGCAGCATGATCAGACCTACGAGGCCAATCGCTACAATAAGGAAAACTACTAAAAGAGCTTCGTACATAATCAACCTGTTCCTTGCGGAGTTGCCGCATACCAATTGCTTCGACCAATTAAAGTGGGCGTTTTTAATGTTTCCCACTGAAGCGGGTGTGAATACTAACCAAAGCGAATCACCTTCGCAAGGGCAATTTTATCGCATTGTATCAACTGCGGAAAAAAACAGCAAAAAAGCCTATTTTCCCTAAAAGAAAGGCGGCAATCGCCGCCTTATTAATCACTTATCGCCAGTATCAGACCGCTTTCACCGCATCCGCAATACGATTAGCGAAAGCAGTAACCTGTGCTTCATCCTCGCCCTCGACCATCACGCGAATCAGCGGCTCAGTGCCAGATTTACGCAGCAGTACGCGGCCACGGTTGCCCAGTGCGGATTCCACTTCCGCCGTCACCGCTTTTACGGTCTCATTTTCCAGCGGGTCGCCGCTACCCGCAGTGAAGCGGACGTTGACCAGCACCTGCGGGAACATTTTCATCCCGCTGCACAGGTCATGCAGAGACATATGGTTGCGTACCATCGCTGCAACGACCTGCAATGCCGCCACAATACCGTCGCCCGTCGTGGTTTGGTCCAGCAGGATGACGTGGCCGGAGTTTTCCGCGCCAATGCGCCAGTCTTTCTCCTGCAGTTTTTCCAGCACGTAACGGTCGCCGACTTTGGCGCGTACAAACGGAATACCTAACTGCTTCAGCGCGACTTCCAGACCCATGTTGCTCATCAGGGTGCCGACCGCGCCACCGCGCAGTTTGCCCTGACGCAACCCTTCACGGGCGATGATGTAGAGGATCTGGTCACCGTCAACTTTGTTACCTTCATGGTCAACCATGATGACGCGGTCGCCGTCGCCATCAAAGGCGATGCCAAGATGCGCTTTCTCGGCCAGTACGCGCGCCTGTAAGGCACGAACGTCGGTTGCGCCGACTTCCTGGTTAATGTTGACACCGTCCGGCTCACAGCCGATGGCAACAACCTGCGCGCCCAGTTCGCGGAATACGTTCGGCGCGATGTGATAAGTAGCACCGTTCGCACAGTCAACCACGATTTTCAGGTCGTTCAGACTCAGTTCGTTCGGGAAGGTCGCTTTACAGAATTCAATATAGCGGCCCGCGGCATCCACGATGCGGCTGGCTTTACCCAGCTCGGCAGAATCCACGCAGCTGATCTCTTTTTCCAGCTCAGCTTCGATGGCTTCTTCAACTTCATCCGGCAGTTTGGTGCCGTCGATGGAGAAGAATTTGATGCCGTTGTCGTAGTATGGGTTGTGCGATGCGGAGATAACAATGCCTGCCTCGGCACGGAAGGTACGCGTCAGGTAAGCCACCGCAGGGGTCGGCATTGGGCCAGTAAAGGACGCAGAGAGCCCCGCAGCGGCCAGGCCGGCTTCCAGCGCAGACTCCAGCATATAGCCTGAGATGCGGGTATCTTTACCGATGATGATCTTACGTGAACCATGGCTTGCCAGCACTTTCCCGGCCGCCCAGCCTAGTTTCAATACGAAATCAGGGGTGATTGGCGCATCGCCTACGCGGCCACGAATACCATCGGTACCAAAATATTTACGTTTACTCATAGCGTTTGTTTTCCTTCGCTGACAACGTAGCTTCCACCACGCGCATCGCTTCTACAGTTTCTTTGACATCATGGACACGAATAATATGCGCCCCCTGCATTGCGGCAATCACCGCACACGCCAGGCTGCCACTGAGACGTTCGGTGGGCCCAACGTTCAGCAACTGACCAATCATCGACTTACGCGACATTCCAACGAACAGCGGAAGACCAAAATGATGGAATTCGGACAGGCGTGCCAGTAATGCATAATTATGGGAGAGATTCTTACCGAAACCGAACCCCGGGTCGAGGATCAATTTCTCTTTTCCGATACCTGCCGCTTTGCAGCGTGCAATTTGCTCAATAAAGAAGCGATTCACATCCGCAAAAACGTCATCATACTTCGGCGCTTCCTGCATCGTTTTTGGGTTGCCCTGCATATGCATCAGGGATACGGGCAGGCCGGTTTCAGCTGCCGCTTCCAGCGCGCCGGGTTCGTTGAGCGAGCGGATATCATTAATTATGTGTGCGCCTACGCGCGCAGATTCGCGGATGACTTCCGGTTTTGATGTATCGACGGAGATCCACACCTCAAATCGCTGAGCAATCGCCTCTACGACGGGGATCACGCGCTCCAGCTCTTCTTCGACGCTGACGTCAGACGCTCCAGGGCGCGTAGACTCACCGCCCACATCCACAATCGTCGCCCCGGCGTTAATCATCAGGTTAGCGTGCTTCACCGCCTCCACTAACGTATTGTGCGTTCCGCCATCGGAAAATGAATCCGGCGTGACGTTCAGAATGCCCATAACGTGAGGGTGAGAGAGATCCAGCGTGGAGCCCTGGGCGAAGAGTTTCATGGCTAATCCTTCCGATTGATTCTTGTCTTGAATGTAAAAAAACCCTGAGGCAAGCCTCAGGGTTTCAGGTGATGCTACGTTATCACGTGCGGATAACTTATTTGTCGCCTAACTGTTCTGACATGGTGTTGCCCGGGTTCGGCGTACGCGGTTCATCGACCGGACGCGGCGCACGCGGGGTGCCATTGTTGTCAGAATTGTTGGATGAACCCGGTTCTTCCCAGCCAGCTGGCGGGCGAACATCACGGCGGGCCATCAGGTCATCAATCTGCGGCGCATCGATGGTCTCATATTTCATGAGCGCATCTTTCATTGAATGCAGGATGTCCAGATTATCGTTTAGCAACTGACGCGCACGGTCGTAGTTACGTTCGATCAGCAATTTTACTTCCTGGTCGATGATACGCGCAGTTTCATCAGACATATGTTTCGCTTTCGCGACAGAACGGCCCAGGAACACTTCGCCTTCTTCTTCCGCGTACAGCAGCGGACCGAGTTTGTCGGAGAAGCCCCACTGGGTGACCATGTTACGCGCCAGGTTCGTCGCGACTTTAATGTCGTTCGACGCACCGGTAGAAACATGCTCTGCACCGTAGATGATCTCTTCTGCCAGACGACCGCCATACAGCGTAGAAATCTGACTTTCCAGTTTCTGACGGCTGGCGCTGATCGCGTCGCCTTCAGGCAGGAAGAAGGTCACACCCAACGCACGTCCGCGCGGGATAATCGTCACTTTGTGCACCGGATCGTGTTCCGGTACCAGGCGACCAATAATCGCGTGGCCTGCTTCGTGGTACGCGGTGGATTCTTTCTGCGCTTCCGTCATCACCATGGAGCGACGTTCCGCACCCATCATGATTTTGTCTTTCGCTTTTTCGAACTCAACCATCGATACAACGCGTTTGTTGCCACGAGCCGCAAACAGTGCCGCTTCGTTCACCAGGTTCGCCAGGTCTGCACCGGAGAAGCCAGGGGTACCACGGGCAATAATTGCCGCGTCAATATCCGGCGACAGCGGTACGCGACGCATGTGAACTTTCAGGATCTGCTCACGACCGCGAACATCTGGCAGGCCAACCACAACCTGACGGTCGAAACGGCCAGGACGCAGCAGCGCCGGGTCAAGAACGTCCGGACGGTTAGTTGCCGCGATAACGATAATACCTTCGTTACCTTCGAAGCCGTCCATCTCAACCAGCATCTGGTTCAGAGTCTGTTCACGTTCATCGTGACCACCGCCCAGGCCTGCGCCACGCTGGCGGCCTACGGCGTCGATTTCATCGATAAAGATGATGCACGGTGCCGCTTTCTTCGCCTGTTCGAACATGTCACGCACACGAGATGCACCCACACCGACGAACATTTCTACGAAGTCAGAACCGGAAATCGTAAAGAACGGAACCTTCGCTTCGCCAGCGATCGCTTTCGCCAGCAGCGTTTTACCGGTACCCGGAGGGCCGACCATCAGGACGCCTTTCGGAATTTTACCGCCCAGTTTCTGGAAACGGCTCGGCTCACGCAGGTATTCAACCAGCTCAGCCACCTCTTCTTTCGCTTCGTCACAGCCTGCGACGTCAGCAAAGGTGGTTTTGATCTGATCTTCCGTCAGCATGCGCGCTTTGCTCTTACCGAACGACATGGCACCTTTGCCACCGCCGCCCTGCATCTGGCGCATGAAGAAGATCCAGACACCGATCAGTAACAACATCGGGAACCAGGAGATGAAGATAGAAGCCAGCAGGCTCGGTTCTTCAGGCGGTTCGCCAACCACTTTGACATTTTTAGTCAGCAGGTTGTCGAGAAGCTTCGGATCGTTAACCGGAATGTAAGTCGTGTAACGGTTACTATCTTTCTTGGTAACGTTGATCTCACGTCCGTTGATACGCGCTTCGCGAACCTGGTCCTGATTGACCTCTTGCAGGAAGGTAGAGTAGTCCACCTTGCGGCTATTCGACTCGCTGGGCCCAAAGCTCTGGAATACTGACATCAGCACAACGGCAATGACCAGCCAGAGTATTAGGTTTTTCGCCATGTCACTCAAGGGATTAACCTCTTATTACAACTGTGTTAAAAACAGCGTCAGGATACTCTATATCCAGTGTCTTTCAAACTTTCGTTTGAAAATCCACCGTCTATGGTTTTCGCCCGGTCGCTACAATGTACACTTCTCGCGAACGTGCGCGGGAAGAGTCCGGCTTACGAACTTTCACCTTCGTAAACAGGGAGCGAATTTCCCTTAGATACTCATCGAAGCCTTCGCCCTGGAACACCTTCACTACAAAATTACCGCCTGGCGCTAATACATCACGAGCCATTTCAAGCGCCAGCTCCACCAGATACATGGCGCGGGGGATATCCACCGCGGGTGTTCCACTCATGTTTGGTGCCATATCTGACATGACAACTTGTACTTTACTGTCACCCACGCGTTCCAGTAACGCTTTCATAACGAGTTCATCACGAAAGTCGCCCTGAAGGAAGTCCACACCAACGATTGGATCCATAGGTAAAAGATCGCAAGCAATGATGCGGCCTTTGCCACCAATCTGCGTGACCACGTACTGTGACCAGCCTCCTGGGGCAGCACCGAGGTCGACAACCGTCATCCCCGGCTTAAAAAGTTTGTCACTTTGCTGTATTTCATCAAGTTTAAACCAGGCACGGGAACGTAACCCCTTTTTCTGTGCCGCTTGAACATATTTATCGCTAAAGTGTTCCTGAAGCCAGCGACTTGAGCTGGCAGAACGCTTCTTACCTGTCATTTAACTTTCCCATCGGGGCAGAACATCGTTGCCATGCGGCGTAAATTTCAACGCACTATTTGGCGATATATGGGAGATGGCGGTAGAATGACCCGTTTTCAATCCCAACGTAAGCAAAAATATACGATGAATCTGAGTACTAAACAAAAACAGCACCTGAAAGGTCTGGCACATCCGCTCAAGCCGGTAGTCATGCTTGGCAATAATGGTTTGACCGAAGGGGTACTGGCCGAGATTGAACAAGCGTTAGAGCACCATGAACTTATCAAGGTGAAAGTCGCGTCTGAAGATCGCGAGACCAAAACCTTGATCGTGGACGCTATCGTGCGCGAAACCGGCGCCTGTAACGTACAGGTCATCGGTAAAATGCTGGTGCTTTATCGCCCGAGTAAAGAGCGTAAAATCTCGCTGCCACGTTAAGAATATCCTAAAATTGCACACAACAGTGTGTAAAACGAGGGTTTTCCTTCGCGAAGGCTAGCAACATGCCACGCTCTTCAGCTTGATAAAAGGCCGCTATGCGGCCTTTTTCTTATCTTTACAATGCATCAACAACTCTGTGTTGGGCAACCGTTAAAGATACTCTACCTTAATGATTTCGTACTCAACTTCGCCGCCTGGCGTGCGAATGGTTACGACATCATCCTGCTCTTTGCCGACCAGGCCACGCGCGATCGGTGAGTTCACAGAAATCAGATTCTGCTTAAAATCCGCCTCATCATCACCCACGATACGGTAGGTTTGTTCTTCATCAGTATCGAGGTTCAGTACGGTGACGGTGGAGCCAAAAATCACGCGGCCATTGTTAGGCATTTTGGTGATGTCGATCACCTGCGCGTTAGACAGCTTGGCTTCGATATCTTTAATACGGCCTTCGCAGAAGCCCTGCTGCTCACGGGCGGCATGGTATTCAGCGTTCTCTTTCAGGTCGCCGTGTTCACGCGCGTCCGCAATAGCCGCAATGATTTCTGGGCGGCGAACAGATTTCAGAAAATCGAGTTCTTCACGCAGTTTTTCTGCGCCACGAAGGGTCATCGGAATAGCTTGCATTTGTTATACCTCTTGAACATTCCTGTTGGGAGCAGTTCACCCCACTCCGGCTCTCAGCCCGCCTGACAACGCCACGCGGCCAGGCCAGAAGCAAAAGAAAACCGACCCGGGTACAAAGTCCCAGGTCAGCAGCAATTTCTCATTTGATAAGCATTTTACCCTGAAGTTCACTATGGGTCATCGTTTACTTTACAGGGCGTTGCGCCGTAGTATGTCGGCTTGTTTCCAGGTTGTTAGCGCGGGATTATGCGATTTTCCAGATTTATCATTGGATTGACCACCACGATAGCGTTTAGCGTCCAGGCCGCGAATGTTGAAGAGTACACCAGTCAACTTCCTGCAGGGGCCAATCTTGCTTTTATGGTGCAAAAAGTGGGCGCAGCAGCGCCAGAGATTGACTACCACAGTCAGCAGATGGCGCTGCCTGCCAGTACGCAGAAAGTGATCACTGCGCTTGCGGCGTTGCTACAGCTTGGCCCTGACTTCCGTTTTACCACCACCCTTGAGAGTAAAGGCAGCATTGATGATGGCACGCTGAAAGGCGACCTGGTGGCACGATTTGGCGGCGATCCGACGCTAAAACGCCAGGATATTCGCAATATGGTGGCGAACCTGAAAAAAGCAGGCGTACAGAAAATTGAAGGTAATGTGCTGATTGATACCTCGATTTTCGCCAGTCACGATAAAGCCCCTGGCTGGCCGTGGAACGACATGACCCAGTGCTTCAGCGCCCCGCCCGCTGCCGCGATTGTCGATCGCAACTGCTTCTCGATTTCTCTCTATAGTGCGCAAAAAGCGGATGATTTAGCGTTTATTCGCGTCGCTTCCTACTATCCGGTGACCATGTTCAGCCAGGTACGTACGCTGGCGAAAGGCTCCCCGGACGCGCAATACTGTGAGCTGGACGTGGTGCCAGGCGATCTTAACCGCTACACCCTGACCGGCTGTCTGCCGCAGCGTTCCGAGCCGCTTCCACTGGCTTTCGCGATACAGGACGGCGCCAGCTACGCCGGCGCGATCATTAAAGATGAACTGAAGCAGGCTGGCATCACCTACAGCGGCACGCTGCTGCGCCAGACGCTCGTCAACGAGCCGGGAACGGTCATCGCCAGTAAGCAATCTGCGCCGCTGCACGATCTGCTGCGGATCATGCTGAAAAAATCGGACAACATGATCGCCGATACCGTTTTCCGGATGATTGGCCACGCGCGTTTCAACGTGCCGGGTACCTGGCGCGCTGGTTCGGATGCGGTACGTCAGATCCTGCGTCAGCAGGCGGGCGTCGATTTAGGCAACACGATTATCGCCGATGGCTCCGGCCTTTCACGGCATAACCTGATCGCCCCTGCGACGATGATGCAAGTTCTGCAATATATTGCTCAGCATGATAACGAGCTGAACTACATCTCCATGCTGCCGCTCGCCGGGCACGACGGTTCTCTGCAATACCGCGCAGGTCTGCATCAGGCGGGCGTGGATGGCAAAGTTTCCGCGAAAACGGGTTCACTGCAGGGTGTGTATAACCTGGCCGGATTTATCACCACCGCCAGCGGTCAGCGCATGGCGTTTGTGCAGTATCTTTCGGGCTATGCGGTTTCACCGGCGGATCAACGTAACAGGCGTATTCCGTTGGTGCGGTTTGAGAGTCGGTTGTATAAGGATATTTATCAGAATAACTGAGCATAAAAAAACCCGGCCATCAGGCCGGGTTTTTTAGGTTAACGCTTGTAAATGAACTCAACGCCTTCTTCGTCGTCTTCGTCCCAATCGTCATCCCAGTCTTCATCATCTTCTTCTTCGACAGCCGCTTCTTCAAGCTGCTGACGGTGGTAGTCATCCCACATGAATTCGACTTTTTCCGGCTGCGCCGCTTCTTCAGCAGAGACAATCGGATTCTCGATGATAAAGGTCATGACATCCCAGCACAGGTCTTTTACGCCCTGCTGACTGGCGGCGGAGATCAGGTAGTGTTTACCTTCCCAACCCAGCGCGTCTGCAATCTCCTGAGCCTTCGCTTCAGCTTCCGCTTTATCCATCAGGTCGATCTTGTTGAAGACCAGCCAGCGTGGCTTACCGGCCAGTTTTTCGCTGTACTTCTCCAGTTCGCCAATAATAATGCGGGCGTTCTCAACCGGATCGGAACCGTCGATTGGCGCAATGTCGATGAGGTGCAGCAGAACACGGCAGCGCTCAAGGTGTTTCAGGAAGCGGATACCCAGACCAGCACCTTCCGCTGCGCCTTCGATCAGCCCCGGAATATCGGCAACCACGAAGCTCTTCTCGTTATCCATACGCACCACACCAAGGCTTGGCACCAGGGTGGTAAACGGATAATCCGCCACTTTCGGCTTCGCCGCAGACACGGCGCGGATGAAGGTGGATTTACCAGCGTTCGGCATACCCAGCATCCCAACGTCGGCCAGCAGCATCAGTTCCAGTTGCAGGTCACGTTTATCACCCGGCGTACCCATCGTTTTCTGGCGCGGAGTACGGTTAACGGACGATTTAAAACGGGTGTTCCCCAAACCGTGCCAGCCACCTTTTGCCACCATCAGACGCTGACCATGTTTGGTCATATCGCCCATGGTTTCGCCAGTACCCTGATCGATAACACGCGTACCAACCGGCACTTTAACGGTGACGTCTTTCCCGCGCTTACCGGTACAGTCACGGCTCTGGCCGTTCTGGCCACGTTCAGCACGGAAAGATTTTTCGAAACGGTAGTCAATCAGGGTGTTCAGGTTCTCGTCCGCTTCCAGCCAGACATCACCGCCATCACCGCCGTCGCCGCCATCAGGGCCACCGCGTGGAATATATTTTTCACGGCGGAAGCTTACGCAACCATTACCGCCATCACCTGCTACAACCAGGATCGTTGCTTCATCAACAAACTTCATTTTACTCTCCGTAAATCATTCGCCTGAGCGGGGGACAACTACAACCGCCTCACGCTTACGCCACCGTCCCCAAAGACGGTGACCAATGGCGGAATACATTGCGCCCGCAACCACGACAAACGCACCGAGATAACCGATAAGGTTTAACATCGGTCTGGCGAAGAAATCGGGCCAGGCCATTGATAATAAATCTGAAAACAACAGTGTAAACAGTGGGGTGAGCGTCACAATCGCGCTCACCTGCGCCGCCTGCCAGCGAGCCATGGCTTCCGCCAGTGCGCCATAGCCAACCAGTGTGTTCAGCCCACAGAAAATCAGGCAGGCCAGCTGCCAGTCACTGAGCTGATGGATAACCGCCGGCTTTGCCAATGGCAGCAGCGCAATAGTACATAAAGTGTACAGTAAAAACAGGATCTGTTGTGACGCCAGCCGCCGCAATAACACCTTTTGCGCGACGCCATAGCTCACCCAGACCATCGCCGCCCCGACACCGAAGATAACGCCCCAGGTGTAGTCGGTCAGGCGCGTGAAAATCTCAATCAAACTGGTGTTGAAGAACATCACCAGCCCACAGACCAGCATGATAGCGCCAACAATCTGCGTACCGCGCATTTTCTCTTTGAGGATAAATACGCTGGCAACCATCATCCCAACGGGAGAAAGCTGCCCAATGACCTGCGAAGCGGTCGGACTGACATATTGCAGCGAGGAGCTGAAGAGAACAAAGTTCCCAAACAGACCGCCTGTGGCAATCGCCAGCAGCACCAGCCAACGCGGGTTACGGAAAATTCGCAGCGGCGGCAGCTTACGCTTCACCGTCAGAATGAGGCCGAGGCCGACAGTGGCCATTAAAAAGCGATAGAAGACAACGGTAGGCGGTTCCATGACCTCCAGTACCTGCTTCATTGCAATCGGCAAAGCACCCCAACATATCGCCGTGGTGAGTGCCAAAAGAATACCAATACCTGCCTGCTGCTTCATACCGGATTCCCTGCCTGAGACCACTGTGATTTTCCGGGCGTCGAATGTAAAAAGCCCCGCAACGAGTTGCGGGGCTTTAATCCGTTACCGGACCACGAAAACCTTACTCAGCAACGATGCTGATGTATTTACGGTTGTTCGGGCCTTTAACTTCGAATTTCACTTTACCGTCTGCTTTAGCAAACAGAGTGTGGTCACGACCGCAACCTACGTTGTTACCAGCGTGGAATTTGGTACCACGCTGACGAACGATGATGCTACCCGCCAGAACGGTTTCGCCACCGAAACGCTTAACGCCAAGACGTTTAGCTTCTGAATCGCGACCGTTACGAGTTGAGCCGCCAGCCTTTTTATGTGCCATTTAAATCTCTCCTCAGGTCTTAGGCGCTGATGCCAGTAATTTTCACATCAGTGAACCACTGACGGTGGCCCTGCTGCTTACGGTAGTGTTTACGACGACGAAACTTAACGATTTTAACTTTCTCGCCACGACCGTGAGCAACAACTTCAGCTTTGATTACGCCGCCATCAACGAAAGGAACGCCGATTTTGACTTCTTCACCGTTTGCGATCATCAGAACTTCAGCGAATTCAACAGATTCGCCAGTTGCGATGTCCAGCTTTTCCAGGCGAACGGTCTGACCTTCGCTTACTCGGTGTTGTTTACCACCACTTTGGAAAACCGCGTACATATAGAACTCCGCTTCCGCGCACATTAATCGTGTGATTCAGAGTGCGCTATAAATATTCACAATAGGGCGCGAATATTACGCAAAACGCGAGCCTTTGACAAGTGCTACCATCAATACATGCAGAAAAAAAACACAACTTTCACGGTAACGTTTATCTGAGCCGTTTTTTCAGTACAATCAGTACTACAACTCTAACGTAAAACCTTCGTTATCCTGTATGGATAAGTGGTAAACAGGACATTAAGCCCGGCTTTTGCGATGAATCTACAACAAATCAATGAGTTAACCGCGCAGGATATGGCGGGTGTCAATGCAACGATTCTTGAACAGCTCAACTCAGATGTTCAGCTCATCAATCAGTTGGGTTATTACATCGTCAGTGGAGGTGGAAAACGCATTCGCCCTATGATCGCCGTACTGGCAGCACGCGCTGTCGGCTACGAGGGAAATGCCCATGTAACCATCGCCGCGCTGATTGAGTTTATCCACACTGCCACGCTGCTGCACGACGATGTGGTGGATGAATCAGACATGCGTCGCGGGAAAGCGACCGCGAATGCCGCGTTCGGTAATGCGGCAAGCGTCCTGGTCGGCGATTTCATCTACACCCGCGCGTTCCAGATGATGACCAGCCTCGGCTCGCTGAAGGTGCTGGAAGTGATGTCGGAAGCGGTGAACGTGATTGCAGAAGGCGAAGTTCTGCAGTTGATGAACGTCAACGACCCGGATATCACCGAAGAAAACTACATGCGCGTGATTTACAGTAAAACCGCGCGCCTGTTTGAAGCGGCATCCCAGTGTTCCGGCCTGCTTGCGGGCTGTACGCCAGAGCAGGAAAAAGGCTTGCAGGATTATGGACGTTATCTCGGTACTGCTTTCCAGTTGATTGATGATTTACTGGATTACAGCGCCGATGGCGAGACGCTCGGCAAAAACGTGGGTGATGACCTCAACGAGGGCAAACCGACGCTGCCGCTGCTGCATGCCATGCGTAACGGTACCCCGGAACAAGCGCTACTGATTCGCGGCGCGATTGAGCAGGGTAACGGGCGTCATCTGCTGGAGCCGGTTCTGGAAGCGATGGCGGCCTGTGGCTCGCTGGAGTGGACGCGTCAGCGCGCCGAAGAAGAAGCAGATAAAGCCATTGCCGCCCTCTCACCGCTGCCGGATTCCCAATGGCGCGATGCGCTTATCGCCCTCGCCCACATCGCCGTTCAGCGCGACCATTAATCCTGTCTTTCTCTCCCGCGCACCTTGCGGGAGAGTTCCAGTAAAATCCAAAAAATGATAATTCACGCCTGATGGCGTCAATAACTTGATGTTTTCTGAATTTTGAGTCGTGTTACATGAACTTTTTAGAGCTTATCTACAGAAAGCGTTATAGTACTCCCGTGTTGTTTTCACGAGCAATTTAGCTTCTGAACAGGGAGGTAACATGGATAAGTTTATTGACTGGCACCCTGCGGATATCATCGCGGGTCTGCGCAAAAAAGGCACAACAATGGCGGCGGAATCCCGCAAAAATGGCCTGAGTTCCTCTACGCTTGCCAACGTTCTGTCGCGCCCGTGGCCGAAAGGTGAGCTGATTATCGCCAAAGCACTGGGTACAGAACCGTGGGTTATCTGGCCGTCACGCTATCACGACCCTATCACGCATCAGTTTATTGATAAGACGCAGTTGATGCGTCAGTCGAAAAAGAAATAAACCTCAGAAAGCACAACGCCTCTCACGCTGCGCGTAAGAGGCGTTGTCAGCAGAACGATTACTCGCCCTTCACACGTTCGATATTCGCACCCAGCGCGCGCAGTTTGTCTTCAATGCGCTCGTAGCCACGGTCGATGTGATAGATACGGTCAACAATGGTGGTACCTTCCGCGATGCAACCTGCCAGCACCAGGCTTGCAGATGCACGCAGATCGGTCGCCATCACCTGAGCGCCGGAAAGTTTCTCAACGCCGTGACAGATAGCCGTATTGCTTTCGATTTCCGCACGAGCGCCCATACGGATCAGTTCAGGAATGTGCATGAAACGGTTTTCGAAGATGGTCTCGGTGATCACACCCGTACCTTCCGCCAGCATATTCAGCAGGGTGAACTGCGCCTGCATGTCGGTCGGGAAGCCAGGGTGCGGCGCAGTACGCACGTTCACCGCTTTCGGACGCTGACCGTGCATATCCAGGCTGATCCAGTCGCTGCCGACTTCAATTTCAGCACCGGCTTCGCGCAGTTTCGCCAGCACGGCGTCCAGCGTTTCCGGGCAGGCGTTACGGCAGATGATTTTGCCGCGAGAGATTGCCGCCGCCACCAGGAAAGTACCGGTTTCAATACGGTCTGGCAGTACGCGATAAACACCGCCACCCAGGCGTTTTACGCCTTCGATGGTAATGCGATCGGTGCCCTGGCCGCTGATTTTCGCGCCCAGCGCAACGAGGAAGTTTGCCGTATCGACAATTTCCGGCTCACGCGCGGCGTTTTCAATGATGGTGGTGCCTTCAGCAAGCGTAGCAGCCGACATGATGGTCACGGTGGCGCCAACGCTCACTTTGTCCATCACGATGTGCGCGCCTTTCAGGCGGCCGTCGACGGAGGCTTTTACATAGCCTTCTTCCAGCTTGATGGTCGCGCCGAGCTGTTCCAGACCAGTAATGTGCAGGTCAACCGGACGCGCACCAATGGTGCAACCGCCAGGCAGCGAAACCTGACCCTGACCAAAACGCGCTACCAGCGGCCCAAGGGCCCAGATAGAAGCACGCATGGTTTTCACCAGTTCATACGGCGCGCAGAAGATGTTCACACCGCTGGCATCGATGTGTACCGAACCATTGCGCTCAACTTTCGCGCCTAACTGGCTCAGCAGCTTCATCGACGTATCAACGTCTTTCAGTTTCGGGACGTTTTGAATCTCTACCGGCTCTTCCGCCAGCAGTGCGGCGAAGAGGATTGGCAGTGCGGCATTTTTAGCGCCGGAAATAGACACTTCGCCCTGGAGCTTAGTCGGCCCCTGAACACGGAATTTATCCATTATTCTGTTCTCTGTTAAAAGTCATACTCGCCATCGATTCACGCCTTTACAGGCGAATCCATGGCTCAAAATCCGTTAAGTTTACGGTCGCGCGCCCACTCTTGCGGGGTATACGCTTTGATTGACAGGGCATGGATGCGGTTGTCCGCAATATACTCCATCAGCGGGGCATAGATAGTCTGCTGCTTCTTGACCCGGCTCATGCCGTCAAACATCTCACCCACCGCGATAACCTGAAAGTGGCTGCCATCGCCCGAGACGATCGCTTCCTGAAGGGAGAGTGCATTCATCAGCACGGTCTGAATTTCATGATTTTCCATGGGTTCACATTTTTATCTGATAGAGAAAACAGCCCAACATCTTAGAGGAAAGTGACGCAGGCTTAAACAATCAAAAAGCCCCATCGTGCAGATTGATGGGGCTTTGGGAGTAATCAACAGCAATAACGCACTGAAAGTATTATGGGATCATATCTGCTGGCAGATTATACAACCCGGCGAGCGTGGCGACGTTTTCGCTCACACCTTTAACGCTGGCTGTATTTCCCTGACGGCGGATCAGCTCGATAAAGTGGATTAATAACGCCAGGCCGGCGGTATCAACGCGGCTTAAACCACTTAAATCAATTACCTGCGCGCCGCTCGTCGCCTCTGCTCTGGCGTCCCACAGGGGAACCAGCAGATCTTGATCCAGTTCACCGTGTAGCGACAGGATTTCCCCATCGCGCGTCCAGCTTAACTGTTCTGTCATTATTTTTTCTGTTCCAGCGTGATCGGCTGGCTGGAGATGGATTTCAGCTGTGCGGTCAGGCCATCAATGCCTTTAGTGCGCAGCAGATCGCTCCACTCGTTTTGCTTGGTGGTGATCATGCTCACCCCTTCCGCAATCATGTCGTAAGCCTGCCAGTTACCCGTCTGGGTATTTTTACGCCACTGGAAGTCCAGGCGCACTGGCGGGCGGCCGTTCTGGTCGATGATGGTCACGCGGATTGGCACGATAGACGCATCGTTCAGCGGCTGTTCCGGCGCGATCTGGTAGGTCTGACCGTGGTACATCGCCAGCGCCTGGCCGTATGCCTGTTTCAGGTATTCACGGAACGCCACGAAGTAAGCGTCACGCTGTGCCGGCGTCGCGTCTTTGTAGTAACGGCCCAGCACCAGCGCACCGGCGTATTTTACCTGCACGTACGGCAGCAGTTCCTGATCGACCACGTCGCGCAGGTAGTTTGGATTCGCGCGAATTTTCGGTTGTTCATTTTTCAGGCGATCAAAAGTTTTCTGCGCCGCTTCATTCATCAGCTTGTACGGATTGGACTGGTCAGCCGCCGTTGCCGCGGTTAACGGGGCAATCACCAGCATAGCGACCATCAATAAGCGTTTAAACATGAGTTAAGTCTCCTGAAATTAATTCGTCGAGCCAGCAGCAGGCGTCGCAGCATCAGTATGTCCTTCGCCGGAGCTCTGCGCATCGCCTGAATTCTTATTGTCACCGCCTTTACTGTTGCTGCTGTAAAGGAACTGACCGATTAAATCTTCCAGCACCATCGCGGATTTAGTGTCCTGAATGGTCCCGCCATCTTTAAGGATAGCCGTTCCCAGCTCAGGGTCTTCAAATCCGACGTTCAGCGCCAGATACTGTTCCCCCAGCAGGCCGGAGGTGCGGATTGCCAGCGAGCTGGTATCCGGAATATGGTTGTAACGCTCTTCGATATCCAGCGCCACGCGCGGCAGATAGGTTTTCGGGTCGAGGGTGATGTCCGCGACGCGACCAATCACTACCCCGCCGATACGTACCGGCGAACGCGCTTTCAGGCCGCCGATGTTATCGAAGGTAGCGTAAATGCGGTATGTCGGCTCCACACGCAGCGAGGTAACATCCGCCGCTTTCAGGCAGATAAACAGCGCCGCCAGCATGGCAACCAGCAAAAAGATACCGACCCAGATTTCACTCTTTTTCGTTTGCATTCACTCAATTCCCAAACATCAGTGCCGTCAGCACAAAGTCCAACCCAAGTACCGCCAGCGACGAATGCACCACGGTGCGCGTTGTCGCCCGGCTGATCCCGGCAGAAGTGGGGATCGCATCGTAACCGTTGAATAACGCAATCCATGTAACCGTAATGGCGAAGACCACGCTCTTAATCAGGCAGTTCACCAGATCAAGACGTAAATCCACCGCGTTTTGCATTGCCGACCAGAAGAAGCCCGCATCAATACCTTTCCAGCTCACACCAACCAGCGAGCCGCCCCACACACCCACCGCGACGAACATAATCGTCAGCAGCGGCAGCGAGATGACGCCCGCCCAGAAACGTGGGGCAATGACGCGACGCAGCGGATCGACCGCCATCATCTCCATACTGGAGAGCTGTTCCGTCGCGCGCATCAGGCCGATTTCCGCCGTCAGTGCGGAACCTGCGCGGCCCGCAAACAGCAGCGCGGCAACTACCGGCCCCAGTTCACGCAGCAGCGACAGCGCCACCAGCATGCCTAAACTGGTCTCAGCGCTGTAGGTGGTCAGCACCAGATATCCCTGAAGCCCCAGCACCATGCCGATAAACACCCCGGACACGATGATGATCAGCATCGACAGCACGCCAACATTATAAAGCTGACGCACCAGCAACGGCGCATGCTTACGAAACTCCGGCTTGCCGACGATGGCATTGAATAACATTAACCCGGCGCGCCCGAACGTCGCGAGGGTCTTAATCCCGCGATGGCCCAGCGCGGCCAGTGCATTTAACAGCATGAGTAAGTTAGCTCCCTGTTCCTAAGAGATCGCGGCGATAGTCGCCCGCAGGATAGCGGAACGGCACAGGCCCGTCGGCAATGCCGTCGAGGAACTGGCGTACCCGAGGATCGTCATTTTCCTGCAATGCCGACGCGCTCCCGTGCGCGACAATTTTTTTATCCGCCACGATGTAGGCGTAATCCGCGATACTCAGCACTTCAGGCACATCGTGCGAAACCACGACACAAGTGACACCCAGCGCGCTATTGAGTTCCGAAATCAGTTTGACCAGCACGCCCATGGTGATGGGGTCCTGACCAACAAAAGGTTCATCAAACATGATGAGGTCGGGCTCAAGCGCGATCGCGCGCGCCAGCGCCGCACGTCGCGCCATGCCGCCGGAGAGCTCTGACGGCATCAATTTCGCCGCCCCACGCAGGCCGACAGCTTCCAGTTTCATCATCACCGTGCTTTTCAGCAGAGCGGGAGGAAGATGCGTGTGCTCACGAATAGGATAGGCGACATTGTCAAAAACGTTCATGTCGGTGAACAGCGCGCCGGACTGAAACAGCATGCTCATGCGCTTACGCACGGTATACAGGCGCGAGCGGGACATCTCCGGCACATTCTCGCCGTCAAACAGGATCTCGCCGCTGTCCGGTGGGATCTGCCCGCCAATCAGGCGCAGCAGCGTGGTTTTGCCGATGCCCGACGGCCCCATGATGGCAGTAATTTTTCCGCGCGGCACCGAAAGCGAGATATTGTCAAAGATGACACGGTTCCCGCGCGTAAAGCTCATTCCCCGGACATCAACAAGATTCGCTAAACTCTGGCTCATACGTTTACCTTTACCAGGACCTTAACAGGGTGAGCATGGAATGATTCCCTGCCCTAAACCCGACATTCTTACAGAATCTGCTCTGCTTTGGTTAACGAAATCTGGCATTTGTTTTACTTTTACAGCGCATAAAGTCAAAATTAAGAATTCGTTACGACCAGGCGTTACGGACTAGCGATTATACCTTAAGAAAGGACTTTGAATGCTTTTAGCGACGGCTCTGTTCATAATTGGTTTACTTCTGGTGGTTTACAGCGCCGACCGTCTGGTTTACTCCGCATCAATACTGTGTCGCGCGGTAGGTATCCCGCCGTTGATTATTGGTCTGACGGTGGTCAGCGTCGGCACATCATTACCGGAAATTATTGTTTCTTCCGCCGCCGCGCTGCACGGGCAGGTCGATTTAGCCATTGGCACCGCCATTGGCTCGAATATCATCAATATTTTATTGATCCTTGGGCTTGCCGCCTTGCTGCACCCTTTTACCGTGCATTCTGATATCCTGCGCCGCGAAGTTCCCTTAATGTTAATCGTCAGCCTGCTGGCGGGCTATGTGTTGTATGATGGTGAATTATCACTGTTTGATGGCGTTTTTTTGCTCGCGCTGGCGGTGCTTTGGTTGCTGTTTACCGTTAAAATCGCCCGGCTGGCGGAACGTCAGGGAAACGATAGCCTGACCCGCGAACAGGTCGCGGAACTCCCTCGCGAAGGTTCGCTGCCGGTTGCGTTCCTGTGGCTCGGTATCGCATTGATTATTATGCCCATGGCGACGCGTATGGTTGTGGATAACGCTACCGTACTGGCCAATTTCTTTGCCATGAGCGAGCTAACAATAGGCCTGACCGCCATTGCGCTGGGTACCAGTCTCCCAGAACTGGCAACGGCAATCGCGGGCGTGCGCAAAGGCGAAAATGACATTGCCATTGGTAATATCATCGGCTCCAACTTTTTTAATATCGCCATTGTTCTTGGAATACCGGCGCTGCTTGCGCCTGGCGCGTTTAACCCACTGGCCTTCACCCGCGATTACGGGGTGATGGTTATCGTGAGCGTGATTTTTGCGTTGCTGTGCTGGCGACGTCAACAAATTGGCCGCGTGGCGGGCGCGCTCTTAACCGGCGGGTTTATCGCATGGCTGGCGATGCTCTGGTGGGCGACGCCGCTCTTTGTAGAATGAATCGGGATAACATTATGTCGCAAATCGATTTGCAACCGGGTTTTGACTTCCAGAAAGCCGGGAAAGAGGTGCTGGAGATTGAACGCGAGGGCCTGGCCCAGCTCGATCAATACATCAACGACGACTTCAGCCGCGCCTGTGAGAAAATCTTCTACTGCAGCGGTAAAGTCGTGGTGATGGGCATGGGGAAATCCGGGCATATTGGCCGCAAAATGGCTGCGACATTTGCCAGCACCGGCACCTCCGCGTTCTTCGTGCATCCGGGCGAAGCCGCACATGGCGATTTGGGCATGGTGACGCCGCACGATATCGTCATCGCCTTGTCTAACTCCGGTGAATCAAACGAAATTCTGGCATTGATCCCAGTTCTGAAACGTTTACAGGTGCCGCTGATTTGCATGACCAGCCGCCCGGAAAGCAGTATGGGCCGCGCGGCGGATATCCATCTGTGCGTGAAAGTGCCGAAAGAAGCCTGCCCGTTGGGCCTGGCGCCGACTTCCAGCACCACCGCGGCGCTGGTGATGGGTGATGCGCTGGCAGTTGCGTTGCTGAAAGCGCGCGGTTTCACTGCCGAAGATTTTGCGCTCTCCCACCCCGGCGGCGCACTGGGTCGCAAGCTGTTGCTGCGCGTAAACGATATTATGCACACCGGCGACGAAATTCCGCGCGTCAGCAAAGAAGCCTCTTTGCGTGATGCGCTGCTGGAAATTACCCGCAAAAACCTCGGCATGACGGTAATTTGCGATGCCAACATGAAGATCGACGGTATCTTCACCGATGGTGACCTGCGCCGCATCTTTGATAATGGCGCCGATTTACGTAGCCTGAGCATCGCCGATGTGATGACCCCAGGCGGCATTCGTATCCGTCCAGGTACGCTGGCCGTTGACGCGCTAAACCTGATGCAATCACGCCACGTCACCTGCGTGCTGGTTGCCGATGGCGATCACCTGCTGGGCGTCATCCATATGCATGATTTACTGCGCGCAGGCGTAGTGTAAAAGGATTAAAAACAATGAGTAATGCTGTCACTTCCGTGGCAACCTGTTACGGCCCGGTGAGCACCGAATTTATTGAGAAGGCGGCGAAAATTCGCCTGCTGATCCTCGACGTCGATGGCGTGCTGTCCGATGGCCTGATTTACATGGGGAATAACGGCGAAGAGCTGAAAGCGTTTAACGTGCGTGATGGCTACGGTATTCGCTGCGCCCTGACGTCCGGAATCGAAGTTGCCATTATTACCGGGCGAAAAGCTAAACTGTTAGAAGACCGCTGTGATACGTTAGGAATTACCCATCTTTATCAAGGGCAATCCGATAAACTTATCGCCTATCGCGAGCTGCTCGGCAAGCTCGGTTTGCAGGCCGATGAAGTCGCTTATGTGGGTGACGATCTCATCGACTGGCCGGTCATGGCGGAAGTGGGTTTAAGCGTTGCGGTCAATGACGCGCATCCGCTGTTGCTGCCGCGTGCGGATTACGTCACCCGTATTGCCGGTGGGCGCGGCGCGGTCCGCGAAGTGTGCGATCTCCTGTTGCTGGCGCAAGGGAAGTTAGAGGAAGCCAAAGGGCAATCGATATGAGTAAAACCAGACGTTGGGTTATTATCCTGCTTTCGCTTGCGGCACTCGTCCTCATTGGCGTGAATCTGGCCAGCAATGATGATGAAGGTCAGGCGGTGGTTAACACCAACGACCCAACTTATAAAAGCGAACATACCGATACGGTGGTCTACAGCCCTGAAGGCGCGTTGAATTATCGGTTAATCGCAGAACACGTCGAGTATTTTTCCGACGAAGCTGTCTCGTGGTTTACCCAGCCGCGACTGACCACGTTTGACACCGATAAAGTGCCAACCTGGTCAATCAAAGCCGATAAAGCGAAGCTGACAAACGATCGCATGCTGTACCTTTACGGTCACGTTGAAGTTAACGCACTGACCCCTGACGCGCAATTGCGCAAAATTACGACGGATAACGCCCAGATCAACCTGGTCACCCAGGATGTTACCTCTGATGATTTGGTGACGTTATACGGAACGACATTTAATTCCAGCGGCCTGAAAATGCGCGGCAATTTACGCAGCAAGAACGCCGAGCTGATTGAAAAGGTTAGAACCTCCTATGAAATTCAGAACAAACAAACTCAGCCTTAAGCTGGCGCTCGCCGGTTCTCTGCTGGCAGCCAGCCTGCCGGCACTGGCACTGACTGGTGATACTGACCAGCCGATTCATATTGAATCCGATCAGCAGTCGCTGGATATGCAGGGCAATATCGTGACCTTTACCGGCAACGTTATTGTGACCCAGGGCAGTATCAAAATTAACGCCGACAAGGTGGTGGTGACCCGTCCTGGCGGCGAAAAAGGCAAAGAAGTGATCGACGGCTACGGTAACCCGGCGACCTTCTACCAGATGCAGGACAACGGCAAACCGGTGAAAGGCCACGCCGCCAAAATGCACTATGAACTGCAAAGTGATTTCGTGGTACTGACCGGTAACGCGTATCTGGAACAGGTCGACAGCAACATCAAGGGCGACAAAATCACTTACCTGGTTAAAGAACAGAAAATGCAGGCGTTTAGCGAAAAAGGTAAACGCGTAACGACCGTTCTGGTTCCGTCCCAGTTGCAGGACAAAAACAAAGACCAGGCTCCGGCACAGAAGAAGAGTAACTAATTCGTTATGGCGACATTAACTGCAAAGAACCTGGCTAAAGCCTACAAAGGCCGCCGCGTGGTAGAGGATGTCAGTCTGACCGTCAACTCCGGTGAGATTGTGGGCCTGCTTGGGCCGAACGGCGCGGGTAAAACCACCACCTTCTACATGGTGGTCGGTATCGTGCCGCGCGATGCGGGCAATATCATTATTGATGACGAAGATATCAGCCTGCTGCCGCTGCACGCCCGTGCGCGCCGCGGGATTGGCTATCTGCCGCAGGAAGCGTCCATTTTCCGTCGTCTGAGCGTATACGACAACCTGATGGCCGTGCTGCAAATTCGCGACGATCTCACCAGCGAACAGCGCGAAGACCGCTGTAATGAGCTGATGGAAGAGTTCCACATCGAACACCTGCGCGACAACATGGGTCAATCGCTGTCCGGGGGCGAACGCCGCCGCGTAGAGATCGCCCGCGCGCTGGCCGCAAATCCGAAATTTATCCTGCTGGATGAACCGTTTGCGGGCGTTGACCCGATCTCCGTTATCGATATCAAACACATCATTGAGCACCTGCGCGACAGCGGTCTCGGCGTGTTAATCACTGACCACAACGTCCGCGAAACGCTGGCGGTGTGTGAGCGTGCGTATATCGTCAGCCAGGGGCAGCTTATCGCCCACGGCACCCCGACAGAGATCTTACAAGACGAACATGTTAAACGTGTGTATCTTGGGGAAGACTTCAGACTCTGATAGGGTAGAAGCATGAGAGAGGTTAGCCGGAGATTATCGCACTGAACATGAAGCAAGGTTTGCAATTAAGGCTCAGCCAACAGCTCGCCATGACGCCACAGCTGCAACAGGCTATTCGCTTGTTACAGCTGTCGACGCTGGAACTGCAGCAGGAACTTCAGCAAGCGCTGGAGAGTAATCCCCTGCTTGAGCAAACCGATATTCATGAAGAAATCGATGCCAAAGAGACGCCGGATAACGAAACGTTAGACAGCGCCGACGCGCTCGAACAGAAAGATATGCCGGAAGAGCTGCCGCTCGATGCCAGCTGGGATGAAATCTACACCGCCGGAACGCCCTCAGGCACTGGCGCAGATTACCAGGACGACGAACTGCCGGTCTATCAGGGCGAAACCACCCAGTCTCTTCAGGATTACCTGATGTGGCAGGTGGAACTCACGCCGTTTACCGATACCGACCGGGCGATAGCCACCTCCATCGTCGACGCCGTTGACGATACCGGTTATCTGACCGTCCCGCTGGAAGATATCCGCGAGAGCATGGGCGATGACGAAATCGGTCTGGATGAAGTCGAAGCGGTGCTTAAACGGATCCAGCGATTTGACCCGGTGGGCGTCGCCGCCCGCGATCTCCGCGATTGCCTGCTTATTCAGCTCTCTCAGTTTGCCAAAGAAACCCCCCGCCTCGCCGAAGCCCGTCTGATCATCAGCGACCATCTCGATCTGCTTGCCAACCACGATTTCCGATCGTTAATGCGCGTCACGCGTCTGAAAGAAGACGTGTTGAAAGAAGCGGTGGATCTGATTCAGTCACTGGATCCGCGTCCGGGTCAGTCGATCCAGACTGGCGAGCCGGAGTACGTTATCCCTGATGTGCTGGTACGCAAAGTCAGTGGCCGCTGGGTGGTGGAACTCAACGCCGACAGCATTCCACGTTTGCAAATTAATCAGCACTACGCGGGCATGTGTAACAACGTCCGTAACGACGCCGACAGCCAGTTTATTCGCAGTAATCTGCAGGATGCGAAGTGGCTGATTAAAAGCCTTGAGAGCCGCAACGACACGTTGCTGCGCGTCAGCCGCTGCATCGTTGAGCAGCAGCAGGCGTTTTTTGAGTCCGGCGAAGAGTATATGAAACCGATGGTGCTGGCGGATATCGCCCAGACCGTCGAGATGCACGAGTCCACGATTTCACGCGTGACTACGCAGAAGTATTTGCATAGCCCGCGCGGTATTTTTGAGCTTAAGTATTTCTTCTCAAGCCATGTGAATACCGAGGGTGGCGGCGAAGCCTCATCCACGGCGATTCGCGCGCTGGTGAAGAAATTGATTGCCGCGGAAAATCCCGCGAAACCACTGAGCGACAGTAAGCTGACCTCCATGCTCTCCGATCAGGGTATCATGGTGGCCCGTCGAACCGTTGCGAAGTACCGAGAGTCTTTATCCATTCCGCCGTCTAACCAGCGTAAACAACTGGTGTGACTCAACTGATAAGGAAGACACTATGCAGCTCAACATCACTGGACACAACGTCGAAATCACTGAAGCCCTGCGCGATTTCATCAACACGAAATTCGTGAAGCTGGAACAGTATTTTGAGAGGATCAATCAGGTCTATATTGTGTTAAAAGTGGAGAAATTGACGCACATCTCGGATGCGACCCTGCATGTTAACGGGGGCGAACTTCATGCCAGCGCGGAAGGGCAGGACATGTATGCCGCTATTGATCTGTTGATCGACAAACTGGCGCGGCAGCTTAATAAACATAAAGATAAACTGAAACAACACTAATTGTCCGGGCGGTCGCCCGATGCCGGTAAAGTGTCGGGCGATGCTTAGGTGAAATTATGATAAATAACGATTCGGCTCTACAACTGAGCAATGTGCTTAACCAGGAATGTACCCGCAGTGCTGTTCACTGCCAGAGTAAAAAACGTGCGCTGGAAATCATCAGTGAACTGGCGGCAAAGCAGTTAGGTCTGCCTCCTCAGGTGGTGTTTGAAGCGATTCTCACCCGCGAGAAAATGGGCAGTACCGGTATTGGCAATGGCATCGCCATTCCACACGGTAAGCTGGAAGAAGATACGCTGCGCGCCGTGGGCGTTTTTGTGCAGCTTGAAACGCCTATCGCGTTCGACGCCATCGACAATCAGCCTGTCGACCTGCTGTTTGCTCTGCTGGTGCCTGCGGACCAAACCAAAACGCACTTACATACGCTTTCACTGGTGGCGAAACGTCTGGCGGATAAAACTATCTGCCGCCGCCTGCGCTCAGCGCAGAGTGACGAAGAGCTTTATCAAATCATCACCGAAACGGAAAACAGTGATGAAGCGTAAGGGAAATGAGTTCGTACTGAGGAGAAACGGTACATGGTACTGATGATCGTCAGCGGCCGCTCAGGCTCGGGTAAATCCGTGGCCTTACGGGCGCTGGAAGATATGGGGTTCTACTGTGTGGACAACCTGCCGGTAGTCCTGCTGCCAGAGCTGGCGAAAACGCTGGCCGACCGGGAGATCTCCGCCGCCGTCAGTATCGACGTGCGTAACATGCCGGAGTCGCCGGAAATCTTCGAAAAAGCGATGGAAAATCTGCCGGACGCATTTTCTCCACAGTTGCTGTTCCTCGATGCCGATCGCAATACGCTGATCCGTCGTTACAGCGACACGCGCCGTCTGCACCCGCTTTCCAGCAAAAACCTGTCACTGGAGAGCGCAATCGACAAAGAGAGCGACCTGCTGGAGCCGCTGCGCTCACGCGCGGACCTTATCGTCGATACCTCCGAGATGTCGGTACACGAGCTGGCAGAAATGCTGCGTACCCGCCTGCTGGGCAAACGCGAGCGCGAACTGACGATGGTGTTTGAATCCTTCGGCTTCAAGCACGGTATTCCTATCGATGCGGATTACGTCTTCGACGTACGCTTCCTGCCAAACCCGCACTGGGATCCAAAACTGCGCCCAATGACCGGCCTCGATAAACCGGTTGCCGCGTTCCTCGACAGGCATACGGAAGTCCATAACTTTATCTACCAGACCCGCAGCTATCTTGAGCTATGGTTACCTATGCTGGAAACCAATAACCGTAGCTATCTGACTGTGGCGATTGGCTGTACCGGCGGTAAACACCGTTCGGTGTATGTCGCCGAACAACTGGCTGACTACTTCCGCTCTCGCGGTAAGAACGTGCAGTCTCGTCACCGGACGCTGGAAAAACGTAAATCATGACCGTAAAGCAAACCGTTGAAATCACCAACAGGCTGGGCATGCACGCCCGGCCAGCGATGAAGCTGTTTGAACTGATGCAAGGTTTTGATGCGGAAGTACTGCTGCGCAACGACGAAGGCACAGAGGCGGAAGCCAATAGTGTGATTGCGCTGTTGATGCTGGACTCCGCCAAAGGACGCCAGATTGAAGTGGAAGCCTCCGGCCCGCAGGAAGTCGAAGCGCTGGCCGCGGTTATTGCGCTGTTTGAATCTGGGTTTGATGAAGATTAAGTAGTCTCCCTTCCCCATGCCGGATGGCGGCTTCGCCTTATCTGGCCTACGAAAAGCTCCTCTACCGTAAAAACGCCATTTGGCGTTTTTTTTTATTATCCCTGTACAATTTGTGCGCTTTTTAGTCCAGGATTAACCTTAAGAAAACCTTAACAAGGTTCGTTTATGTTTCATTTAAGTTTGGTGTCGATACTGGTCAATTGTCAGCAAATAATTCCAGGAGCGCGTCATGTTACATTTATCGGATCACACCCCCCTGGGCACCGGAAGACATCGTAAATGTTATGCGCATCCGGATGATGCCCAACGCTGCATCAAAATCGTCTACAACAACGACGATGGCGGCGATAAAGAGACTAAGCGAGAGTTGGGCTACTACGCGCATCTCAATCGCTATCTGAAGGACTGGAGCGGTATTCCTCGCTATTACGGCACCGTTGAGACCGACTGCGGAACAGGTTACGTCTATGACGTGATCAGCGACTTTGACGGTAAACCGTCTATCACCTTAAAACAGTTTGCTGCGGAGTGTCGCTACGAAGAAGATCTGGTTGTGCTGCGTCAGATCCTGCGCTCGTTGAAGAAGTACATCACCGAAAACCACATTGTGACCATGACGCTGAAACCAGCCAATATTCTGTGCCATCGCATCAGCGAATCGGAAGTGGTGCCGGTTATCTGCGACAACATCGGCGAATCAACCTTTATTCCACTGGCCACCTGGTCAAAATGGTTCTGTCGTCGTAAGCAGGAGCGTCTGTGGGAACGTTTTATTGCCCAGCCGGTACTGGCAGCTGCACTGAATAACAGCAAGCCGCGCGAAGAGCGCAGCACGCTGGAGCTCTCTTCTCGCAAAGCTTAATGCAGTTGGTGGCGGGTCATGAAGGATTCGCCGCCGAGCTGACGCATCTGCCGCAGTATCCACGCCTGGCGGCTACGCACGTAGCCTGAAGGGGCATCTGCTTTAAAGCGAATAGGGTTCGGTAGTACAGCGGCTAACAGCGCCGCTTCCGACATGGTCAGCCTGCTGGCGGATTTATGGAAATAGCGTTGAGCAGCGGCTTCTACGCCAAAGGTGCCCTCGCCAAACTCAGCGATATTCAGGTAAACGGTCAGAATACGTTTCTTACTCCAGACGGTTTCAACGCCTACCGTCAACCCTGCTTCCAGCCCTTTACGCAACCAGCTACGGCCATCCCACAGCAGCAGGTTTTTCGCTGTCTGCTGCGACAACGTCGACGCACCGCGAATGCGGTTTTCGTTGCGTTCGTTATGCGAAAGTGCCTTTTCGATCGCCTGAACATCGAACCCCCAGTGCTCCGGGAATTTCTGATCTTCGGCAGCGATCACCGCCAGTCCCATCCACGGCGAGATTTCATCCATGCTGACCCAGTCGGAATGCGCCACATAATGAAAATCGCCGCTCAGCCAGGCGTTTAGCTGGCGCTCGACCATCACCGCAGAAAAGGGCACTGGCACAAAGCTGAACAGTGCGATACCGCCGCCCCAGAACAGCGCCAGCAGTAGCGCGACGCGCCAGACGATACGTTTTATCCACGCCAGCGGTGAAACGCGCTTGCTCATTCAGCCAGAACCAGCACGCGCGCCACCAGCTTCTCAATGCCCTCGGCAGCTTCAGCAATGTTCTGCGCCAGCATATAAGCCGGCGTAGTCACCACTTTGTTGTCTTCATCAACAACGATGTCATCCACCGGGCACGGCACATGCTCCGCGCCCATCTCTTCCAGCACTTCTGCCGTGTCGATATCCGTGCCGATGGTAATGCGCAGCGGGAAATCAAAAATCTTCGGTAACATCGCCGGGGCGATACACATAAAGCCGAGCGGTTTTCCCGCCTGATGCATTGCCTGCGCCAGCGCTTTCAGATGCGCATCAACCTCGCACGCCGCGCCCTGCGTGGCAAAGTTAGAGAGGTTTTTCGCCGCGCCAAAACCGCCGGGCACAATCAGCGCATCCAGCTCTTCCGCCTGTGCGCTGGCGAGCGGACGTACATCACCGCGCGCAATGCGCGCAGACTCGATCAGCACATTGCGGCTTTCACCCATCGCTTCTCCCGAGAGATGATCCACAACATCGAACTGGCGCTTATCCGGCGCAAAGCACACGGCCTGCGCGCCGCTACGGGCAATGGCCAGCAGCGTAATGGTGGCTTCGTGAATTTCAGACCCGTCATAGACACCGCAGCCGCTTAAAATAACGCCAACTTTTTTCATGATGCTTATCCCTCGCTGTAACTGACTGAAGATTATTACTATTTCTGATTAACTCGCTATGCTTCACATATTTTGCTGATTCATGTAACAAATGTTTCAAGTTTTGCTATCTTAATCTGCGTGCAATCGTATTCATCAGGTTGTGTCTTACTAAATTCCTATTACATCTTATGGCGCAGCCACGATTTCCCTGGTGTTGGCGCAGTGTTCGCGCACCCCGGTTTAGCCGGGGTCATTTTTTTTCAGCGCTCGCCACCCAGGATTTAAGCACCGCGACATCGTGCTGCCACTCGGTTTTCATCTCTTCAACCCATTCACCGACGTTATCCCACCAGGCCGGTAAATCAGGCGACTGGATCTGCTGCCCCAGTTGCTGCAGATGACGCAGGCCCACGGAACCCGCCGCGCCCTTGATTTTGTGCCCTTCCTCGACAATGCCTTTCTGATCGCGTGCAGTCAGATTCGATTCCAGCACCGCCAGATATCCCGGCATCATCTTCTCAAAGACGGCCAGACCGTCGGTAATCAGCTTCGGCCCTACCAGTTCGATGTACTGCTCCAGCATCGGAATATCCAGTAACTGCTGTGATTTACCCTGTTCAGTTGGCATTGCGGTACTCTCCTCGTCGTCGGCGGTGTCCCAGAATTTTTTGATCATCGCGGTGAGGGCCGGTACTGATAACGGCTTGCTCAGCACATCATCCATCCCCGCTTCCAAATACTCTTTTTTATCTTTCAGCACGTTAGCCGTCAATGCCACCAGCGGCGGCAGATCATCAGCGGCGAATTTCTGTTTTAACTCGCGAGAAATATCCAGCCCGGTCATATCCGGCAGTTGAATATCCAGCAGTACCAGGTCGTATTCGCCTGGCGTAAACATCTCCAGCGCCGCCTTCCCGGTCATCGCCACGTCAACGCTGTTGCCCAGTTTTTCCAGTACCGAGCGGGCGACAATGACGTTCAGTTCGATATCTTCCACCAGCAGCACGTTGAGCGCCGGCAACGGCATATCGTCGTCGTCCAGCGTATCTTCAACTTCGTCGGCAACGGCAGGCGCGTGGACGGTCAGAATAAAGGTTGAGCCCTGGCCTGGGTTACTGGTGACTTCAATATCGCCGCCCATGTCGCGCGCCAGACGGCGCGAAACGGCCAGTCCAATCCCGGTGCCAGTTGCCGGTTTACCGCCCTGGCTGTCTTTCACCTGGTAGTACATGGCGAAGATTTTATCCTGCTCTTCCTGCGGAATACCGATACCGGAGTCGGCCACTTCAAAGTGCAGCATATCGCCTTCGTCGTAACGGATGCGCACTTCAACCTTGCCCTGCTGGGTAAATTTCACCGCATTGCTGATGAGATTCCACAGGATCTGACGCAGGCGCGTACCGTCGGTAATCACTTTATGCGGCAGCGGCAAGCTCGGTTCCATGACGAAGCGCAGCCCTTTCTGTTGCGCCTGCAAGCCGGAGAGGTTTTCTAAATCGGAGAGAAAGCCGGTAAAGTCGATAGTCTGGTTATCCAGCTGAACTTTACGGCGCTCCATTTTATCCATATCGATGATATCGTTGAAGATATTGCCCAACGTTACCGCAGAAACATGGATAGTTTTCAGGTATTTTTCCTGTTCGGCGGTCAGGTCGGTATCAAGCAGAATGCGGCTGAGGCCAACGATGCCGTTAAGCGGCGTACGCAGTTCATGGCTGATGGTGGAGATAAAGGTGGTCTTATCGCGGCTGGCGCGCTCCAGAGCGTCCTGATAACGCTTACGCTCGGTAATGTCGCGGCCAAAGCCCATCAGGCCGTGGCGCTTACCGACACGATCGTAATAAGGCACTTTACGGATTTCAAAGCAGGCTTTGCGGCCGTCCGGGTAATCCAGCCACTGTTCATAGGTGAGCGAGACGTTATGACGGAACACTTTCTCATCGGTTTCCAGCACTTTCGCCGCGGCTTCCGGCGAGTAAACGTCTTCCGGGTGCAGGTTTACAAGCTGCTTTTCACTCTTACCGGTTAACAGCTCCATCGCCCGGTTACAGCCAGAAAACTCTTTATCTTCATTGCGATAGAAGACCAGGTCTGGTGAGGCATCGAGGAACGAGCGCAGGAAGGAGGATTGCTGCTCGAGGCGGATTTGCGTCTCTTCACGCTCCTTCATCTCGACCTTCAGCTGCTCAAGCGTAGTTTCACGCTCGGCTTCCGCCTTTTCACGATCGCTGATTTCCTGGTTGAGCTGCGAGATGTTGTCTTTGAGTTGAACGTTAAGTTTGAGATCGCGCTCGCGCATCTCTTCGAGCTTCTCCACCAGCTTCGATAAGCGCTGGCGAGATTCTTCCAGTTGCTCAACCACCACCGATAAAAAGTAGACCGCCCACGGCGTAATCAACAGACCAAAGAAGATAGAGCGGATCACATCAATGCTTTCAACCTGGCCGTGCAGCACCATGGTTACGGCCATCTGCACCACAATGGCCAGCACCACCAGCGCAAGGGCCAATAGCATTGAAAAGCGCACCAGACCCAGCTTCATCATCAGGTCGACGTAATACTGCGCCAGTAAACGGATTTGCTTCATAGGGGGTTCCTTCACGTCATCGTCGCTCAATAATACCCAATTCTGAGCAATGCGTTGAAGGTTGTGTGAAAAATGGTGAGTTGTGCGGTCTTTGTGCCCTCACCCTAACCCTCTCCCACAGGGAGAGGGGACCGATCGCATGCGTGTTAATGTTCTGCGCTGGTTTTCTCCCTCTCCCTGTGGGAGAGGGTCGGGGTGAGGGGTTGCACCCACCCTCGCCCCAGCGCCGATCCCTGTACCCCATGTTCATTCAAATACTTATCCAGCTCCACCATCCCGGTCCAGCGGTTTTCGCACCACAGTGGCGCGAGCAGCGTCGGGCGACGCGCGCTGGCGGAAATGCGGTGGTAAATCACCTCGGGTGGCGTGTGGCGAATCATCTCACCGGCCGTCACGGTGTAATCATCCAGCTCAATACCGCTTAAGCGCCCCGCTTCCCAGGCCTTCGCCATAATGCTGCCCTTCACGATATGCAGCGGATGCAGTTTAATGCCGTCCACGCCGGTCTCCACCACACGTTCCAGAGTTTGCAGACATTCACTCGCCCCTTCGCCCGGCAGGCCGACAATCAGGTGCGAACAGACCTTCAGCCCGCGTTCGCGCGCCAGTCGCGTCGTGTTCTGATAGCACGCAAAATCATGCCCCCGGTTGATGCGATGCAGCGTTTTATCGTGCGCGGTTTGTAGCCCCAGCTCCAGCCACACCTCATAACCCTGGTCTTTATATTCGCTGAGCAAGTCGAGCACCGCTTCCGGCACGCAGTCCGGACGCGTACCCACGCACAGACCCACGATATTGGCCTGACTGACTGCCTGCTGATACATGGAACGCAGCACCTGCACTTCCGCAAAGGTACTGGTATAAGCCTGGAAATAGGCAAGATAGCGTTTGGCGCGATTCACCAGGCTGGCCTGATGTTCAAGCTGCTCGGCAATCGAGCGGTACTGCTGCGCTTCGTCGGCAAAAGAGGCAACATTGCAAAATGTGCAGCCGCCCCGGCCAATAGTGCCATCACGATTCGGGCAGCTAAACCCGCCATGCAGCGTCAATTTATGGACCTTTTCGCCATAGCGACGCGCAAGATCCCCACCAAACATATTGACTAATTTTTGTAACTGCATAATCTGATAGACCGGCCTGTAGAAATGGGCCAAGCCTGCCATTTTTAGTCTCGATCGGCGATGACCTGGATCAATCGCCCGGTAGACCTTTATCTTATTGCATAACAACTCAAAATAAATGCAATTTCATTCACCGCCAAACCGATTACTTTTGCTTATATACGCCGCTTATTTTGCAATAATCCGCCTCTCGTAGAAAAACAGAGTGATCCTATACCCGCACAACCATTGCCAGTGTTATGTGCTACTTTAAGCGGCAAATTCAGCACAGGCCGTTTATCACAGCGCTTCCAGACAGTGAGACAGATCACACTCCATCGGCCCCCATTTCGTGGTTAATACAATGTAAAAAATGAACAAAAACCATAATTATCATTGAATTAAGCCATCTATAGCACATTTTCAGATAAATAAGTTTGCCATTTGACCTGTCTACGGATTCCCGATAAGTTGGAAATCCGCTGGAAGCTTTCTGGATGAGCACTCAGCTCATCATATTTATGCAGTAATTGAGATTCCCTCTGAAGCAAGTCCTCAAACTTGTTTTACCTGCGCGAAAAGGCAAAAGAGGGCGAATGCGAGATTGGTCATTGAACGACCCAATCCCGTCGCCATGCTCTTTCTGCGCCCGTGCGCAATCGGTGTCGGAGTGAGTCACGTAGAGCCTGGGGAGGTTCACTGATATGTTGTACGATAAATCCCTTGAGAGGGATAACTGTGGTTTCGGCCTGATCGCCCACATAGAAGGCGAACCTAGCCACAAGGTAGTGCGTACCGCCATACACGCACTGGCCCGCATGCAGCACCGTGGGGCAATCCTCGCCGATGGTAAAACCGGTGACGGTTGCGGCCTGTTGCTGCAAAAACCGGATCGTTTCTTCCGCATTGTGGCGGAAGAGCGCGGCTGGCGTTTAGCCAAAAACTACGCCGTTGGTATGCTGTTCCTCAATCAGGACCCGGACAAAGCCGCCGCATCACGCCGCATCGTTGAAGAAGAACTGCAACGTGAAACGCTCTCTATTGTTGGCTGGCGCGATGTGCCGACCAATGAAGGCGTGCTCGGTGAAATCGCCCTCTCCTCGCTGCCCCGTATTGAGCAAATTTTTGTTAATGCCCCGGCTGGCTGGCGCCCGCGCGATATGGAACGCCGTCTGTTCATCGCCCGTCGCCGCATTGAACAACGCCTGGTGGAAGACAAAGAGTTCTACGTCTGTAGCCTGTCTAACCTGGTTAATATCTATAAAGGTCTGTGTATGCCGGCGGATTTGCCGCGCTTCTACCTGGACCTCGCGGACCTGCGTCTGGAATCGGCCATCTGCCTGTTCCACCAGCGCTTCTCCACCAATACCGTGCCGCGCTGGCCGCTGGCGCAGCCGTTCCGCTATCTGGCGCACAACGGTGAAATCAACACCATTACCGGTAACCGTCAGTGGGCGCGCGCGCGTACCTATAAATTCCAGACACCGCTGATCCCTGACCTGCACGACGCCGCACCGTTCGTTAACGAAACCGGCTCTGACTCCAGCTCAATGGATAACATGCTCGAACTGCTGCTGGCAGGCGGGATGGATATCGTGCGTGCAATGCGTCTTCTGGTTCCGCCAGCCTGGCAGAACAACCCGGATATGGACCCGGAGCTGCGAGCGTTCTTCGACTTTAACTCCATGCACATGGAGCCGTGGGATGGCCCGGCGGGCATCGTGATGTCCGATGGTCGCTACGCGGCCTGTAACCTTGACCGTAACGGCCTGCGCCCGGCGCGCTACGTCATAACCAAAGACAAGCTCATCACCTGTGCATCGGAAGTCGGGATCTGGGATTATCAGCCCGACGAAGTGATGGAAAAAGGCCGCGTTGGGCCGGGCGAGCTGATGGTGATCGACACCCGCAGCGGCCGCATTCTGCACTCTGCCGAAACCGATAACGATCTGAAAAGCCGCCACCCGTACAAAGAGTGGATGGAGAAAAACGTCCGCCGTCTGGTGCCGTTTGAAGATCTGCCGGACGAAGAGGTCGGCAGCCGCGTGATGGACGATGACACGCTCGCCAGCTACCAGAAACAGTTTAACTACAGCGCGGAAGAGCTGGATTCGGTTATCCGCGTGCTGGGCGAAAACGGCCAGGAAGCGGTCGGTTCAATGGGCGATGACACCCCGTTTGCCGTGCTCTCCAGCCAGCCGCGCATTATTTACGACTACTTCCGTCAGCAGTTTGCGCAGGTGACTAACCCGCCAATCGATCCGCTGCGTGAAGCGCACGTCATGTCGCTGGCGACCAGCATTGGCCGCGAGATGAACGTATTTTGCGAAGCAGAAGGCCAGGCGCATCGCCTGAGCTTCAAATCGCCAATCCTGCTGTTCTCTGATTTCAAACAGCTCACCACGATTGCAGATGAGCACTATCGCGCAGACACCCTCGATATCACTTACGACGCGACTGAAACCTCGCTTGAAGCGACGGTAAAAGCGCTGTGCGATAAAGCCGAAGAGATGGTGCGTAACGGCACCGTTCTGCTGGTGCTCTCTGACCGCAACATCGCCAAAAATCGTCTGCCGGTTCCGGCACCGATGGCGGTTGGCGCTATTCAGGCGCGCCTGGTCGATAAGAGCCTGCGCTGCGATGCCAACATCATCGTCGAAACCGCCAGCGCCCGCGACCCGCACCACTTTGCCGTGCTGCTGGGCTTTGGCGCGACGGCTATCTACCCGTATCTCGCCTACGAAACGCTGGCGAAACTGGTCGATACCAAAGCGATTGATAAAGCGTATCGCACCGTGATGCTGAACTACCGTAACGGCATCAACAAAGGTCTGTACAAAATCATGTCCAAAATGGGCATCTCAACCATCGCCTCTTACCGCTGCTCCAAACTGTTTGAAGCGGTCGGCCTGCACGATGATGTGGTTGAGCAATGCTTCCAGGGCGTGGTCAGCCGCATCGGCGGCGCAAACTTTGACGACTTCCAGCAGGATCTGCTGAACCTGTCGAAACGTGCCTGGCTGGCGCGTAAACCGATTAGCCAGGGCGGCCTGCTGAAGTACGTGCACGGCGGTGAATATCACGCCTATAACCCGGACGTGGTGCGCACCCTGCAACAGGCCGTTCAAAGCGGCGAGTACAGCGACTATCAGGAATACGCGAAGCTGGTCAACGAGCGTCCGGCGGCAACGCTGCGCGATCTGCTGGCTATCACGCCAGGTAGCGACGCCGTCAGCATTGATGAGGTTGAACCGGCAAGCGATCTGTTTAAACGCTTCGATACCGCAGCGATGTCTATCGGCGCATTGAGCCCGGAAGCACATGAAGCGCTGGCGGAAGCGATGAACAGCATCGGCGGCAACTCTAACTCCGGTGAAGGCGGTGAAGACCCGGCGCGTTACGGCACCAACAAGGTATCGCGCATCAAGCAGGTGGCTTCCGGCCGCTTCGGCGTCACGCCAGCGTACCTTGTCAATGCCGATGTCATTCAGATTAAAGTCGCTCAGGGCGCGAAACCGGGCGAAGGCGGTCAGTTACCGGGTGATAAAGTCACCCCGTACATCGCCAAACTGCGCTATTCGGTGCCGGGCGTGACGTTAATCTCCCCGCCGCCGCACCACGATATTTACTCTATCGAGGACTTAGCGCAGCTGATTTTCGACCTGAAACAGGTCAACCCGAAAGCGATGATCTCCGTGAAGCTGGTTTCCGAACCGGGCGTCGGCACTATCGCCACGGGCGTGGCGAAAGCCTATGCCGATTTAATCACCATCGCCGGTTATGACGGCGGTACGGGGGCAAGCCCGCTGTCGTCAGTGAAATATGCAGGCTGCCCGTGGGAACTCGGTCTGGTGGAAACCCAGCAGGCGCTGGTGGCGAACGGCTTGCGTCATAAAATTCGTTTGCAGGTCGATGGCGGCCTGAAAACCGGCGTCGATATCATCAAAGCAGCGATTCTCGGCGCGGAAAGCTTCGGCTTTGGCACCGGCCCGATGGTGGCGCTGGGCTGTAAATATCTGCGTATTTGCCACCTGAACAACTGCGCAACGGGTGTTGCAACTCAGGACGAAAAACTGCGTAAGAACCACTATCACGGCCTGCCGTTCAAAGTGACCAACTACTTTGACTTTATCGCCCGTGAAACCCGCGAGCTGATGGCGCAGCTTGGCGTGACGCGTCTGGTCGATCTGATTGGCCGTACCGACCTGCTCAAAGAGCTGGATGGTTTCACCGCCAAACAGCAGAAGCTGGAACTGTCTCGCCTGCTGGAGACCGCCGAGCCACATCCTGGCAAAGCGTTGTACTGCACCGAGACCAACCCGCCGTTCGATAACGGAGTGCTGAATGCGCAACTGCTGCAACAGGCGAAATCGTTTGTCGATGAGCGCCAGAGCAAAACCTTCTGGTTCGATATTCGCAATACCGATCGCTCCGTGGGCGCGTCGCTCTCCGGCTATATCGCGCAAACGCACGGCGACCAGGGTCTGGCTGCCGATCCGATTAAAGCACACTTCAGCGGCACCGCAGGCCAGAGCTTCGGCGTCTGGAACGCGGGCGGCGTAGAGCTGTACCTGACCGGCGATGCCAACGACTACGTCGGTAAAGGCATGGCGGGCGGCCTGATTGCCATTCGTCCTCCGGTTGGCTCCGCCTTCCGCAGCCATGAAGCGAGCATTATCGGCAACACCTGCCTGTACGGCGCGACCGGTGGTCGTCTGTATGCCGCAGGCCGCGCGGGTGAACGTTTCGGCGTGCGTAACTCTGGCGCTATCACCGTGGTAGAAGGCATTGGCGACAACGGTTGTGAATATATGACCGGCGGTATCGTCTGTATTCTGGGTAAAACCGGCGTTAACTTCGGCGCAGGCATGACCGGCGGCTTCGCCTACGTTCTGGATGAAAGCGGCGATTTCCGCAAACGCGTCAACCCGGAACTGGTAGAAGTGCTGGACGTTGACTCTCTGGCAATCCATGAAGAGCACCTGCGCGGGCTGATTACCGAGCACGTACAGTTAACCGGTTCCCAGCGCGGCGAAGAGATTCTGGCTAACTGGCCGGCATTCTCTGCCAAATTTGCTCTGGTTAAGCCGAAGTCCAGCGATGTCAAAGCACTGTTGGGTCACCGTAGTCGTAGCGCAGCTGAGCTGCGCGTGCAGGCGCAGTAAGGGGTCATCATGAGTCAGAACGTTTATCAATTTATCGACCTGCAACGCGTTGATCCCGCTAAGAAAGCGTTAAAGATCCGCAAGATTGAGTTTGTTGAAATTTACGAGCCGTTTTCAGAAGGTCAGGCCAAGGCGCAGGCCGATCGCTGTCTCTCGTGCGGCAACCCGTACTGTGAATGGAAATGTCCGGTACACAACTACATCCCGAACTGGCTGAAGCTTGCCAACGAGGGGCGTATTTTTGAAGCGGCAGAACTGTCGCATCAAACCAACACCCTGCCGGAAGTGTGTGGGCGCGTCTGCCCACAGGACCGTCTGTGTGAAGGTTCCTGTACCCTGAACGACGAGTTCGGCGCAGTGACTATCGGCAACATCGAACGCTATATCAACGATAAAGCGTTCGAGATGGGATGGCGCCCGGATATGTCTGGTGTGAAGCAAACCGGCAAAAAAGTGGCAATTATCGGCGCGGGCCCGGCGGGCCTGGCATGTGCTGATGTGCTGACGCGCAACGGCGTAAAAGCGGTCGTGTTCGATCGTCATCCGGAAATCGGCGGCCTGCTGACCTTCGGTATTCCGGCCTTTAAGCTGGAAAAAGAGGTGATGACCCGCCGCCGCGAAATCTTCACCGGTATGGGCATTGAGTTCAAACTGAATACCGAAGTGGGTCGTGACGTGCAGCTTGAAACTCTGCTGAGTGATTACGACGCAGTGTTCCTCGGCGTCGGCACCTATCAGTCGATGCGCGGCGGTCTGGAAAACGAAGATGCCTCTGGCGTGTTTGATGCGCTGCCGTTCCTGATTGCCAATACCCGTCAAATCATGGGCTTTGGTGAGAACAAAGACGAGCCGTACATCAACATGGAAGGCAAACGCGTGGTGGTGCTTGGCGGTGGCGACACGGCGATGGACTGCGTGCGTACTTCCGTGCGTCAGGGCGCAACGCACGTCACCTGTGCCTATCGTCGTGACGAAGAGAACATGCCAGGCTCACGCCGCGAAGTGAAAAACGCGCGTGAAGAAGGCGTTGAGTTCCAGTTCAACGTGCAGCCGCTGGGCATTGAAGTGAATGCTAACGGCAAGGTGAGCGGCGTGAAAATGGCGCGCACCGAGATGGGCCAACCGGATGCGAAAGGCCGCCGTCGTGCGGAAATCGTTCCTGGCTCCGAGCACGTGGTTCCGGCAGATGCGGTGGTGATGGCGTTTGGTTTCCGCCCGCACAGCATGGAATGGCTGGCGAAACACAGCGTCGAGCTGGATTCTCAGGGCCGCATCATCGCCCCGGAAGGTCACGAAAATGCCTTCCAGACCAGCAACCCGAAAATCTTTGCCGGTGGCGATATCGTCCGCGGCTCAGACCTGGTCGTGACCGCCATCGCCGAAGGCCGTAAAGCGGCTGACGGCATTATGAACTGGCTGGAAGTGTAAGCCCTGCCTCGGCGTCGCCTGCCTGGAAAGGAAGGCGGCAACAGGAAATTTGGCAGACAGTGTCTGCCAAATCAGATTGCTGAAAAAGTGCACTTTGTTTTTGCCGGATGCGGCGTAACCGCCTTATCCGGCCTACAAAACACTCCATATTCAATGCATTGCGGAAATCTTGTAGGCCGGATAAGCGCCAGCGCCATCCGGTTTTTTTTAACGTGCGAGCATGCTGGCGCGGACTTTAACCACCGTTTTTTTGATATCTCGCGATAGCGCCACGGTACACCCCGGTTTATGCGGCTCTCCCGGCATAAACACGGCGAACATTCCCGGTTTTAACGTCACCGCTTGCTCATCCTCGATGGCAGAGCAAAGCTGATAATCTTCATCAGCATGCAACTCTTCGCACTGCCGTGCCGCCCCTGCCACACCGAACAAAATCTGCTCTTCACCCATCAGCAAGAGCTGGATATCCACATACTGCACATGCAGCTCAGCTTTCTTGCTCTCGGCAGGCTGAGTGGAAAATTCCATCACATTCATAAAGATATCGTCACCGCGCAGTTCATAGCGCCCCGGCGCTTTTTCCTGTGGTCGCGCGGTTAATGAAAGCGTAAGCGCCTCGACCAGCACGGGATGTAACCCCGTTGCGTTCAGCGCCTGAATATCCCCTGTTACCATGATTTTTCTCCCTGGGCCAGCAGCGCGGCCCCCAGTAATCCGGCGTCATGCCGATAATGCGCCGATTGTAATGTGACCTGATAAACGTCAGGTTCCTGCGCCAGGCAGGCCTCCACTCGCGCTAAATATCCTTCCGCCAGCCCAACGCTGCCGCCAATGACTACACACTGACAATCCGTCGTCGCTTTTACATCGGCGATGAGTCTCGCCAGCGTATGCGCCGAGCGGTGAATGAGTTGCGTTGCCTGTTCATTGCCCTGTCCCGCGCGAGTGAAAATTGTTCTGGCGTCACATCCGGCGAGTTCCCCCTGAGCCGCTGCGGCAATCCCGCGCCCTGAAGCAATGGCTTCTACGCAGCCCCGACGACCACAGCCGCACATCGGCCCGTTAGGATCGGCCAGCGTATGCCCCAGATGCCCGGCCAGACCGCCCGTTCCGGCGATCAGGTTGCCGCGGCTTATCACACCGCCCCCCACGCCCGTGGAGACGGTGAGGAAAACCATGTCACGATAATCGCCATGCAGGGCATGATATTCCGCCCACGCCGCTGCCTGCGCGTCATTCACTGCCAATGTCGGCAGCCCGGTTATCGCTTCCAGCGTCTTCGTGAGCGGAAAATTCAGCAAGCCGCCCAGATTAAGCGGGTTAATCGCCAGCAGCACGCCATCGCGAATAATCCCGGTTGAGGCGATGGCCACCCGCGTGGCGCGAGGGAAAAGCGGCTCAACCAGCGTTTGCAAAGCGTCGCGTAGCGCATCCGGCGTCTTGCTCGCCGGTGTGGGTAGCTCGCGACGTTCCAGCAGGTTCAGCGCATCATCCACCAGGGCGGCTGCCAGTTTGGTGCCACCGATATCAATCGCCAGCGTGGTCATAGCACCGCCTTTTTTAACGCCGTGTTGTACCACTGGCAGATGTGTTCAAGACGTGTGATAGCAGAACCGACCGTGACCGCCCACGCGCCGTGGCGCATCGCCTCAGCCGCCTGCGCAGGGGTGTTGTAGCGCCCTTCGGCAATCACCCGGCAGCCTGCGTCACTTAAGGATTTCACCAGTGTGAAGTCTGGCTCTTCCGGTGTCTGCGGCGTGGTGTAGCCCGAAAGCGTGGTGCCGATAATGTCTGCGCCCAGACGCTGACAGGCCATACCGTCTTCAAATGTTGAGCAATCGGTCATCGCCAGCAAACCGTGCTGGTGAATCTGTGCCAGAAGCGCTTCTACGCCCGCCGGGCGCACGCGGTCCGTGCCATCGACGGCGATGATATCGGCCCCGGCCTGTGCCAGTGCATCGACATCTTCCAGGAAAGGCGTGATACGTACCGGTGAGTCATCAAGGTCACGTTTGAGGATGCCAATAATCGGGATGGACACGAGCGCGCGAGTGGCGCGTAAATTCGCTACGCCTTCAATGCGCAGTGCAACTGCCCCTGCCTGTTCCGCCGCCAGCGCCATCGCGGCGACAATGTCAGGTTTATCCAGCGGGCTATCAGGGACGGGCTGGCAGGAGACAATCAGCCCGCCAGATTGCGCAATGTTGTTATTCAGCTGTTCAAGTAAAGACATCATCATATCCTCGGAGAAGCGCCCGGCCTGCGCCGGGCTCCCTGGTTAACTTTTACTTTTCACTAATCCGCTTTTATCGCCGCCAAACGGTACGGCTCCACTGAACGGTTTACCGTCGATCGCATCGTGTGTGCGCAGCGCTTCAGGGCGGATCCAGCGTTGAACGCGCGTGGGCATATCAAGGCCGATCAGCAGGATCACCACAAAGGTCAGGCTGAAGGAGAGCGAGCCCAGCGCGGTTCCCAGATCCAGCCGTTGGGCGATCAACGCACCGAGGATCGGAGCCAGCGCGCCGCCTAACGCACCGACGTTGTAGGTAAAGCCCAGCCCTGCCGCACGTTGATCCGTTTCGAAATACCCCCCGATCAGTTTCGGTAAGATCCCCGAGATCCCCTGCCCCAGCATTTGCTGGAAGAAGAGCAGGAAACCGAGCACCCACACGCTGGAGCCGCCGATCGCAAACACCGGGATGATCAATAACTGCGAGGCCAGCAGGCTACAGACATACGCTTTACGCGTACCCAACCAGTCGCCAAGGAAACCACCCACGCAGCAGCCTACTGCCGCACCAAATCCACTGAAGAACAGGACGTTCGCCACGGTGTGCGGGTCATAGGCCAGCTCGGTTTTCAGATAGGTCGGCAGCAGCGCCTGAATTGGCCACGAGTAGAGGAAAGCAAACAGCACGACCACCATCAGCATCACGCCGGTCGGCCAGCGTTTGCCACTGCTTTGCACCATAAAACTGATGAAGATAATCGCGCACACCAGGCCCAGCAGCGCCACCAGCCCGGCAATGCGCGCTTCACCGGCGAAGCAGTACCACAGCGATGCACCGGCGACGCAGGTCATGATGATGTTCATTACCCGATACCGGCCGCGATAGAGAATATCGACCATCGTACGTACCGGGGCTTTGCCTTCGTGTTTCGCTTTCCAGTCTTCCGCTTCCGGGATGTTTTTACGTAACCACAGCGCAAAGACGATTGGCACGATGCCGATGAAAAACAGCGCGCGCCAGCCCCAGACGGGCACCACCAGGCTGTAAACCTGTGCCGCGATGACAGCACCGACGGAGAAGCCGGAAATCAGGAAGCCGCTGGCTTTATTACGTAGCTGTTTTGGCCAGCTTTCAATGACATAGGTTGCGCTGGAGCCGTATTCCCCCGCCATCCCCATGCCGATCACAAGACGGGCGATAAACAGGGAGGTGTAGCCCGGCGCAAAGCCGCAGGCGAGCGTTCCCGCCGAGAAGAGAATGATACTGGTGACCATTGCCAGGCGGCGACCATAGCGATCCCCCATTGCGCCAAGCATCAGGCCGCCGAACCAGCGAGAGATAAAGGCGGCGGAGATCAGGCTTGCCGCCTGAACCGTGGTTAAACCGAATTCACCCTGCACTTCGGTTAACACCAGGGCGATTAAGACAAAATCAAAACCATCAAGCAAATACCCCAACCAGGCGGCGGAAAATGCCCGCCATTGTGCCCGGTTGAGATGGCGATACCACGGGATGTTCTGGGTTGTTGTACTCATGGTGAGTCTCCCGCGGTGGGCCAGGCCCACGCGCTTTGGTATGAATGTGTTTGTGCCTGTGTCGGATGGCGGCTGGCGCCTTATCCGACCTACGCGACCTTACTGGACGTAGGTCGGATAAGCGTTAGCGCCATCCGACAAAAACTCAGCCCCGCTCCTGCATCAACTGCTGCGCCAGCGCTTTCAGCTCCGGCAGGTATTTCTCGTCCACCGGGGCAAACGGTTTGCGGCACAGTGGTACGGAGACCACATCCATGTAACGCAGCACCGTTTTCAGCCCACGGAAGACGCCGACTTTGATCAGCAGGTCGATAACCTTGTTACACTCGCGCTGCAACCGCTGCGCCTTCGCGATATCGCCCGCTTTCAGCGCCTGCGCGATCCCCATGTAACGCCAGCCCATGATGTTGTAAGTACTGCCGATCCCGCCATCGGCCCCCGCCAGCAGGCCCGAGGCGAAGATTTCGTCATAACCGTTGTAAAGCACCAGATCCGGATGTTCGCGGCGGATCTGCTCCATCTGATACAGATCGCCCGAGGTTTGTTTCAGCGCGCCGACGCCCGGCAACGTGACCAGCGTATTGATTTGATCCAGCGTCAGTTTTACACCACTCAGCGCCGGAATGTTGTAGACCACCATCGGTAATCCATCAGCCGAGTCGATAATTGCGCGATAGTGATCGCAATGTTCTTCAAAGCTGAACGGATAGTAGAACGGCGTCACCGCAGATACCGCATCGAAGCCATAACGTTTTGCCGCTGCCGCCAACTGCTGGCTTTCCGCCGTGCTCACACAGCCGACGTGGGCGATCAGGGTGATTTTCCCTTTCCCCTCTTCCGCCACAATTTCAAGCACTTCTTCACGCTCGGCGAGGCTTTGAATAAACGCTTCTCCGGTTGAGCCACCCACGTAGACGCCATCAATGCCCTGCGCGATGTTAAAACGTACCAGGCGACGCAGGCTCTCTTTATCAATCTTTTGTTGTGCGTCGAAAGGGGTGAGAAGCGCGGGCATTACGCCCCGTAAGTTGCTAGCCATACATACCTCATAGTGATGTTTAATCGGATTAACTATGTACCTTTATACCTGTTATACCAGATCATTTTTACAGCAGCGTAATACAGAAAGCTTATTGTGCGATCGACTTCACTAATTCGATCGCCGGGATGGGATCACTTACGGGATTTTTTGGCTTTGCCGAAGGCGTGCCAGGTGGCAGAGACGCTGTTGAGGTGGGTTTGCAAAGCGCGATCTGCTTCGTCCGGATCGTGCGCGCGGATAGCGTCAACAATGGCGATATGCTGTTGATAACTCACGCTGTTGTGCTCGTGGAGTTCCTGATCCGCGACTTTCGGGCGGGCGGCAATCAGCCAGTCGAGAAGCGCAACATGAATCGCCATGAAGATCGGGTTGCCGGGAATTTCCGCCAATACGCGATGGAAATCAACGTCCGAGCGGATAAACTGCGCGTTGTCATCCAGCGCCTGGCTGTTGATCTCCAGCGCTTTACTCAGTAGCGCAATTTGTTCATCCGTGGCGTGTTCGGCGGCATAGCGCACCAGGCTTGATTCAAAGAACAGACGCAGTTGTTCGAAGTGGGCGATACCGCCTGGGTGCGAGAGAAAATCTTTCGCCATGCCGGAGAGTTCGCCAATGATGGTGTCCGCTGAAGGGCGCGAGACGCGCGCGCGCTCGCCGTTATTAATCTGCACCAGCCCTTTACGTTTCAGCGCGGCCAGCGCTTCCCGCACCGACGGGCGGCCAACGTTGAAGAATGCCATCAGTTCACGTTCAGACGGTAGCTGTTCCCCTTCGCCAAACTCACGGCGGCGGATCATTTGTTCCAGCTCTTCCTCTACCATTTCAGACAGTTTTTTGCGCGCCAGCGGGCGGCGACGCAGGCTGTTGCCGATGGTGTCGGGTGTTTCTTCTGAGTGAGGATCAAATGCGCTCATAAGTACCGTTTTAGACAGTAAGAAGGGGAAAATCAGCGTTTTTTCATCATAACATAAAAAAGAGGCTGGAATGGCAGGTACGGCCAAATGACCCTACCTTGCGAGGAAGTCCAGGCTATAACATATTCAGCACATACTGGAACCGGCAGGTTGAATTTATCGGTTGCTGTGCGGTGGTATCCACATGAACCAGAATATCGTGTAATTGCCGATCGGTAACCGGGTGTGGGGTTGGTGTCACCGTCACTTTGGCATTATCGCAGCCCGAAGCGGTAAAGGTGATCATTTGCGCCACAAAACGACAATAGGCTCCACGCTCGTCTAACTGACTACCATCGCACAGTTTGCCGTCCTTCATCAGGAAGGTGGAGAGCGTTCTTTCGATCACGCCACCCGTGGATTGCAGTTGCAGCTTAGCAGTGCGAACGACTGAGTTCTCATCCCAGGAAACGTCATAAGGCGTCAGCGGTTCCGACGGGCAGGTAGATTGTACGGTTTGCGGCCCCATATAGGTTTCTGAGCTGTGAGTTGTCGTGCTGTACACCCTCGTCGTAACTAACCACGGACATCCACCAGGACTGCCTGTCACCGTAATTTTTAATGGTATGCTCTGACAATTCCAGCCGCTATCCAGGTTTTCAATACCAGGGCAATTGCTATCACTCACTGTGGTCGAAGATCCGGTGGCTTCCAGCGCTGGAGCAGGAAGATTGCCAGGCCCTGACCATGCACGATTTGGAATGGGCTTAATCATCAAAATCTTGCCAGTCTGGTAATACTCACCGTGGTAGACCCCTTCGGTCGTGAGGACATCCAGAAAAAAATCCATCTGGGTAGCCGACCCCATTGCCGCAATATACACATTCAACGAAAATGATTGCGCCTTTGCACTCAGGCTTACGCCCTGAAATAACACAACCAGCAGGCAAAACAGTAATCGTATTTTTTTCATATTAGAGATACTCAAACGTTGCAGTCAGGCTGGCAGTAAAGTCGCCGGTTGTCACATTACGACCGCTTTTCGCCTGCAACCAGGCATTGAAATTGAGGTTGTTGTTACCGTTGTTCAGGGTAAACTTCGCACCCGTGGTATCGTTGATCAGCACCTGCGTGCCATCCGTTTTTTCCATACCAATTCCTACGCCTGTCGCTCCTGATGACGGGTCCAGCGCCAGAAAACCTGGCTGATCGCTGTCTTCCGTTCCAGTTAGGGTAACTTTTACCTCGTACCCGGATGGCCCCTTACAGTCCCGCAACTGAAAAACAACCGGCACACGGTCCGAATGCCCGGCAACCATCAAATCTTTGTTGCTAACAACGGGGAAATGCACTTCTGCCAGGTTTTCTCCCTGAACCACCAGGGTGCAGGATTTGCTCAGCAGATTGCCGTAAAAATGCAGATTATTATCTACAGCACTGAATGCCCCGCGACTTATCAGCATTAGACTGGCTGCCAGCACATACCCTGCAGGATGAATGTTTTTTGTCTTCATTGATAATCCACCCGTAATGTGGCGTAAGCTGAAAACGTTCCGTCACTCAGTACGGCATCACTCGCTTTCACCGGCACTGCTTCCAGCTTCGGCTTTTTGTCAACGTCAATAGGAAGGGGCGTATTCAACTGAAATCGCTGGCCGTCATGCAGAAGCCCAATGCCGAGGCCAGGAACATCAGTCTCGATTGCCGCATTGTCGTAGCTGGTTTCCGTGCCGGTCCAGGTCAGGGTCATTTCCCAGGCATCATCTCTGGCCTGCGAATCACACGTGATTTCGTATGGCACTTCCTTACGGGCATAATCACCGTTAATACTGTCAATAATCACGTCGCGAAACTCAATTTCAATGGTCTTGTCATCACTGATAGTACAAACCGGCGGTGACACCAGCGAGCCATGAAAAGTGATGTCGGGCGTCGCGCCTTGCGCTAACCCACCGCACCCACAGAGTAAGATAAGAGCGAGTCGTTTCATTGGTAATCCACCACCATCGTCATACTGGCGTTAAATTCCGACGCCATAAGCTGCGCCCCGCTCTGTTTAACCGGCACGGCATTGAGTTTCGGCAAACTGTTATAATCGAACGACGTCCAGTTATTTTCACCAACGGCAAACAGTGAATTATCCGCAGCGTTTTCTATGCGTATTCCGAACCCGTCGATACCCGTACTGAGCACCGTTTCACCATTAATGGTGGTAGTGGTCCCTTTCAGTTGCATCCGCAAGTCATCTGCCAGGCGCCCCGAGCAATCCAGTTTGTATCCGGCTTCCTGGCGATAATTACTGCCATCAATTTGTTTGATGATCACCGAGCCGAATTCCACCGCGCTGCCCTCGACGGAGCAAGGTGGTGGCGCATCCACAAATACCTTCAACACTAAGTCGACAGTTTTGCTCTCTCCACCTATGGCAAGGTTATTCGCGACACTGCCGATCAACAGAAATACACCAGCCCCTGCCAGAAAAAGATCTTTCATATGACTCTCCTGGCATCAGCCTTTGCGGCTTTGCTCTTCGTCCACCTGACAGCTATTGCCATTGCATTTGAAAAACAGCGGCATCCGCGCACCGTAGTCGTTGACATAGGTCAGTACCGGCACGCTGTCCATTTTCACGTTCAGCGGCGCAGAGGTTTTAGGCTCCATCACCAGCGGTGTAAAACCCGCTGCCGCATTACCATTTTTCTGCGCACTGGCATTGCTAACAATGACGTAATACGGCGTCGGGTTGTTGACGGTGAAAGTTTGACCGCTGCGGGTCAAAGTCACCTTATGCTGCCACGGATTTTTCATACTGACGTTTTCCAGCGCTTTAGGGCGCCAGAACAACTTGATGCGCGTCTGCAATGCAATTTGCAGCGTGTTAGGTTTATTGGATTTTGGCGGGATCTCACGCACGTTGAAGTAGAACATACTCTCACGATCGGCAGGCAGCTTGTTGATATCCGGCAGTCCCTGCACCTTCACCTGGCCGTTCATCATCGCATCGATACGCTGCACCGGCGGCAGCACCGCCAGCGGCGAGCTGATTTTGTTGCCCTTTGCGTCCTCGATCCAGCTTTGCGCCAGATAAGGTAGTTTCTGATCATTATTGCGCAGCGTGACGCTGATGGATTTGTCGCTTTCGTTAAACACCAGCCGTGTCCTGTCGGGCGTCACCGAGGCGTGGCTGGAGAAACTGACCGCGGTCGCCAGCAGCGCCAGCACCGGGACAACGGTTTTTGCAGTGTTAGTCAGAAAAAACATGGATCATTCCTTAATCACGTTATTGATTTGCTGAAATTGAGGTTGGTGGTTCCGTTGGCGTCACCTGCTGTGTCTGTTCCTGAAGCACAGGTTTGACGTCCAGCGGAGAAACCGGTGCTACCGCGCCTTTTTGCTGGCAGGGCAGTAACAGACCGTTGAACAGATCGGCAGGTAACGGGTCTGGCAGCGAAATTTCGCAGTGTGTCGCACCGTTCCACGAGACGGTCATGTGCTCGCCCGGTTTCACCCCGGCCAGATAGACGTTGCCGTCATCGTCCACCAGGCCGACCTGCTGTTCGTTGTTATTTTTCACTTCCGCGCCGAATGGCGGATGGCTGCCGTCGTTCAGGCGCAGTACGGCCATCGCTTTTTGTCCGCTGATAACGGCAAATTTACGGTAGCCAATCGCGCCCTCGGTCAGCGTGGCCTGCACCACCGACTGGGTGGCTTCGGCGTTTTCCGGCAGTCTGGTGAGGTCGATATAGGCCTGGTTACGGTAGTAGTTGTTGAGGTCAGAAACGACAGCTTTGCCAAACATGTTGGTATAAACCGCTGCGCCATTACCTTCAACCGGCACGCCTGACACGCCGTCCGCATCAATTAACAGACGCGTACCGCCCAGATTTTGCATGCGGTGCAATGCCCCGCCGTGCGCGGTCAGCGTCGCGCCGCCCTGCAGTGAAATACCAGCAGACTGGTATTCGCCTTCATGGTAGTTGGCGCTTAAATCCACTTTCGCCAGCGATCCGTCATGACTGTAATAGCCATCCACGCTGCCGTGGTTTTCACTGGTGCCGACGTTAATCTGGTAATGCGAGGCATCGTCGATACGGCTGAAATAGCCAACCTGGCTGGAGTCTGAGCCGCTACCGTAGTTGCCGTTATAGCTGACAGTACTGCTGTCGCCCCACGGCATACTTAGCGAGACATACACCCCCTGATCGGTGCTTTTGTCGTATTCGTAGCGGTAGCCGGTCAGGGACACGCTCATGTTACGAATACTGCCCATATTGAAATAGTGGGAAAGCATCACGTTGTAGTTGGTTTGCTCTGGTCGGTCCCAGTAGGTGCGACGGGTATAGTTGAGATAGACAGAAACCGCGGCATCCCTGAAGTTCTGGTTATAGGTAACGGTGTACATCTCTTTATCGTTGCCGGAGCGCACCATGTCAGCATCTTTAGCATCGAGATACTCGCTCATGGTCATGAAGTTTTTTTCAGAGAAGCGGTATCCGGCGAAGGTGACGCGGCTGTCGAGTTCGTCAAAGTCTTTGGCATAGCTCACGCGAAACGAGTTGCCGTCCAGCGTGCGATTGTCGTAAGCGGTGTTGTCATCCAGACGCACATGCGAGTGCGTGACATCAAAGGCCATGGCACCAAGGATTGACAGGTCACGCCCGACGCCGATAGCCGCCGACTGATAGTTCTCATCCGCCAGCGCGCCGCCGTAGAGCGACCAGCCATTGGCAATCCCCCAGGAGGCTTCGCCGCCGGAGAAAAATCCACCGGCAATATCGTGCCCCCACTCCTGAGGTCGGCCCATCATCACTTTATAGCGTACCTGGCCCTGACGGGTCAGGAACGGCATCGAGGCGGTGCTGATATCGTATTCCTGCACCTGACCGTTCTGCTCTTCAATACGTACATGCAGGGTACCGGAAACGGAGTCGCCTAAATCCTGAATACGGAACGGCCCCGCCGGAACCTGGGTTTCATAAATGACGCGGCCCATCTGGCTAACGGTCACTTTCGCCGTAGTGTGCGCTACCCCGGAAATATCGGGGGCGTAGCCGCGCAGATTGGGTGGCAGCATCTGGTCGTCGGTGCTGACGCTGCCGCCGACATAGTTAAAACCGTCGAAAATATCGGAGTTGAGGAAATCTTCCCCCAGCGCGAGCTTGGCTTTCAGTGACGGCAGGGCGCGCCAGGCGTAGTAGCGACTCCACTCCCAGTTTCTTTGTGTGCTGTCACTGTCGCTGTATTCGTCGTCATCGCCGCTGCGGGTATGCTGATAGTCCGCCTGCCAGTCGGCGCGCAGACGCCACGGGCCAAGGTTTGCCCCGACCGTGCCGTTACCGCTGATATCGTTACTGTCATCGCCGCCTTTTTCGTCGTGGCGGGTCTGCGCGTTAATGCTGTAGTCAGCAATCAGGCCTGGAATACCGTCGTCCCAGCGTGAAGGCGGGTCCCAGTCCATATCGCTGTATTCAAGATACGCTTGAGGTAAGGAGATTAATAAAGCGGACTGGCTTAAATCGGCCTTAATGTCCATCCCTTCCAGTTGGCCCGGGCTAAGACATTCACCATTGCGGACCCATTGCAGATTCTTTGCAACGTCTTCTTTCAGCCCAAACTGGGCGACAAGCGCCGGCGTTAAGCAGGCATAGGTTTTACTGGCATCTTTTTCAGAGGCATACCAGAAAATATCGTATTCATCCGGGAGCGGCTGTTTATTTACCTGAACCTGTAAATTATATTTACCCGGCTCGACATAGCCCTGACTGGAAAAACGTTTCAGATCGATTTTCGTGTCGCCTTTTAATTCCAGAAAACGGGAATCAAACTGAATATCATCATCAGCCCAGGCACTGGCATAGCTTCCGGATATCGCTAATGCAATATACCAGGGCAGAACCCGTAAACGGAAAAGAGAATGGTCTGGCATGCACGTATCCATCCGTGATTATAATAGCTTCATCAATATCTATAAAAAAACCCCATAGCGTATCCGCTATGGGGAAATGCCTTAGAGATAGGTGATCTGGAAGGTCGTGTTGGCTTCAAATGCGCCCAGGGTCGGCATTGCGCTTTCGCCCACCAGCCATGCTTTAAAGTTCAGCGTCTGGTTAGGTTTACCTTTAGACGTCGCAGTATCCATAGTCAGCAGTTGTTCGATCGGCATACCGCTTTTGTATGCCGTACCATGTTCGTCACCAATCGCCAGGCTGACATTCTCAAATGGCATACCGGTTTCGGTGCTGAAAATGGTGTAGTTGCTGCTGTTAGCTGCCGCAGTATAGATGGTGCCAGTAAAGGTGGTCTGAGCCTTAGTCTGGGTATCAAAGACGCAGTCCTGCAGGCGGATTTGGAACTCTTTCGGCGTGGTTGAACCACCGTTTTTCAGTTTTTCAGAACCGATATCGCCCATATCGACTTCCAGTTTGTGATCGTCAGGCACGATAGAGCACGGAGAATCTTCGATAGTACCGTAGAAACGTGCGGTACCGTTGTTACCGGCAGCGATGGAAGAAGTTGACGCGAACGCACCCATTACCATTGCCGCTGCAACAGCAGTTTTTACAAACTTACTCATTATTTGTCCTTAAACCATAAATAATTAAATTATAAACGCCGAAAACCTCATATTAATAATGAGGTGAGCGTCTTATAGATGACCATCGAATATGCGTCATTGCTTCCCGCAAAAGTGTGCATAAGATGATATTCTTTGGTGTGTGCGGATAGTGATACTGAAGGGTCAGACACTCAATTTATTTTTAATTAATTTAGAATGTAGAATTTATAATGATATGAATGGCGTGCATGCAAATAGTGCTGATTTAGCCGAAAAATGCGATGCAAACGATAAGGGAGAACGTATGCTATAACAATATTGTATGTTTTCATGCGTGTTCACATCAGGCCGGACAATTAAAATATTGCATAATAATTACCATGGAATATAATATTAGAAAACTGATATTTAATATTAAATAAGGCCTGAAAAAGACGTTATTACAAAAACATGTTAATTAAATATCAATTCCTCCCTCTTTCGATATCAATCCCTGCTGACATAGCCACTTCAGCCAGCGACCAGGGACAATCTCACCCATAAAAAAAGGCCCTTTCGGGCCTTTCGGGATATTTACTTCACGACGCGAAGTGCCGGGCGGCCACCGCGCGGCGGCGGGGTATCGTCCGGATCGGTGTCGTCGTCGTGATCCGGCTTATCGCCGTCGATGACCGACATCACCGTTTCGTTTTCAACGACTTCAAGGTCGTCGTTGTAGCCTTCCGCATCTTCGTCGTAGGCCGTTTCCGGCTCGAACATGGTACCTGCGCCGTTTTCACGCGCGTAGATAGCCAGCACGGCGGCCAGCGGCACGGAAACATTGCGCGGAACGCCGCCGAAACGGGCGTTGAAGCGAACTTCATCGTTCGCCAGCTCCAGGTTGCCCACCGCGCGCGGCGCGATGTTCAGGACTATCTGGCCGTCACGGGCGTACTCCATTGGTACCTGAACGCCTGGCTGCATGACATCAACGACCAAATGCGGCGTAAGCTGGTTGTCCAGCAGCCACTCGTAAAATGCGCGAAGCAGATACGGGCGGCGTGGAGAAAGCTGTGACACATCCATTCAGTTAACCCCGGCCAAGGCGCATTTCGCGCTCGGCTTCCGTTAAGGAGGCAAGGAAAGAATCACGTTCGAAGACACGGGTCATGTAGCCTTTCAGCTCTTTCGCACCCGCACCAGCCATTTCGATACCCATAACCGGCAGACGCCACAGCAGCGGCGCCAGGTAGCAGTCGACCAGGCTGAACTCATCGCTCAGGAAGTACGGCTTTTGGGTGAAGACCGGCGCAATCGCCAGCAGCTCTTCGCGCAGCTGTTTACGTGCAGCGTCAGCCTGAGCCGCAGAGCCCGTCATCACGACGTTCATCAGCGTGTACCAGTCTTTCTCGATACGTTGCATGTACAGACGGCTTTCACCGCGTGCAACCGGGTAAACCGGCATCAGCGGCGGATGCGGGAAACGCTCATCCAGGTATTCCATAATGATGCGGGATTCCCACAGAGTCAGTTCGCGATCTACCAGTGTCGGAACGCTTTGATTCGGGTTGAGGTCAATCAGATCCTGCGGTGGATTGTCCTTTTCCACGTGCTCTATCTCAAAGCTGACACCTTTTTCAGCCAGCACGATGCGGACCTGATGGCTATAAATGTCAGTAGGACCAGAAAACAGCGTCATTACCGAACGTTTGTTGGCAGCGACAGCCATGAAAACCTCCAGGTATATTCAGAATTTTTACTGCTACCAGCCACACGGTGGCTAGCCAGAAGTGTGTCCCCATCCTGCGTTGAGTGGCATTCCTGCTTGCAAACCAAACAAAAATTGAACAATCACCCGCATTTGGGCAGAAAATTGGAGAATAGTTTACCAGATTTTGCACGGCTTGTGGTGAGTCGATTCTGGAAATCCGGAAAAAGAGCCGTGAGATTAGCATTGGCAATGCGATTATGGCGGGGCGCTTCGCTTGCCTACCCTACAAATACGTTCATCGCGTAAGTGTTCAGGCATAAAAAAACCCGCCGAAGCGGGTTTTTGCGCAAATTGTTGTCTGCCGAAGCAGAAACCAATTAACGTTTGGAGAACTGAGGACGACGACGTGCTTTACGCAGGCCGACTTTCTTACGTTCAACCTGACGAGCATCACGAGTAACGAAGCCAGCTTTACGCAGTTCGCCACGCAGGGACTCATCATACTCCATCAGAGCGCGGGTGATACCGTGACGGATCGCACCAGCCTGACCAGAGATACCACCACCTTTAACGGTGATGTACAGATCCAGTTTCTCAACCATGTCGACCAGTTCCAGCGGCTGACGAACTACCATGCGGGCAGTTTCACGACCGAAGTACTGTTCCAGAGAACGTTGGTTGATAACGATTTTGCCGTTGCCCGGTTTGATGAAAACGCGAGCTGCGGAACTTTTGCGGCGACCAGTGCCGTAGTATTGATTTTCAGCCATTGCCTATAATCCCGATTAGATGTCAAGAACTTGCGGTTGCTGTGCCGCGTGGTTGTGCTCGGTACCCGCGTAAACTTTCAGTTTACGGAACATAGCACGACCCAGCGGGCCTTTTGGCAGCATGCCTTTAACCGCGATTTCAATCACGCGCTCAGGACGGCGGGCAATCATCTCTTCAAAGGTCGCTTCTTTGATACCACCGATGTGGCCGGTGTGGTGATAGTACATTTTGTCAGTACGCTTGTTGCCGGTTACAGCAACTTTGTCAGCGTTCAGAACGATGATGTAATCACCGGTATCTACGTGCGGAGTGTATTCCGCTTTATGCTTACCGCGCAGGCGACGAGCCAGTTCAGTAGCCAGACGGCCCAGAGTTTTACCGGTCGCGTCAACAACATACCAGTCACGTTGAACGGTTTCTGGTTTAGCTGTAAAAGTTTTCATTAAAAGCTTACCCAAATAAATAAGTTACACGTTGGTGAACACCCAAACGTTTTGTCAGTTGAGGTTCACACGACATTGTCCAGCAAACCTACCCCTTCGAATAGCCTATGCCGGCACATAGAAAGTTTTGGGAAAAAAACCTTCTTGTAACGTGGGGTCGCAAGATTATAGAGAAGTCGGGGTTAAAGATCGACCCTTATTTGTGATTTTGATGGGGGCGTTTTAATAGGGGGTGTGCGGCCTGATGCCCTCACCCCCAGCCCCTCTCCCACGGGGAGAGGGGCTGATTTATGGCATATGCGGCCGTTTCATATACTCTTCGCTCTGCATCTCCTGCAAACGTGACAGGCAGCGCTGGAACTCAAATTTCAACCGCTCGCCCTGATAAATGTCGTACAGCGGGACTTCCGCGCTCACCACCAGCTTCACATGACGCTCATAGAATTCATCCACCAGCGCAATAAAGCGGCGCGCTTCGCTTTCCATCATTGGCGTCATGACGGGCACATCGAACAGCATCACCGTATGGAACAGGCGGGAGAGCGCGATGTAGTCGTGCTGGCTGCGCGCATCAACGCACAGTGTCGTGAAGGAAACCGCCAGCGTTTGGTTCTCAACGCCTATCGTTGGCAGCTGGCGGTGGTTGATTTCCAACTCTGGCGCACGTTCGCGCTTTGCACCCGCCAACGCCAGCCACAGTTTATCCATCTCGACGCGCGTTTCATCGTTTAAAGGCGAGAGCCACAGATGCGCCTGAGTTAACGTGCGCAAACGGTAATCGACACCCGCATCGACGTTCATGATGTCGCAGTGGGCTTTAATCGCGTCGATGGCCGGCAAGAAGCGCGCGCGTTGTAAACCATTGCGATAAAGCTCATCCGGCGGGATATTCGAGGTAGCGACCAGCGTAATCCCACGCGAGAACAACGCTTTCATCAGGCCGCCGAGCAGCATGGCGTCAGTGATATCCGAGACAAAAAACTCGTCAAAACACAGCACGTCCGTTTCCGCTTTAAAGCGTTCAGCAACGATTTCCAGCGGGTCGCTATGGCCCTGAAGCTGCGTCAGCTCTTCATGCACCCGCAGCATAAAGCGGTGAAAGTGCAGGCGCTGTTTACGTTCGCCCGGCAGGCTGTGATAGAACATGTCCATCAGCCAGGTTTTCCCCCGGCCAACCCCGCCCCACATATATAAGCCGCGAACCGGCGTGTTCGTGTCCGGCTCGCGTTTACCAAGAAATTTTCCGAATTTTGCCATCAGGCCACCGCCGCTTTGGGCTGGCTGCGCACGATTGGCAAGCAGTTCCTGGTAGATGGTATCGAGGCGATTTACCGCCTCACGCTGGACATCATCAGGCTGATGGGTGCCCTCTTCGAGGGCCTGAAGATAACGCGATGTGGGGGACAGGCTTTGCATGATCTAATTGTTATTCCTTTGAAAACCGGTATGTCTTACTTCACGATTGGTGAAAAAAGTGCCGTTCTACACTACGCGATGATACGCCAGGATTCCACTTCTGCGGAATAAGCGGTTATAGTGGCAGTATCTGGTACAGGCAAGGAGCGCCTGGTAACCAATACCCTACGGAACCACAAAACAATGGGAGATGTTCATGACCTGGGAATATGCGCTAATTGGGCTCGTTGTCGGCATTATTATCGGTGCTGTGGCCATGCGTTTCGGTAATCGCAAATTGCGTCAACAACAGGCCCTGCAGTACGAGCTGGAAAAAAATAAAGCCGAACTGGAAGAGTACCGCGAAGAGTTAGTCAGCCATTTTGCGCGCAGTGCGGAATTGCTGAACAATATGGCGGACGACTATCGTCAGCTCTATCAGCACATGGCGAAAAGCTCAAGCAGCCTGCTGCCTGAAATGAGCGCAGAGTCTAATCCGTTCCGCAACCGTCTGGCTGAATCGGAAGCCGGTAACGACCAGGCGCCGGTACAGATGCCGCGTGACTACTCAGAAGGCGCATCCGGCCTGCTGCGTAGCGGTGCAAAACGCGACTAATCCTTTCTGCGAACAATTTATTTCACGGGCGCGCCTGTTGCGCCCGTCACTTCTCTCTGCCCCGACTATATTTAGTCAATATCCACATTGTTACCCCGAGAAAAATTCAATAACATCAGACTGTTTCGGGAAGCATGTCCTTACACCTCAGGTCAGGAGAGCCAGCATCAATGAATAAATCTACTTTGCTGTTGAGTGCGTTAGCGTTAAGTGTCGGCCTGTCCTTTGCCGTGCCTCAGGTGGCCAGCGCGTCGATTCCCACTCAGGTTCCAGGCCAGGGCGCACTGCCAAGCCTCGCGCCGATGCTGGAAAAAGTCTTGCCCGCCGTGGTGAGCGTGCAGGTGGAAGGCACCGCCGCGCCGAGTCAGCGCGTGCCGGAAGAGCTAAAAAAATTCTTTGGTGAAGAAGGCGGCAACGAACCAGCGCAACCGTTCGAAGGTCTGGGTTCTGGCGTCATTATTGATGCGGCGAAAGGCTACGTCTTAACCAACAACCACGTCATCAGCCAGGCGCAAAAAATCAGCATTCAGTTGAATGATGGCCGCGAGTTCGATGCCAAACTGATTGGCAGCGATGACCAAAGCGATATCGCCCTGCTGCAAATTCAGGGCGGCAGCAAACTCACGCAAATCGCCATTGCCGACTCCGATAAACTGCGCGTTGGCGATTTCGCCGTCGCCGTGGGTAACCCCTTCGGGCTGGGGCAAACCGCCACCTCCGGGATCGTGTCGGCGTTAGGCCGCAGCGGGCTGAACCTCGAAGGGCTGGAAAACTTTATTCAGACGGATGCCTCAATTAACCGTGGGAACTCCGGTGGCGCATTGCTGAACCTCAACGGCGAGCTGATCGGCATTAACACCGCGATTCTCGCCCCTGGCGGCGGCAGCGTCGGGATTGGCTTCGCCATCCCCAGCAATATGGCGCAAATCCTCGCGAAACAGCTGATTCAGTTCGGCGAAATCAAACGCGGGCTGCTCGGTATTCGCGGTATGGAAATGAGCGCCGATATCGCTAAAGCGTTTAACCTCAACGTACAGCGCGGGGCGTTTGTCAGCGAAGTGCTGCCTAACTCCGGCTCGGCGAAAGCGGGCATAAAATCAGGCGACGTGATTGTTAGCCTGAACGGAAAAGCGCTGAGCAGCTTTGCCGAACTGCGCTCGCGCATCGCCACCACCGAACCCGGCTCAAAAGTGAAGCTGGGTCTGCTGCGCGATGGCAAACCGCTGGAAGTCGAAGTCACGCTGGATAAAAGCACCTCGGCGACCGCCAGCGCAGAAATGATCGCTCCGCAGCTTCAGGGGGCATCATTAAGCGACGGTCAGTTGAAAGACGGTACCAAAGGCATTGTCATCAGCGACGTGGAAAAAGGCAGCGCAGCGGCGCAGGTTGGCCTGCATAAAGATGATGTCATCATCGGTATTAACCGCCAGCGCACGCAGTCCATCGCGGATATGCGCAAAGTGCTGGAGACCAAACCGTCGGTGATTGCCCTGAACGTGATGCGCGGTGAAGAGAGCATTTATCTCTTACTGCGTTAACCGTCTTACGCTGGACATCGCGCAGCGTGTGATGTCCAGCGAAGTCGTGGTATGCTGCGAACGTTTATTCATCAACGATACCTGATCATGCTTGCAAAGCTTTTACGTTCTGTCGCAATTGGTTTTATTGTCGGTGGCATTTTGCTGGCCGCGATGCCCTCTTTACGCAAGTGGACAACCGCGACCACCACGCTCACCAGCTCGGATGAATCCCCCGCCAGCTATAACCAGGCTGTGCGTCGTGCCGCGCCAGCGGTCGTCAACGTCTATAACCGTGGTCTTAACAGCACCGGGCAGAATCAACTGGAGATCCGCACGCTCGGCTCCGGGGTGATCATGGACGAACGCGGGTATATCGTGACCAACAAGCATGTCATTAACGATGCCGATCAAATCATCGTCGCGTTGCAGGATGGCCGCGTATTTGAAGCGCTGCTGGTCGGCTCCGATACGCTTACCGACCTCGCAGTGCTGAAAATTAACGCCACCGGCGGCCTGCCGGTCATCCCCATCAACCCGAAGCGCGTGCCGCACATTGGCGATGTGGTGCTGGCGATTGGTAACCCTTACAACCTGGGGCAGACCATTACGCAGGGCATCATCAGCGCCACCGGGCGTATCGGCCTGAACCCTACCGGGCGACAGAACTTCCTGCAAACAGATGCCTCCATCAACCACGGCAACTCTGGCGGCGCACTGATTAACTCGCTGGGCGAGCTGATGGGTATCAACACCCTCTCCTTCGATAAGAGTAACGATGGCGAAACGCCGGAAGGCTTAAGCTTCGCCATCCCGTTCCAGCTGGCAACTAAGATCATGGATAAGCTGATCCGCGATGGTCGGGTGATCCGTGGTTACATCGGGATCGGCGGGCGCGAGATCGCCCCACTGCACGCGCAGGGCGGCGGCATGGATCAGATCCAGGGGATCGTGGTTAACGAAGTCACCGCCGGTGGCCCGGCCGCGCAGGCAGGCATTCAGGTCAATGACGTTATCACATCGGTGAACGGTAAACCGGCGCTCTCCGCGCTGGAAACCATGGACCAGGTAGCCGAGATTCGTCCGGGGTCGGACATCCCGGTTGAAGTCATGCGCGACGATAAGAAACTAACGCTGAAGGTGACGATTCAGGAGTATCCGGCGTCAAACTAGCGGACACAAAAAAGGGCCTCGCGGCCCTTTTTTTTCATGCTTTACATCACTTATTCACAAACTCTTCGCCGAGCGTAATATCTTTTCTCAGCGTATCCAGCATACCTTCCAGCGCCTGTTGTTCAAACGCGCTCAGCTTGCCGATAGACTGACGCTCTTCCACACCGTTTTTGCCCAGCAGCAGCGGCTGAGAGAAGAAACGCGCGTACTGACCGTCGCCTTCAACATAGGCGCATTCAACGATGCCTTTCTCACCCTGCAGGGCGCGAACCAGAGAAAGACCTAAACGCGCAGCCGCCTGCCCCATAGACAGGGTTGCGGAGCCGCCACCGGCTTTGGCTTCGACCACTTCCGTACCCGCATTCTGGATACGTTTGGTCAGATCGGCCACTTCCTGATCGCTAAAGGAAACGCCAGGGATCTGCGACAACAGCGGCAGAATGGTCACGCCAGAGTGGCCGCCAATAACCGGCACTTCCACTTCTGTCGCTTTTTTACCTTTCAGCTCCGCCACAAATGTATTTGAGCGGATGATATCCAGCGTCGTGACGCCGAACAGTTTGTTCTTATCGTAAACGCCCGCTTTTTTCAGCACTTCTGCCGCGATGGCAACGGTGGTGTTGACCGGGTTAGTAATAATGCCAATACAGGCTTTTGGGGCGGTTTTCGCCACCTGCTGCACCAGGCTCTTCACGATCCCGGCATTGACGTTAAACAGATCGGAGCGATCCATACCCGGTTTGCGCGCGACGCCCGCGGAGATCAGTACCACATCCGCACCTTCCAGCGCCGGAGAAGCATCTTCACCTGAGAAGCCTGTGATCTTCACGTCGGTCGGGATATGACTGAGATCGACCGCCACGCCTGGCGTAACAGGGGCGATATCATAGAGAGTGAGTTCTGAGCCTGAAGGTAGTTGGGTCTTAAGTAGTAGGGCAAGCGCCTGACCGATACCGCCGGCGGCACCAAGGACTGCAACTTTCATCCGAAACTCCTTATTATGGTTAATGTCATTCAGGGTGACCTGTCATGTACCGCGAAACCGACGCAGGGCACTGCCTGTTATACTCCGTTGCGGCGACCTTAATTCACGGTGTAAATAATTACAATCTAATTACTTACAGAATGAGGGGTATTTAGCAGCCTTGCTACAAAATTGCTCACTCGTTTACCGGGAAAGGCCTTTTTCACGTAACCAAATCCACATCAACTATCCCTTAAACTATAACCAGTGATCTGGTTAAAACAACATCATTTTCATAACATTTAATTTACTTTTAACCTTATTTGCAGGCCGTGATATAGGCATGTTTATTAATAGTAAATTTTGCTAAGATCCGCCCCTTCTCGCGATTATTATCCGCCTTTTTTGCAGATTATTTGCATAAAAATGCATTTATATGCATAATCATGTTAATTTCATCACCATATATGGGTGACTTATGCGAAGTTCGACCAAACAAGAAGAATTAGTGAAAGCGTTCAAAGCGCTATTAAAGGAAGAAAAGTTTAGCTCTCAGGGAGAGATCGTCCAGGCGCTGCAGGAGGAAGGGTTCGAGAATATTAATCAATCCAAAGTCTCCCGCATGCTGACCAAGTTTGGCGCGGTTCGTACCCGCAATGCCAAGATGGAGATGGTCTACTGCCTTCCGGCTGAACTTGGCGTGCCGACAACCTCCAGCCCGCTGAAAAATCTGGTGCTGGATATCGACTACAACGATGCGGTTGTGGTTATCCACACAAGCCCCGGTGCCGCGCAGCTGATTGCCCGCCTGCTCGACTCGCTGGGTAAAGCGGAAGGTATCCTCGGCAGCATCGCCGGTGACGACACCATCTTTACCACCCCTGCCCGTGGCTTTACGGTGAAAGATCTCTACGAGGCCATTCTGGTTCTGTTCGAGCAAGAGCTGTAATCCTCCATCCTCTGGTCATCGGCCAGAGGATAATTCCTTTTTACCGCTTCGTTTCCCCGACGTTCCTCCGCCCCCCATTTTGCATTAAGTGCTAAAAACGGATTAAACACATAGTTTCAGTGAATACCTCCGCGCGAAATCGCACGAAAAATCAAATTCATGCATCCATATGATTTTCTTAGAATTCACTTCACGAAATAGCACTAATACACCATTTTTTATTTCATTTGGTCATAAAAAATAGATTCTTTAAAACAGATTTATGAGTGAAACCATTAGTCTGGTATTAATTTTAGATGTGATTAGTGTATACTTAATTTCGTGATGAGGGTCACAAAACAAAGACCCTCCAAATAATTCGACGAGGTGTAGATCATGAAAATCAAAACAACTGTTGCGGCTCTGAGCATCCTTTCCGTTATCTCTTTTGGCGCTTTCGCCGCTGACTCTATTAATAGCGATCAAGCGCAAAATCGCCAGGCTATCGGCACCGTTTCCGTAGGTGCAGTCGGTTCTTCTCCGATGGATATGCATGAGATGCTGAACAAGAAAGCGGAAGAACAGGGTGCTTCTTCTTACCGCATCATCGAAGCGCGTACCGGTGACCACTGGCACGCAACGGCTGAACTGTACAAATAAGTTTGGCTTATAAAGTAGGTAAGATTCAGGTAAAAAAATTTTCTACAGCGGTCCAGGAAGCCATGTTTTCTCCTCTCACCGCTGTCGCACATGGTGGAGTAAAAATTATGAAAAACGCAATGATCATCGCTTCTTTGGGTCTGGCTTCTGTTCTCTCTTTTGGTGCCAGCGCCGCTGAGCAAATTAGTGCAGAACAAGCACAGAGCCTGCAATCTATGGGCACCGTATCCGTATCCCAGGTCGGGAGTTCACCGATGGATATGAATAGCGCATTATCAGCAAAAGCAGCAAAAGAAGGCGCAAGCGGCTACCGCATTATTGAAGCGCGTACCGGTAATACCTGGCACGCGACCGCAGAATTGTACAAATAAACCCTCGTCGTCTTGTCCGACGACTTGCCCCCGCCATTACGCGGGGGCTTTTTTATGTCCGCGAAAGGTTAAAGCGCAGCATCCCTTCCAGCTCTTCCTCTGCTTCATCAAATAACAGTATCAGCGCACCGTAACGCCGCTTCTGCTTCTCATCCAGATGCAGGAACTCTATCTCCAGCGGCAGCGGTAGCTGGCTGCCGGTCACCACATCCCACAATGAATCGAGATCGTGAACCAACCCACTCTTGAGTGCAAAGAGGCGCGTGAACTCGCGGTAAAAATCACCCTGGTTTTCTATTTCATCAAAATCAAAAGAATAGACTTCCATCACTCGCCCTCAATTTTCCCGCCGCTGTCATCCGCCTCTAAGTATAGCGATAAAAAAACCGACGCTGAGGGCGTCGGCTTTGACAGGAGGGAGAAATGTGCGTGGGCCTGGGTGATTGCTAGCTGTTCGTTAGTGCGCTCTGATACTTATGCAGCATCGCCACCAGCCGACTAACCGGTTCGGTAACCTGCGGCGAGGCGTCCCAGATACGTAATTTTTCCTGATAGATATCTAACTCTTCCAATAGACGCAGGAAGTAGCGACGACGTTTATCATCGTTGCCCGCAGAGATCACGCTGTCCGCCGTGCGTCTGAGCTGGCGGTGAAACTCAGAGAGATCCTGATTCACCGGCACTGGCGCATCGCGCAGACGCTGGTGCGCAATAATCAGCGACAGGGCCAGACGGAATTTAGCGATATCGTCAGGGAATTTATTCAGCAACAGGAAAAGTTGCTGATAGAGCGCCGGTAGATGGTTCTCTTTACGTCGCGCGGAGTTGGTGGTCATCGCCGAAACTGCGGCCGACACAAACTGGTTCAGCAGTACGCGGCCCGTCCGCTCACGCGAGTTATCGCGAATCAGCATGATAACCATCAGCGCCAGGAAGCAGCCCACCAGCTGGCCCAACGCGCTATCGAGAAACTGGCTAAATTCAAATTTCATCGGGTTATCGAGCACGATAATGTTGATGGTACTCGCCAGCGCGCCCAGCGATCCCAGCCGCCGTTTCTGCACCTCGATACCAATAAAGAATGCCAGCACCGCAAGGCTGATGCAGAGTAACAGCATGCTTTGCTGGGTAGATGGGATGATCACCAGGAAGAAAAGCGTTCCCAGCGGCAGCGCCAGCTGCGTGCCGTAAAGGAAGTCGACGGCGACCATTCGAGGGTTTGGCAAACGCATAGCCAGCGAGGTGACCACCGCAATCATCACCATCGCCCCACTGCCGGATGTCCAGCCGGTCCACAGCCAGAAGAGCGTGCCCAGCACGCAGGACACCGTCGTACGCCAGAAGTTAACCATCGCATGGTGGCGTTCGGCAGACTCGGCCTTCACCACCACTTCGTCCTGAAGAATTTCCTCTTCGCGGGCGCTGATTTTGGCGTTGCCAATCACGCCGCGTTTTAGCAGCAGGTAGCGCGTCGCCGTACCCACCCAGCCGTAAATCGTTACCGGCGTGCCGTGTTCACCCGTCCAGGCCATCACCCGACGCATGCGTTTAAGTTGGCGATGCACGTCCTGCACGGTCTCAACCGGCTCAGCGAAGAGTTCGCGATAGTCATCGGTAACCGTTTCCGGACGTGTGTTCTGAATGATGTAGGTTTCACAAGCCTGGGTGATCATGGTCAGGGAGACCGTGTTCAGCGCCTTTAAGCGCCGATTAGCGCGCGACCAGCGGGAAGACTCCATGCTCAGGTTGCTGCGCATCCCACCCAGGGCTGCGGTGCGGCGCACCAGCCCACTCCACGCGCGGTCAACTTCTTCACTGTCACCATGCTTGATGCACAGCTGCATCAGGCGATATTGATCGATAAGCAGGGTATCCAGTTCAAGGTCGATCTCTTTTTTGATCGATCGCGGGGAGAAAAGCAGATCGGCCATGATCGCGCAGACGATACCAATGACGATCTCGCTACAGCGTTCGACCGCAAATTGCGGCGTGAGAAGCGGCTCGGTCTGAATAGTGATAACGATTATCAGCGCCGTGTAGCCCGCCAGCCCCCACGCGTAGGAGTTTTCTACGCGTACCAGCGAGGAGAGCCAGGTACAAAAACCGGCCCAAATACAGCACACCAGAATCATTAACAGCGGCGCGCGGATCATCACAATAATGATGGTTAACGCTGCGATACACCCGATAAAGGTCCCGATGATACGCAGCATCCCGCGGTAGCGGATAGCACCGGAATAGGGCTCGCCACCGGCGGCAAATGCCGGGCCTGCCGCGACGATTGCTGCCGTCAGTACCGCCCAGCGCGGCGTTTCCAGCTCAAAGTGGAAACCGACAAACAGCGCCAGCACAATCGCGCACGCCAGTTTAATGGCAAAGCGGATGTGCTGATTGGCAATGCTAAAAATGCCCATAACGATTAACCGAACTCACGCAGACGCAACGCCAGTTTCTGGAAGAAGGTCATATTCTGCGCGTCCCGGTCTTTTTCACCGGTAATCACTACCGTTGCGGTTGTCCCGGCAGGCCAGATATTGTCCTGCTGTTCATCAAGATGAATACGGACCGGCACACGCTGCGCAAGACGTACCCATTCAAGGTTGGAATCAATGGTTGCCATGCCTTTCGCATCATTGCTGCTGCTGGCGTTGGTCACGCCCGCCGCGATGCTATCTACGGTGCCTTTGATAACACGGTTGCTGCCAAGCGGGGTGACTTCCGCACGATAGCCTTTTCGCACACCTTCCAGCTTGGTTTCTTCCAGGTAGGCCAGCACGTAGAACGAATTCTTTTTCACCAGCGCCACCGCCGTGGAGCCACGGGTAATAAACTCACCGTTAAAGACGTTGAGGTTAGTGACCCAACCGGCGGCAGGCGCGCGAATAACGGTGCGGTCAAGGTCAAGGCGCGCAAGGTCGCGGGTTGCCTGTGCCTTGGCTAACTGATGCTCGACGGTTTGCAGGACGTTATTGGCCTGGTCGATTTCCTCACGCGACATCGCCTGAATGCCTAACTGGTTACGACGCCCGGCTTCGCGACGCTTTTCGCTGGCGAGCGCTTTGTAATACGACACATCAGCTTCAGCTTCTTCCAGCGCTTTCTGGTAACGTGGCTGGTCAATCGTGAACAATACCTGGTCTTTATTAACCAGTTGGTTATCCTTGATATTTACCTGAGTAATCAGCCCGGAGACATCAGGCGCGATGGCGACCACGTCTGCACTAAAGCGCGCATCACGCGTCCATGGCGACTCGGTGTAGTACACCCAGGCGCGGAAAATGGCGACAAAGGCCAGAATAACCAGTATCAGTGTGATGGCTGTACGGGAGATTTTTCTTATTAGCGTTTTCACATCTACCTCAAACGAACAAACGTGATATCAGATAAAAAAGACAGCAATACAATGCAGTATTGAACAGCGCAGGGTGCCAGACAAAGTCATAGATACCGGTTGGAATAAGCAGTCGCCTCACTCCCCAGAAGATGGCGAGCGACAATAGCAACTCAAAGAAGATCGGCGGGAATGACAGGCCGAAAATCACAATGACAGGAAACAGACTCATGTTGACCTTGGTTTAGACTAGCGTGCAGGTGAGAGTGCGCTTTAATTATTCAGCTAACAGTATATTAACGTAACTGTTATGCCGTTATCTATATATTGTGATCTAAATCACTTTTAAGCCAGAGTGAATAATGGAACGACTAAAACGAATGTCGGTGTTTGCGAAAGTGGTCGAGCAAGGCTCGTTCACCGCCGCCGCGAAACAGCTTCAGATGAGCGTCTCTTCCATCAGTCAGACTGTATCAAAGCTGGAAGATGAGTTACAAGTTAAGCTGTTAAACCGCAGCACACGTAGTATAGGTCTCACAGAAGCCGGCAAAATATATTACCAGGGCTGCCGCCGTATGCTATTTGAGGCTCAGGACGTCCACGAACAGCTCTACGCGTTTAACAACACACCTATCGGTACGCTGCGAATCGGGTGTTCTTCAACTATGGCACAAAATGTCCTCGCGCGGATCACCGCAGAGATGTTGAAGGAGTACACCGGCCTGACGGTAAATCTGGTTACGGGTATTCCGGCGCCGGACCTGATTGCCGATGGCCTTGATGTGGTGATCCGCGTCGGCGCGTTGCAGGATTCCAGCCTCTTCTCGCGCCGGTTAGGCTCGATGCCGATGGTTATCTGCGCGGCTAAAAGTTATCTACAACATGCAGGCATTCCTGAGAAACCCGCTGACCTCGCCAACCATTCATGGCTGGAATACAGCGTACGTCCGGACAACGAATTTGAGCTGATCGCCCCCGAAGGCCTGACAACACGCCTGATTCCTGAAGGGCGATTCGTGACTAACGATCCGATGACGCTTAGCCGCTGGCTCTCTGCGGGCGCGGGGATCGCATACGTGCCGCTAATGTGGGTGATTGAAGAGATTAACCGTGGCGAGGTAGAAATTTTACTGCCGCGCTACCAGTCCGATCCGCGTCCGGTTTACGCACTTTATACCGAGAAAGATAAGCTGCCGCTGAAAGTGCAGGTGTGTATTAATTACCTGACCGATTATTTTGTCGAGGTCGCCAGGCTGTATCAGGGGATGCGGGACAAAGATGAGACGGGAGAGCGGTGAAACATATTGCCTGATGGCGCTACGCTTATCAGGCCTACTCGATCGGTAGGCCGGATAAGGCAAAGCCACCATCCGGCAACAACGCGCACAGCACCGTAGGCCGGATAAGGCAAAGCCGCCATCCGGCAACAACGCGCACAACACCGTAGGCCGGATAAGGCGAAGCCGCCATCCGGCAAGGCAAAATTACGCGGTGCCACCCACGGTCAGGTTATCAACCTTCAGCGTCGGCTGACCCACGCCAACCGGCAGGCTCTGCCCCTCTTTACCGCAAACGCCCACGCCGTTATCCAGCTTCAGGTCGTTACCGACCATGGAAATCTGCTGCATGGTTTCAATACCGGAACCAATCAGCGTCGCGCCTTTCACCGGTTTCGTGACTTTACCGTTTTCAATCAGATACGCTTCTGACGTCGAGAAGACGAATTTCCCGGAGGTGATATCCACCTGGCCGCCGCCAAAGTTCGGCGCGTAGATGCCGTACTCAACGGATTCGATAATCTCCTGCGGCGTCGATTTCCCGGCCAGCATATAGGTATTGGTCATACGCGGCATCGGCAGATGCGCATAGGATTCACGACGGCCGTTCCCGGTCGGCGCAACGCCCATCAGACGCGCGTTGAGTTTGTCCTGCATGTAGCCTTTCAGAATGCCATTTTCGATCAGCACATTGTACTGGCCTGGCGTCCCTTCATCATCGATAGCCACGGAGCCACGGCGATCCTGCATGGTGCCGTCATCGACAACCGTACACAGTTCGGAAGCCACCAGCTCGCCCATATGACCGCTGAAAACAGAGGTGCCGCGACGGTTGAAGTCACCTTCCAGACCATGTCCTACCGCTTCATGCAGCAGTACGCCCGGCCAGCCTGCGCCCAGCACCACCGGCAGCGTTCCCGCAGGCGCCGCGACAGCGGAGAGATTCACCAGCGCCATACGCACGGCTTCTTTTGCCCATGCATCCGCGCGCACTTCACCGTGGAGATCCGCCAGGAAGTAGTCGTAGCCAAAGCGACCGCCGCCACCGCTGGCGCCGCGCTCGCGTTTGCCGTTATCGTCAACCTGCACGCTTACCGACAGGCGTACCAGCGGGCGAACGTCCGCCGCCAGCGTACCGTCCGTTGCCGCGACCAGGATCAGCTCATACACGCCGGTCAGGCTGGCAGAGACTTCCTGCACGCGCTTATCTGCCGCGCGCGCGACTTTATCCACGCGACGCAGGATGTCGAGTTTCTCTTCACGGCTCATGCTTTGCAGCGGATCGAGCGACGTATAGAGCGGAGAGTGGTCTACCGCGCCCAGCGTGTGCACCTTGCCGTCACCCGCGTCACGTACGATGGTTCGTGCCGCCTGCGCGCTCTGCTCAAGTGCCAGCAGGCTAATCTGGTCTGCGTAGGCAAACCCGGTTTTTTCACCGCTCACCGCACGCACGCCAACACCCTGGTCGATATTGTAAGAACCATCTTTGATGATGCTGTCTTCTAAAACCCAGGATTCGTGATAGCTCGACTGAAAATAGAGATCGCCATAATCGAGACGGCGCTCGGCGAGTTGACCAAGAATGTCAAACAGGCGCTGATGATTCAGGCCGTTCGCTGCCAGCAATTGTTCACTTACCAGGTTTAGACTCATTATTCGCTACTCGTTAGTTACCGCTAAGATGCCCATGTTAAAAGAGTGAGGCAATTGTGCGACTGCGTCAAATCATTGCTTCGTATCGCTGCGCGCCTGGCGCAGAACTTCATTGATTTGCGGCGAATCGATTGGCCCGGTGATGCGATAACGCAGAATCGATACTTTGCTCCACAGCGGCCCCAGCACTTTACTTGCCGCGAAGACGGCTGCACCGACAATCGGGTTAATGGCAAATGCCGCTGCCACGCCGACGGTTGCAGAAATCTCAGGCGCAACAATCGCTTCCATCGCAAGTTGACGACGGACTAAATCGACCGACCCTTTCATGGCGATGTCCGCTTCCAGGCCATCAACCAGGGTGTCATCCGTGTTCAGCACGCCGTCTTTAATCCAGGCGGTGCTGCGGATGGAGTCGAAATAGAAGCCTTCCGTGAAGGTATCGCTAAAATCAAAGCGCAGTTTACGCAGCAGCGCATCGACGCTCAGCAGGCGCAACAGCTGGCCCGCGTGACCGGTGCTCAAATCGGTAAACTGACCTTTGCCGATGCGCGTTTTCAAAATACCGTTCAGCGACGGTACGTCCGGCTGCCACGGGCTGGCGCGCCAGTGTAAGTCGTAATCCAGGTTAATTGAGGAGTCGCGAATCGGCGTGGCGATACCGAAGAACGCCACCGCATCGTCAATTTTCTTGCCGCGCAGCTTACCTTTCAACGACGTCCGCTGACCGCTCAGGCCATTAACCCACTCGCCGTCGCTGGTCAGACGCGCGAATCCAGTATCCACCAGCCCGTTACTCAGAGTCAGGGTGTCGCCTTTAATGGCAAAATCACCATCGATACGACCATATTTCTGCCCCCACAGCCAGCACTCTGCACAACGAAGCTGAAGATCCGGCCAGCCACTGAAATCGATGCGATTACGGGTGAGCGGGCCTGTCGAAGCAGCCGACGCCTGCGTCAGCGGCGTCGAGGACGGGTTGTAATACAGATAGCGAATCGCCGCCTGCCACGGTGCATTGTCGTGCATGGTCAGCGTGGCATTCACTTCGCGGCCCTGCGCATCAACTTTGGTGCCCTGCGCCGACGGCTGCGAAACAATGCTCAGGTTATTCCACTGCTGCCCGCCTAAGGTCAGCGACGGCGTGCGCAGGGTGACCTGTTTCGGGAAGACGGCGGCAGAGCTCGCATCACTGGCCGCGCCCTGCTGGAACAGCGCCAGCCACTGCGCGCCATCCATCGGCGGGAGATTCAGCTCAACGCCCTGCTGCTGGGGCAACGGCGGATTAGTACGGCTGTCGCTTGCCCAAATTGCGCGATCCAGCGTCAGTTTCTGGTTGAGCAACCAACGGCTATTGAGATGATTATTACTTCCCACTTTGCCGGTTAAATCGAAACTTTTCAGGTTGCCATCAACGTCAATTTTCACCGGGAGCGGCTCACCGGCGGCTTTATCTACCGGCGCAGGTAAGTGACTACTCACATTTTTCAGGTCAGCGGTGACGCCCACTTTGTACGTGGGGCTACCGCGATACGGCAGCTCAATAGCGACTTTCCCCTGCCACGGCACGCTGCCGCTGATTTCGTCGTTGATAGCTTTCGGCAGCACGCCCGTGCGCGACGGTTGCCAGTTGGCGTCCATGTTGACGTCAACCTGATACGATTTCTCACCTTCACGGGTGTTGAAATCAACCTTCAGCGGCTGATTAAACCAGGTCGCGGTCATCGGCTGGCTCTGCAAATCGCCGTTGGAGAAGCTAAATTTGCCGCTCAGGTTCTGCAACGTGCTGTCGAGCGGTTTGATAAACAGGCTGTTGTTATTGAGCGCCACATCGCCAGTCGCATGCACCAGCTCGCCATTGAGGGGAATATCAAGTTGTAAGCGAGCGCTCACATTCCCATCAAGCTGGAGTTCATCCAGCGTCGCGCCTAACGATTCTTTCAGCGGTGTTTCATTGAAATACGGCCCAACCGCCTTACCCGGTCCGTTGATGTCGGCATCAATCAGCAGCTTCTCTTTGGCGTAGTCCGGGATCATGGCGTTAAGGTTAGTCGCCGTGACGCCGCCCAGTGCCACTTTGTCGGCCTTCATCCACAAGCCATCGTTGAGGAAGTCGAGATGAATGTCGAGGTCGGTCAGCGCGGGCCAGTCAGGCTGGAAGGCAAAGGTGGCATTGCGCAGCGGCACCGACACTTCAAACTGCCCTTCGTTATGCTTGTACGGGAAGAGATGCGGATTACCGCCATACACCAGCGTCGCGTTATCAGCCTGGCCGCCTTTAATCGCGCCGCTGAGATAATCGACCAGCTCTTTTCCCATCAAATTTTCCGGGAAATAGCGCCAGGCCTGGCCGCCATCGTCGGTGCTGATGCCCGCCAGAATGCCCAGCCAGGGCTGGTCGTCTTTCGGCTGCAGGTAACGGAAACCGCCTGCGGCGCGGACGGCTTTGGCTTCAACATCGATATGACGGCCATCCAGCATGAAGCCTTTGTCGTTATTCAGCCAGTTGAGCGTAGCGGTACCTTTGGCAATCTCCAGCGGCGCGCGGAAGACCGTTTCATACGGCATCGTCGCCTGCTGCATGTTCACTTTCAATGCGCCGTTTTCAACGCTACCGGACAGCTCGCCAGAAACATTCTCCGCGCCGGGTAGCAGCTTCCACTGCTTCCACGCTAAATCATTCCACGTAGCCTGAAAACGGGTTTGCTCCGTGGCCTGAAGCGGAATATCGAGCCCCAACGAGTCAATCGTGCCGTTCGGCTGCGTGGTGCGCCAGATTTCGCCAAGCGTCGGGGAGAGTTTGTCAGCAATCGGTAACAGGCCGTTGAGCCCGGCAAGGGAAAGATGACTGGCACGAATGCGCAGTTCATCGCTGCGCACGCTGTTTTTGCCGCCCACTTCCTGCTCGGGGATCCACGCCAGCGCCAGCGCACCGCGCGGCCATGGCGTGCCATCCATGGTGATGCGCGTATCGGGAATGCGGAATTCCCAACCGGCTTTTTCACGCGAGAGGTGCGCCGTCAGGTTATCCACGGCGAGCTGGTGATCGTCTTTATCGCCTTTCCAGCTCGCGCCACCTTTTTTCAACCAGACGTCGCCGCTGGCAATTTCGCCTTTATCGACAGTCGCCCAGGCTTCAAGACTGAAGCGCGCGCTGGTGAGCGCGATATTGTCCTGCATCCATTTGCCAAGCCAGGGTTTGACGTCGATGTCATCCGCCTGTAGCCACAGCTTGCCTTTGTTCAGCAGGCCGTTTTCATCACGCAGATCCATACGCACTTTCATCACCCCGTGCTGCCCGGTGAGGCTGGTCAGGCTCAGCTCACCTTCCGCGCGGTGACGATTTTTACCGTTCAGCCAGGTGAGCTGCGGGATCGCCAGCTCGGCCCGCTGGCCGGAAAGGGTCAGGAAACTCAGGTGGCTGTCGCGCAGGGTGAACTGGTCAAACTGGCGCAGGAAGAGATCGCCGATGCGATCGCCTTCCATGCTGTCGCTGCTGTCATTGCTTTGCAGCGGCGAATTGGTGTGAATGTTGAGCTGCCAGAACGTGAGATCGCGGAACTGCCAGCGCATATGCAGCAGGCTCTGCCAGACGTCCAGCGCCAGCGAGACGCGTTTAATCGACATCTCGCCGCCGTCGTTATCCAGCACGGCTTTAATATCGCGTACTTCAAGCGTGGGGCCGAAGTTTTCCCAGCTGGCCTGAATTTTCGAGGCTTCCACCGGTTGCCCCACCGCCGAGGAGATTTTCGCGAAGATTTGCGGGCGCCATTCGTCCAGATGCGGCAGCACGAGGCGCAGGCCACTCACCAGCAGCGCAGCAATGACAATCAATGTTGCCACGGTGAGCAGTAATATCCCCGGCAATCGCCTCACGCTTCTCTCCTTGTGCCTGGCAGGCTGCTTTACATCATAACCACATCAAACTGCTCTGGATTGTAGAGCGGTTCAATTTGTACTTTTACCTGCTTGCCGACGAAGATTTCAACTTCCGCCAGCGCGTGCGACTCATCGCCTTTCAGGGTTTCCGCCACCGACGGTGACGCATACACCAGGAAACGATCGGAATCATACGCATGATGCACGCGCACAATTTCACGCATGATTTCATAACATACTGTCTCAACGGTTTTCACCGTTCCGCGTCCATGACACGTCGGGCACTGATTGCAAAGCACATGCTCCACGCTTTCACGGGTGCGCTTACGGGTCATCTCCACCAGCCCAAGCTGAGAGAAGCCATTAATGCTGGTTTTCACGCGATCTTTGCTCAGTGCCTGCTCCAGCGAGTGCAGCACGCGACGGCGGTGATCTTCATTATTCATATCGATAAAGTCGATGATAATAATGCCGCCCAGATTACGCAGGCGCAGCTGGCGCGCGATAGCCTGGGTCGCTTCAATGTTGGTATTGAAGATAGTGTCGTCGAGATTACGGTGACCGACAAACGCGCCGGTGTTGATATCCACGGTGGTCATCGCTTCGGTCTGATCGATAATCAGATAGCCGCCCGATTTCAGTTCAACTTTACGTTCCAGCGCGCGCTGAATTTCATTTTCGACGTCAAAGAGATCGAAAATCGGCTGATGGCCGGTGTAGTGCTCCAGCTTACTGGTCATTTCCGGAATGTATTCGGCGGTAAATTCCAGCAGTGCTTCATAAGTCAGACGCGAATCAACGCGAATGCGGTCAAGCTGGGCATCGGCGAAATCACGCAGCACACGCTGCGCCAGCGCCAGTTCACCGTACATCTGATAACGCGTCTGATGGCGTTTTTTACGCTCCATCACTTTGGTCCACACGCGTTTGAGGTACGCGGCGTCAGAGGCTAAATCCTCTTCACACACGCCCTCTGCCGCCGTACGAATGATAAACCCGCCCTGCTCGTCGCAGTATTCCGCCACCACCTTTTTCAGGCGTTCACGTTCGGCTTCACTTTCAATACGTTGGGAGACGCCGACGTGGGACGCGCCAGGCATAAAGACCAGATAACGGGAAGGGAGCGTGATATCGGTTGTCAGACGCGCGCCTTTGGTACCGAGCGGATCTTTCACCACCTGTACCATGAGGTCCTGCCCCTGACGCACCAGCTCAGAAATGTCGCGCACGGTGAACTGTTTTTGTTCCTCGCCCGCCACGCACTCGGTGTGCGGCATGATATCGGAGGCGTGAAGGAATGCGGCCTTATCCAGACCAATATCTACAAATGCCGCCTGCATCCCTGGCAATACCCGACTGACACGACCCTTGTAGATATTGCCTACTATTCCGCGTCGCGCTTCACGCTCAATATGAATTTCCTGCAAAATGCCGCCATCGATATACGCCACACGCGTTTCGGATGGCGTCACATTTACTAATAATTCAGCCGTCATGTTTATCCCTTTCCTCACGTAGTGAGTTAAAGTTACTGAGCAACTCATACGTTTCCACCAGCGGTAAGCCGACTACGGCGTGATAGCTGCCATTTATCTTCCTGACAAAACAGCCACCCAACCCTTGAATACCGTATGCACCTGCTTTATCTAAAGGTTCACCGCTGGCAACGTAGCCTGCGATATCGTGTTCGGAAAGTACTCTGAACGTCACATCGGTGACCACCAGCGCGTCGAGCGTGTTCTGGCGGTCTGCCAGCGCGACGGCGGTCATCACCTGATGCGTTTCCCCTGAAAGCTTGCCCAGCATCTCTGCCGCATGGGCGGCATCACGCGGTTTCTCCAGCACTTCGCCATTGAGGATAACTATAGTATCCGCGCCCAGAACCGGGAGGTCTTGATTGACCATCGCCACCCCGGCCTGTGCTTTTTCTCGCGCCAGCCGCGTCACGTATTGCTGCGCGCTTTCCTGCGGACGGCGCTGCTCTTCAATGCCTGGAACGATTTTTTCAAACGCCACACCCAGTTGGGTGAGCAGTTCCTGGCGACGCGGGGAGCCTGAAGCGAGATAAATTTTCATAACGACCTTTATTGCACGGCGAATTGCTGACGAACTTTGCGCATCAGGAGGAAGATCCACGGCCAGAGTACGCCATTGACTACACTACTCCAGAATACTTCCGGTCGGAAAGAGACGTTGATCACTAAAAACTCTGACCAGAAAACAATAATATCCGTGGCAAGCGATAACAGAATGACGACCAGCGCCTGCTGCCAGAGCGCCAGATTACGAAACAGCTGATACTTGAGCACCACCAGATACGCCACGATACTCAACGACAGCGCGCGCACGCCGAGCGTTGAACCGCTGATGAGATCCAGAATCGCGCCCATCACAAAACCCGTACCGACATTCACCCGATGCGGCAGCGCCAGTGACCAGTAAAGCAGGATGAGCAGAACCCAGTTGGGCCGGAAAACAATAATGTTGTCCGGCCAGGGCATCACTTGTAGCAGCAGTGCGATAAGAAACGAGAGCCAGATTACCCAGCGTCCCTGGCTACGGTAACTTGCCACTATGGCCCTCCCTGAGGGGAGAGCTCAGTAGGCTGGGTTTCCGCAGGCGAGGTTGCAAGCCCCGTGGCAGGCGCAGGAACCGGCGTTGGCGGCCCCATGGAATCCGGGGATGGCAACACCTGCGGCATCATCTGCATCAGACGTTCGTTAGCCACGCGATGCACATCTTCCGGCGTCATCGGGTTCGCGCCGTTACGATCGGCGCCCCACAGCAGCAGCAGATAGCGCAGACGCTGCAAGCCGGCGGTTGGACGCGCCTGAATCACGGTGTACGCGCGCTGGGTATCGAGCTTCACGGAGGAGACTACCGCAACCGGATACCCTTCCGGGAAACGACCGCCGAGGCCTGACGTCACCAGCACGTCGCCGACGCGGATATCCGTGTTGGCAGGCAGGTGTTCAAGCTGGAGATCGTCGGTGCAGCCGTTACCGGCGGCAATCACGCGGATGTCGTTACGTAGCACCTGAATCGGCAGCGCATGTGTAGCATCGCAAATCAACAAGACGCGGCTGGTCAGTTTGGCGACGGCCACCACCTGACCGACAACGCCTTTGTCGCTGATGACCGGCTGGCCTTCATAGACGCCATTGACGCTGCCTTTGTCGATAACCACCTGATCGCTGTACGGATCGTTAACGGTGGAGATCACCTGCGTCACCATTTTCTGCTCATCCTGACGCAGCGGCGAACCCAGCAATTCACGTAAACGGGCGTTTTCTTGTTTGTACTGACCCAGCATCAGCAGGTCGCTGTTTTTCAGCAGCAGTTCCTGGCGAAGTGCCCGGTTTTCAAGTTCGAGTTGGTCACGTGAGGCCAGCGTTTGCGACACGCTGTCGAGTAATTCACGGGGACCATTGGAGACAAAATAGAAAGGACTGACGGCGGTATCCATGTACGTTCGGATTTGACTGAACGTACCGAGGCGGCTGTCGGCGATGATAACGCCAAGCGCGATCAGAACCGCCAGGATAAGGCGAATCTGTAGCGACGGGCCACGGCTAAAAATGGGCTTCATAGGCTATGCGTATTCTCGTGTCAGTAAAATCAAGGGTAGCCCGAAAGCTACCCCGGACTCAGGCTGACTACTCTTCGCTAAACAAGTCGCCGCCGTGCATATCGATCATTTCCAGCGCTTTGCCGCCACCGCGCGCCACACAGGTCAGCGGATCTTCAGCAACAACGACAGGAATGCCCGTTTCTTCCATTAACAGGCGGTCAAGGTTACGCAGCAGCGCACCACCACCGGTCAGAACCATACCGCGTTCGGAGATGTCGGACGCCAGTTCCGGCGGACACTGTTCCAGTGCAACCATGACGGCGCTTACGATACCGGTCAGCGGCTCTTGCAGCGCTTCGAGGATTTCGTTGGAGTTCAGGGTGAAACCGCGTGGTACGCCTTCAGCCAGGTTACGGCCACGTACTTCGATTTCACGCACTTCGTCGCCCGGGTAAGCGGAGCCGATTTCGTGCTTGATGCGCTCTGCGGTAGCTTCACCGATCAGAGAGCCGTAGTTACGACGCACGTAGTTAATGATAGCTTCATCGAAACGGTCGCCGCCGATACGTACGGAAGAGGAGTAAACCACGCCGTTCAGGGAGATAACCGCCACTTCAGTGGTACCACCACCGATATCAACCACCATAGAACCGGTCGCTTCGGAAACCGGCAGGCCAGCGCCGATTGCCGCAGCCATCGGTTCTTCAATCAGGAACACTTCACGCGCGCCTGCGCCCTGTGCGGATTCACGAATCGCACGACGCTCAACCTGCGTGGCGCCAACCGGCACACAAACCAGTACGCGCGGGCTCGGACGCATGAAGCTGTTGCTGTGCACTTGTTTAATAAAGTGCTGCAACATTTTTTCGGTAACGAAGAAGTCAGCGATAACGCCGTCTTTCATCGGGCGGATGGCTGCGATGTTGCCAGGCGTACGACCCAGCATCTGTTTGGCGTCATGACCGACGGCAGCGACGCTTTTCGGAGAACCAGCACGATCCTGACGAATGGCCACCACGGAAGGCTCATTCAATACGATGCCTTGTCCTTTTACGTAAATCAGGGTATTCGCAGTACCCAGGTCAATGGACAGGTCATTGGAAAACATGCCACGAAATTTTTTCAACATACTAAGGGATAATCCTGAAAGCTGGGGCGGAAAACAAAATCCGCTTACTTTACCAACCACACGCAGCAGCGACAAGGCGCAAAAATCATCTGCAACGGTGAAAATTAGTGCAGTTCGTTTCCTCTGTTACAAATCCAACCTGGCTCCATCAGCGTCGGGAGTCATTAACCGTATCCCAATCTGGACTTGCAACCTGTTTCAAAGGTCGTCGACTTGCATGATGCGACATATACCCGGCGAGCAGACACGCACACCCCCGAATAAACCGCGCGCATTATTCTACGTGATAAACACGCTAAACAGCAGGTCAAACAGAGTATCTTTGCGAATATTTTTTCACATTCGTGTCAAGTGGTTGTGAGGCGGCAAAAAAATCACCTTGCCCGCCGGAAACGCCACACTCTGTCAGTACCTGCCATTCACTACGGCTCCGGATGCCCGGCGCAAAAACCTGCATGGTTGTGCCTTTCGTGGCTTCAACCAGGCTTTGCACCAGCAACTGGTTTTGACTCCGCTTCTCAATATTGCGCACCAGGCTTGGGTCAAGCTTGATGAGTTCAACCTCAAGTTGCTTGATCCAACTGGTGCTCACCAGGGTTAAACCTGCCTGTATAACGGCGATCCTGGCCCCTAATGCGTTAATCAAACGCACGACGGGCTGCAAACGGCTGATATGTTGACAAACATCCGCCTCTGCAAGTTCAAAAATAATCCGTTTGCGTTGCGATTTTTCGCATTGCATTAAAGCATCACGCAGCCAGCGCTGAAAGCGCGGGCGAATGAGTGACTCAACCGACACCTGCAACGCCAGGTTTTCCTCCGGCCAGAAATTCAGGAACGGCAGCACGCGGTTTATCTGCAAGCGGTCGTACTCTTCCATCAGGCCGAACTCCAGCACCATAGGCAGATACTCTGCGGCAATCACCTCTTCAGTGCCGTCATAGATGCGGCAAATCAGCTCCCGGTGATGCACGCGGCCATTAAGCGTGACCGCCGGTTTCTGATACAGACGCGGGCCGCCGCGTCGTAACATCTGTTCGATGAGCGTACGCCAGCGCACATTCCCGCGCCCTTTCTCCGGCAGCGAGTCATCGTAAATCGCCCAGCTATTGCTGCCCTGCAACACCGCGTTGCGCACGGCGGCTTCCGCGTGCTCCATCACCTGCTGGCTGGTTTGCCCGCTACGCCAGGCGCAGATGCCAATGTGCATCATGTCATCGCGGTCGAGAATTTTGGTTATCGGCAGCGCATCCGCCGCCTTGAGCAGTTGCCCGGCGATACTGTCGGCTTCTTTCAGGGTGCGATGCGGCAACAATACAGTAAAGTCGCTGCGGTGGTATCGCGCCAGTAATGCGCCGGGATAACGCATCATAAAGGTGGAAAGCAGGTTAATGAGCATGAAGAGGTGCTCTTCAGCCGCTTCATTGCCCCAGCGGTCGCGCAATAAATCGAGGTCCGGCAGACGAATCATCATCACAATGCCGTGCGCGCCGACGTTTTCCTGATCGTCCAGCAGCGTCGCCAGTTGATTATCAAAGAAGAGACGGTTGCTGAGGCCGGTTTTATTATCCTGCGCGGCATAGGCGCGAATCAACGTATCCATTCGGCTGCGCTGCTCACCGGCAAACTGAATTTCTGACAGCAGCACGTCCATCGCGCTACTGGTGCGGGCGGGCCATTCGTGAACGCTGCCTTTCACTTTCGCGCCGCGCTCGCCGTTCAGGATGCGAATGGCCCGCGATTCCAGCAGTTCTTGTCCCGCCAGTTGACGACGCAGCCAGCGCACAGCGATAAACACCATCAATACCATAAAGGCGATGGTTAGCGTCAGCGGCAGTGTGGTCATCAGCGAACGGAAGTAGTTCGCCATCGGATCCTGATACTCCAGCTTAATTTGCATGCCAGGATGCTTAACAGAATCAATCACTACTTCGCGATAGCGATAATAGCTGCCCACCGGGCGGTAGCTGCTTTTGCGCGCATGATGGTAGATGTTTTTCCCATCCTGGAGGAAATCGACACGCACCACATCCACGGGTGCCAGCATTTCATCAAGCTGCGGACCCAGTTGCTCGAAAGGCGTGGTCAGCAGGCGATTATCCAGCACCGTGGCGACCGCCTCAACGCGGCTCTTCACTTTATATTGAATGCCGTTATAAAAACTCAGCGACGAGCCAATCAACGTCACCAGGATAGTCAACCCGGTCAGCAGCGTAAAAAAAGCGGAAAATTTCGTCGTTAATCGCATCCCTGATTTAACTCCGTTGGTTAATCGTCACCCGACAAATCGCCCGGCCCCGGCTGCCCGCTCCATCAAAAGTGAGCACTAACATATCAAATGAACCCGGCATACTACCAAATCAGGGGTTTCTGGCAATTTATTGCGCCAAATCGACATAGAATTGTGTGTAGCGAGTATAGTTCTGAGAGAAATTTTACCAAACATCGAGCCATTGAGGACGGGTTATGCAGGCATTAATCTTAGAACAGCAGGACGGAAAAACCCTTGCATCGGTACAACGCATCGACGACAGCCTGTTGCCGCAAGGGGATGTCACCGTAGATATTCAGTGGTCCAGCCTGAACTATAAAGACGCGCTGGCAATCACCGGGAAAGGCAAAATTATCCGCAACTTCCCTATGGTGCCCGGTATTGATTTCGCCGGTACGGTACACGCCAGCGACGACGCACGTTTTCAACCAGGCCAGCCCGTGCTGCTGACCGGCTGGGGCATGGGCGAAAACCACTGGGGCGGTTTGTCTGAGCGCGCACGCGTGAAGGGTGACTGGCTGGTGCCAATGCCAAATGGGCTCGATGGCCGTAAAGCGATGATTATCGGCACCGCCGGTTTCACTGCCATGCTGTGCGTGATGGCGCTGGAAGACGCGGGCGTTCGTCCGCAAGACGGTGAAATTGTGGTTACCGGCGCCAGCGGCGGCGTAGGCAGCACCGCGGTCGCGCTACTGCATAAACTGGGTTATCAGGTGGCCGCTGTTTCAGGTCGCGAAAGCACCCACGATTACCTGCGCCAGCTGGGCGCAAACCGAATTCTGGCGCGTGATGAATTCGCAGAAACGCGCCCGCTGGAAAAACAGGTCTGGGCCGGGGCCGTCGATACCGTCGGCGATAAAGTGCTGGCGAAAGTACTGGCGCAAATGAACTACGGCGGCTGCGTGGCGGCCTGCGGCCTGGCGGGCGGTTTCGCCCTGCCGACCACCGTGATGCCGTTTATTCTGCGCAACGTCCGTTTGCAGGGCGTCGATTCAGTGATGACCCCGATTGCGCGCCGTACCGCCGCGTGGGAGCGTCTGGTGAAAGATCTGCCAGAATCGTTCTACGCCCAGAGTGCGACGGAAATCACCCTTGATAAAGCACCGCAGTTTGCCGAAGCGATTATCAACAATCAGGCGCAGGGCCGTACGCTGGTAAAAATCGCCTAATCTTCAAATTTTCGTGACATATTCGCGCGAATAACGCCTCTCCGTCATGCTTAGTACAAATGACGGAGAGGTGAAATAACGTGAAAAAATTAACCGAAGCCGACGTGACCGCAGAGTCCGTCTTTATGATGCAGCGCCGCCAGGTGCTGAAGATGTTAGGAATCAGCACCGCGGCCATTGCGCTCCCTGCCCAGGCGGGCCTCAGCGACTGGTTTAAAGGCAACGATCGCCCTCCCGCGCCTTCCGGTAAACCGCTCGATTTCAGCAAACCCGCCGAATGGCAAAACAAACTCACCTTAACGCCGGAAGATAAAGTCACCGGTTACAACAACTTTTATGAGTTCGGCCTCGATAAAGCCGACCCGGCTGCCAACGCAGGCAGTTTGCCGACCGATCCCTGGAAACTGACGATCGATGGCGAAGTGGCAAAACCGCTGACGCTCGATCACGATGACCTCACCCGCCGCTTTCCACTGGAAGAGCGTATTTACCGGATGCGTTGCGTGGAGGCCTGGTCGATGGTCGTGCCGTGGGTAGGCTTTCCTTTACATAAACTGTTATCGCTGGTTGAGCCCACCAGCAATGCAAAATATGTGGCCTTCCAAACTCTGTACGCACCTGATGTGATGCCCGGACAAAAAGACCGCTTCATCGGCGGCGGGCTGAAATATCCCTATGTTGAAGGGCTGCGCCTGGATGAAGCGATGCATCCCCTCACCATGCTGACCGTCGGCGTGTATGGCAAAGCGCTGCCGCCGCAAAACGGCGCGCCCATTCGCCTCACTGTGCCGTGGAAGTATGGCTTTAAGGGCATCAAATCGATTGTCTCAATTAAGCTCACCCGTGAACGCCCGCCAACCACATGGAACCTCGCCGCAGCCGATGAATACGGGTTTTATGCCAACGTGAACCCGCACGTCGATCATCCGCGCTGGTCGCAGGCGAGTGAACGCTTTATTGGTTCCGGTGGGATTCTGGATGTGAAACGTCAGCCGACGCTGCTGTTTAATGGCTATGCCGACCAGGTGGCCTCACTCTATCGTGGGCTGGATTTGCGGGAGAATTTTTAATGCGTTTAACCGTTACACACATTCGCTGGCTGAAACTTTGCCTGCATCTTGCGGCATTTTTGCCGTTTGTCTGGCTCTTTTGGGCCGCCTCTTCCGGGCAACTCAGCGCCGACCCGGCAAAAGATATCCAGCACTTCACCGGTAGGATGGCTCTGAAATTACTGTTGGCGACCTTGTTGGTTTCCCCGCTGGCGCGCTACGCTAAACAGCCATTATTGATACGCACCCGCCGCCTGTTGGGGTTATGGTGTTTTGCATGGGCGACGTTACATTTATGTAGCTACGCGCTGCTGGAGCTCGGTATCAACAACCTGGCGCTACTGGGCCAGGAGCTGGTGATGCGCCCCTATTTGCTGCTCGGCTTCGCCAGTTGGCTGATTTTACTGGCGCTGGCGATAACCTCGACCCAGTACATGCAGCGAAAACTGGGCCGACGCTGGCAGTTATTGCACAACTTCGTCTATCTGGTGGCGATCCTCGCACCGATTCATTATCTGTGGTCGGTAAAAATTTTATCGCCGCAGCCGCTGCTTTATGCCGTGTGCGCAGTCGCGCTTTTAGCATGGCGTTATAAGAAGTTCCGCCAGTGGTGGCGCTAGCTACGAGATATGTGCGGTTTACCGCAAATTACTGAACTCCGTCCTGACTTTACACGAATGCGGTTGATAATCTTCCCTGATAAGACCAGTATTTAGCTGCCAAATGCTACGAAATAGTTATAATGTGCGACTTCAGTTTTCCTGACAGGGGTTTTAAGCCTCTGAAAAGGTGACAATCGCGCATCGAAGGTATATTTTGTTTTTTACCGGAGAATTGCAGGAGATAGCAGCACAATGGCAGACAAGTTTCGCATTTTGCTTTTAAACGGCCCGAACCTGAATATGCTCGGCACCCGTGAACCCGAGAAGTACGGAACGCTGACGCTTGCGCAAATCGTAAACGGTTTACAGCGTGAAGCGGAAGCACTGAACGTTGAGCTGGATCATCTGCAATCCAACGCGGAGTACGCACTCATCGACCGAATTCATCAGGCTAAAGACACTGTCGACTATATCCTGATTAATCCGGCCGCGTTTACGCACACAAGCGTTGCCCTTCGAGATGCGCTGCTGGCGGTAAGTATCCCGTTTATCGAGATTCACCTCAGCAATGTGCATGCGCGCGAACCGTTTCGCCATCATTCGTATCTGTCTGATGTCTCCGCTGGCGTTATTTGCGGGTTAGGCGCAGATGGTTATTCATACGCGTTACAGACGGCGGTAAAACGCCTGTCACAATCACACTAAACAAAGAGTACGGAACCCACTCATGGATATTCGTAAGATTAAAAAACTGATCGAGCTGGTCGAAGAGTCTGGCATTTCTGAACTGGAAATTTCTGAAGGCGAAGAGTCAGTACGCATTAGCCGTGCTACCGCCCCAGCCAGTTTCCCGATGATGCAGCAGGCTTATGCTGCTCCGGTAATGCAAGCTCAACAGGCTCCAGCCGCCGCTCCGGCAGCAACAGAAGCCGCAGCGCCTGCTAAAGCGGAAATCAGTGGTCACATCGTACGTTCCCCGATGGTTGGTACTTTCTACCGTACACCAGGCCCGGAAGCGAAAGCTTTCGTGGAAGTGGGTCAGAAAGTTAACGTGGGCGACACCCTGTGCATCGTAGAAGCGATGAAAATGATGAACCAGATCGAAGCTGATAAAGCTGGCGTAGTGAAAGCCGTTCTGGTCGAAAGCGGGCAACCGGTTGAATTTGACGAGCCGCTGGTCATCATCGAGTAACGAGGCGAAGATGCTGGATAAAATTGTCATCGCTAACCGTGGCGAGATCGCACTGCGTATTCTTCGTGCCTGTAAAGAACTGGGCATCAAGACCGTCGCTGTGCACTCCACCGCGGACCGCGATTTAAAGCACGTATTGCTGGCGGATGAGACGGTCTGTATTGGCCCGGCTCCGTCCGTAAAAAGCTACCTGAACATCCCGGCGATCATCAGCGCGGCTGAGATCACTGGCGCAGTAGCGATTCACCCTGGTTATGGTTTTCTCTCCGAGAACGCCAACTTTGCTGAGCAGGTTGAACGTTCTGGCTTTATCTTCATCGGGCCGAAAGCCGATACTATCCGCCTGATGGGCGATAAAGTGTCTGCGATCACCGCGATGAAAAAAGCAGGCGTCCCGACCGTACCAGGCTCCGATGGCCCACTGGGCGACGACATGGACGCTAACCGCGCGCATGCCAAACGTATCGGCTACCCGGTAATCATCAAAGCCTCTGGCGGCGGTGGCGGTCGTGGTATGCGCGTTGTGCGCAACGATGCCGACCTGGCGCAGTCCATCTCCATGACCAAAGCAGAAGCCAAAGCGGCGTTCAGCAATGACATGGTGTACATGGAAAAATATCTGGAAAACCCACGCCACGTGGAAATCCAGGTACTGGCTGATGGTCAGGGTAATGCTATCTATCTGGCGGAACGTGACTGCTCCATGCAGCGTCGCCACCAGAAAGTTGTCGAAGAAGCGCCAGCACCGGGCATCACGCCGGAACTGCGTCGCTACATCGGCGAGCGTTGCGCCAAAGCCTGTGTTGATATCGGCTATCGCGGGGCGGGTACTTTCGAGTTCCTGTTCGAAAACGGCGAGTTCTACTTCATTGAAATGAACACCCGTATTCAGGTTGAACACCCGGTTACCGAAATGATCACCGGCGTTGACCTGATCAAAGAGCAGCTGCGCATCGCCGCAGGTCAACCGCTCTCTATCAAGCAGGACGAAGTGCAGGTTCGCGGCCATGCGGTGGAATGCCGTATCAACGCCGAAGACCCGGATACCTTCCTGCCGAGCCCGGGTAAAATCACGCGCTTCCACGCGCCGGGCGGCTTTGGCGTTCGTTGGGAATCTCATATCTACGCGGGCTACACGGTACCGCCGTACTATGACTCAATGATCGGCAAACTGATTTGTTACGGTGAAACCCGCGACGTGGCGATTTCCCGTATGAAAAACGCATTGCAGGAACTGATCATCGACGGTATCAAAACCAACGTTGATTTGCAGATCCGCATCATGAATGACGAGAACTTCCAGCACGGTGGCACTAACATCCACTATCTGGAGAAAAAACTCGGTCTTCAGGAAAAATAAGCCTGCGTTGATTGAAAAAGGCCGGATATTCCGGCCTTTTGTTTTTTCCCCTCCCGCTCGCCCTCATGTACAATCCCCGCTTTCTTCATCCACAAGGGACAAAAAATGGACACGCGTTTTGTTCAGGCCCATAAAGAGGCGCGCTGGGCGCTGTGGCTGACCCTTCTTTATCTTGCTGCGTGGTTAGTGGCTGCTTACTTACCTGATTCGGCAATCGGTGTTACCGGCCTGCCGCACTGGTTTGAGATGGCCTGTCTGCTGGTCCCGCTGATTTTTATTGTGCTGTGCTGGGCAATGGTGAAACTGATTTACCGCGATATTCCGCTGGAGGATGACGATGCAGCTTGAAGTGATTCTTCCGCTTATCGCCTACCTGGTGGTGGTATTTGGCCTGTCGGTTTACGCAATGCGCAAACGGACCACGGGGACATTCCTCAACGAGTACTTCCTCGGTAGCCGCTCGATGGGCGGGATTGTGCTGGCGATGACGCTCACGGCCACCTATATCAGCGCCAGCTCGTTTATTGGCGGGCCGGGTGCGGCGTATAAATATGGCCTCGGCTGGGTACTGCTGGCGATGATTCAGCTGCCTGCTGTCTGGCTGTCGCTGGGGATTCTGGGCAAGAAATTCGCCATTCTGGCGCGACGCTATAATGCCGTCACGCTCAACGATATGCTGTTTGCCCGTTATCAAAGCCGCCTGCTGGTGTGGCTGGCAAGCCTGAGTCTGCTTATCGCATTCGTCGGCGCAATGACCGTGCAGTTCATCGGCGGTGCGCGTCTGCTGGAAACGGCAGCGGGAATTCCTTACGAAACCGGCCTGCTGATTTTCGGCATCAGTATTGCGCTCTATACCGCTTTTGGCGGCTTCCGCGCCAGCGTACTCAACGACACAATGCAGGGGCTGGTGATGCTGGTTGGCACCATCGTGCTGCTGGTCGGTATCGTTCACGCGGCGGGCGGCCTGACAAATGCGGTTGAAACACTGCAAACCATTGACCCGAAACTGGTCAGCCCGGAAGGCGCGGAAGATATCCTGTCGCCAACCTTTATGACTTCATTCTGGGTGCTGGTGTGCTTCGGGGTGATTGGCCTGCCGCACACGGCAGTGCGCTGCATCTCCTACAAAGACAGTAAAGCCGTGCACCGCGGGATTATCATCGGCACCATCGTTGTCGCCATCCTGATGTTTGGTATGCACCTGGCCGGCGCGCTGGGGCGCGCGGTGATCCCGGACTTAACCGTGCCGGATTTGGTTATCCCCACGCTGATGGTTAAAGTGCTGCCGCCGTTCGCCGCCGGGATCTTCCTTGCCGCACCGATGGCCGCCATTATGTCGACGATCAACGCCCAGTTACTGCAAAGTTCCGCTACGATCATTAAAGATCTCTACCTGAATCTGCGCCCGGAGCAGTTGCAGAATGAGCGACGCCTGAAGCGGATGTCGGCGGCGATTACCCTGATTCTGGGCGCGCTGCTGCTGCTGGCGGCATGGCGTCCACCTGAGATGATCATCTGGCTGAATCTGCTGGCCTTTGGCGGCCTGGAAGCCGTGTTCCTGTGGCCGCTGGTGCTGGGGCTTTACTGGGAACGCGCTAACGCCTCAGGCGCGCTGAGCGCGATGATCGTGGGCGGCGTGCTGTATGCCGTACTCGCGACGTTTAATATTCAGTACCTGGGCTTCCACCCGATTGTGCCTTCGTTACTGCTGAGTTTGCTGGCGTTTTTGGTCGGGAACCGTTTCGGTTCATCCGCACCACAAACTGTCGTACTGTCTACTGATAAATAAAGAGTTTTGCCATGCCATGGATCCAACTGAAACTGAACACCAGCGGCGCGAACGCTGAGGACTTAAGCGATGCGCTGATGGAAACGGGCGCCGTCTCCATCACCTTCCAGGACACCCACGATACACCGGTATTTGAGCCGCTGCCGGGCGAAACCCGTCTGTGGGGCGATACGGACGTTATCGGCCTGTTCGACGCAGAAACCGACATGAAAGAGGTGGTTGCCGCCCTGGAACTGCATCCGCTACTGGGCGCCGGTTTTGCCCATAAAATCGAGCAACTGGAAGACAAAGACTGGGAACGCGAGTGGATGGATAACTTCCACCCGATGCGTTTCGGCGAGCGCCTGTGGATTTGCCCAAGCTGGCGTGATGTGCCGGATGCTAACGCGGTTAACGTGATGCTCGACCCTGGCCTGGCGTTTGGTACCGGGACACACCCGACAACCTCCCTGTGCTTGCAGTGGCTCGACGGGCTCGATTTGGCGGGCAAAACCGTTATCGATTTCGGCTGCGGCTCCGGCATTCTGGCCATCGCGGCGTTGAAGCTCGGCGCGGCAAAAGCCATCGGTATTGATATCGACCCGCAGGCAATTCAGGCCAGCCGCGATAACGCCGAACGTAACGGTGTCTCTGAGCGTCTGGAGCTTTATCTGCCGCAAGACCAGCCAGACGCCATGAAAGCGGATGTGGTGGTCGCTAACATCCTCGCCGGCCCGTTACGCGAGCTGGCCCCGTTAATCAGCGTGCTGCCCGTTACAGGCGGCCTGCTGGGCCTTTCCGGTATTCTGGCCAGCCAGGCGGAAAGCGTATGCGAAGCTTACGCTGACCTTTTCGACCTCGACGCGGTGGTCGAGAAAGAAGAATGGTGCCGCATCACCGGCCGTAAGAAGTAAGCCTTCAGGCGGCCTGTCCGGGCCGCCTGCTCCCCCTCATTCCTGCTGACAATGGCAATAAATGCGATCCAGATCGCACTATAGCACCCTCTTTTTGCTCATAAAAACAGCGTTTTGTGTCGTGATTGCCCGATGAGAAGTAAGAAAAAACGAGAAGTTTTACCTTTTTATCGTTGAGCACAAAATATCCATCTCGAATTAATTTCATGATTATTAAAGACATTTATTTTTTGACTATCCTTTGAGCTGCGATTCATTGATCTACAACATCTGATTGCTCAAAGTTTGGCCTTTCATCTCGTCCAAAAAATGCGTAATATACGCCGCCTTGCAGTCACAGTATGGTCATTTCTTAACTCATGCGCATCGGACACTATCAGCTCAGAAATCGCCTGATCGCAGCGCCAATGGCTGGCATCACTGACAGACCATTCCGGACGCTGTGCTATGAGATGGGAGCAGGTTTAACCGTTTCCGAGATGATGTCCTCTAACCCGCAGGTTTGGGAGAGTGATAAGTCTCGCTTACGGATGGTGCACGTTGATGAACCAGGTATCCGAACCGTGCAAATCGCCGGTAGCGATCCTGAAGAGATGGCATGGGCCGCACGCATTAATGTGGAAAGCGGCGCCCAAATTATTGATATCAATATGGGCTGTCCAGCAAAGAAAGTGAATCGCAAGCTCGCGGGCTCAGCCCTACTGCAGTATCCGGACCAGGTGCAGTCTATCCTGACCGCGGTCGTGAAGGCAGTGGACGTTCCCGTAACACTCAAAATTCGCACTGGCAGGGCTCCTGAGCACCGTAACTGTGAAGAAATTGCCCAACTGGCTGAAGATTGTGGCATTCAGGCCCTGACGATTCACGGACGCACACGCGCCTGTTTGTTTAATGGTGAAGCTGAGTACGACAGTATTCGGGCAGTTAAGCAGAAAGTTTCCATTCCGGTTATCGCGAATGGCGACATTACTGACCCGCTTAAAGCCAGAGCTGTACTGGACTATACGGGGGCTGATGCCCTGATGATAGGCCGCGCAGCTCAGGGAAGACCCTGGATCTTTCGGGAAATCCAGCATTATCTGGACACTGGGGAGCTGCTGCCCCCTCTGCCTCTGGCAGAGATTAAGCGCTTACTTTGTGCGCATGTTCGGGAGTTGCACGACTTTTATGGTCAGGCAAAAGGGTACCGAATTGCACGCAAACACGTCTCCTGGTATCTCCAGGAGCACGCTCCAGATGACCAGTTTCGGCGCACATTCAACGCCATTGAGGATGCCAGCGAACAGCTGGAGGCGTTGGAGGCATACTTCGAAAATTTTGCGTAATAGAAATAAAGAGCTGACAGAACTATGTTCGAACAACGCGTAAATTCTGACGTACTGACCGTTTCAACCGTTAACTCTCAGGATCAGGTAACTCAAAAGCCCCTGCGTGACTCGGTTAAACAGGCACTGAAGAACTATTTTGCTCAACTGAATGGTCAGGATGTTAATGATCTGTATGAGCTGGTACTGGCTGAAGTAGAACAGCCCCTGTTGGACATGGTGATGCAATACACCCGCGGTAACCAAACCCGTGCTGCTCTCATGATGGGGATCAACCGCGGTACGCTGCGTAAAAAACTGAAAAAATACGGCATGAACTAAGTTTCATTCATGACGGATAAAAAGGCGCTACTCGGCATGGGGACGCGCCTTTTTTATTGTCTGTAAAACCGCTCTTCCCCCGCTTTCCTGCCCTTCATTTTCGTGTATATTGCTGCCATTCACGTTACCAATACCAGGGTTGGCTCATGATTCGCAAATACGGTTGGCTTGTCGTTTTCGCGCTGTTTATGTTCTTCTTCGATGCGGTGGTGATGCAGTGGATAGAGCTGCTGGCAACGGAAACGGACAAGTGTAGAAACATGAACTCGGTCAATCCGTTAAAGCTGGTGAACTGTAGCGAACTGGAGTAAGCCTGATTACGCGTAACACGCAGGATAATCGCTTACGACGGTATTATCCTGCAATTCCTTCCGGCACAATGTATTCATCAACATTATAATTACTTGCCAGCATACGTAACGTATTATCCACCAGCGCGGGGGCTTGCGAGAATAAATCGTAATGCGACTGATTCATCAACCAGTTTTTAACAATCCCGCTAAAACAACCATGCAGAATGATTAATATTACGTCTAAGTCCAGACTGGGCGAGAGCTGCCCTTGCGCGATGGCCTGAATCAATAAGCTACGCATCTGCGGATGGCTGAATCCAATCTTTTCACGAATATATTGTTCCGAAAGCATTTCTTCGTGGAATTCACATTTATGATACAGAATTTGCATTAATGCCCGCTGACGGGGATTAGTCGCAATATATTGCAATCCCAGTATAAGTTTTTCACGCATCAACCTGAGTGGGTTGTTCTGCCACTCTGCGGTAAGGTCAAGGGTGATCAGTTCGCTCAGTGCCGGTTGCTGGAGCCAGATTTCATTGAACAGCTGTACTTTGTTCTCAAAGTGCCAGTAGATGGCGCCACGTGTGACCTGGGCGGCATCGGCGATATCGTTCAGCGTGGTATTGGTCACGCCACGCGCAGCAAACTGCGCGATCGCCGTTTCGAGCAGAAGCTGGCGGGTTTTAAGCGCCTCTGCTTTGGTTTTTTTCGCCATGGCGTAACCCTGCATAGAAGAAAAGATGAATATGACGATAATGACACTATTTTATCTTTAATTCATCCTGAAGAATTAAAAACCGTGGTGACAACAAATATAATCACAATAAATAAATTAATATTATTATATTCATCAATCATATGTAATTACAGCCCACGGCGTTACGTTATATTTAGAAACACTCCGCCAATAAAAAACACACTTATCTTATCTCTCTTTTATGTTTGCGTGCCTTTCGAACGGTGAATAAATAACTATTACTTACATAGCCACCTTATTATTTGTAGGATAGCAAACTATTTATTTTCTCGGTCTCTGTTTTCTCTATTACCCCGCAACGGTAAATAGCGAGCTTCAGTTTATAAGGAACTGCAATGACGAAATACGCCAGGTTTTCACTCCTGCCCACCTTCATCATCCTTTCGGCTACGTTACTTGCCGGTTGTAACGATCAGGATGGGAAGCAAGCCCAGCCCCAGCAACCGCAGGTTACCGTTCACATTGTAAAAACGGCGCCGCTGTCGGTGACCACTGAACTGCCGGGCCGTACATCTGCATTCCGCATCGCCCAGGTACGCCCGCAGGTCAGCGGCATCATCCTGCAACGCCACTTCACGGAAGGCAGCGACGTTGAAGCGGGGCAATCGCTGTACCAGATTGACCCGGCAACCTATCAGGCTGATTACGACAGCGCGAAGGCCGAACTGGGGAAAAGTGAAGCTGCCGCGCAGATTGCCCACCTGACGGTGAAACGTTATGTACCGCTGGTGGGAACCAAATACATCAGCCAGCAAGAGTATGACCAGGCCATTGCCGACGCGCGTCAGGCGGATGCGGTGGTCGTTGCCGCCAAAGCATCGGTGGAGAGCGCGCGTATCAATCTGGCTTATACCAAAGTCACGTCACCCATCAGCGGACGTATTGGTAAATCCAATGTGACGGAAGGCGCGCTGGTGACAAACGGGCAAACCACCGAGCTGGCAACCGTACAACAGTTAGACCCTATCTATGTCGACGTAACACAGTCCAGCAGCGACTTTATGCGCCTGAAACAGTCCGTCGAGCAGGGTAATCTGCAAAAAGAGAATACCGCCAGCAATGTGGAGTTGCTGATGGAGAATGGCCAGCCTTATCCGCTGAAAGGCACCCTGCAGTTCTCCGACGTCACCGTCGATGAAAGCACCGGTTCTATTACTCTGCGCGCCGTCTTCCCGAACCCGCAGCACACATTGCTGCCCGGAATGTTTGTGCGGGCCCGCGTCGATGAAGGCGTGCAGCCAGATGCCATGCTGGTGCCGCAACAGGGCGTCACGCGTACGCCGCGCGGTGATTCCACCGTACTGGTCGTAAACAACGAAAGCACCGCCGAAACCCGCAACGTCATCGCCACACAGGCCATTGGCGACCAATGGTTGATTAGCGACGGGCTGAAAACGGGCGACAAGGTGATTGTCAGCGGTTTACAGAAAGTGCATCCCGGCGCGAAGGTCATCGCCGTTAGCGATGAATCAACCCCGCCAGCGGCGCAGTAAGGTATCCCTACGAAATGGCTAACTTTTTTATCAAGCGTCCGATTTTCGCCTGGGTGCTGGCTATCATTCTGATGATGGCCGGCGGGCTGGCGATTTTACAGCTGCCGGTTGCGCAGTATCCCACCATCGCGCCACCGGCAGTCTCCGTTTCCGCTAACTATCCGGGCGCAGATGCGCAAACTGTGCAGGATACGGTGACGCAGGTTATCGAACAGAACATGAACGGCATCGATAACCTGATGTACATGTCATCCACCAGCGACTCCGCAGGAAGCGTGACGATCACCCTGACCTTCCAGTCGGGAACCGACCCGGATATCGCGCAGGTGCAGGTGCAGAACAAGCTCCAGCTCGCCACGCCGTTGCTGCCGCAGGAAGTGCAGCAACAGGGGATCAGCGTTGAGAAGTCGAGCAGCAGCTTCCTCATGGTGGCTGGTTTTGTCTCCGACAACCCCGCCACCACTCAGGATGATATTTCTGACTATGTGGCATCTAACGTTAAGGACACCATCAGCCGCCTTAACGGCGTGGGCGATGTACAGCTGTTCGGTGCACAGTACGCCATGCGCATCTGGCTGGACGCCAACCTGCTAAACAAATATCGCCTTACGCCGGTAGATGTTATTAACCAACTGAAAGTGCAGAACGACCAGATTGCCGCCGGTCAGCTTGGCGGAACGCCTGCGTTACCGGGGCAACAGCTTAACGCCTCTATCATTGCGCAAACGCGTCTGAAAGATCCGGTTGAGTTCGGGAACGTTACGCTGCGCGTTAATACTGACGGCTCCGTGGTGCATCTGAAAGATGTCGCGCGCATCGAGCTTGGCGGTGAAAACTACAACGTGGTGGCGCGGATTAACGGCAACCCGGCATCAGGTCTCGGTATCAAGCTGGCGACGGGCGCCAATGCACTGGATACAGCGAAAGCCATTAAAGAGAAGCTGGCAGAGCTACAGCCTTTCTTCCCGCAGGGGATGAAAGTGGTTTACCCGTACGACACCACACCGTTTGTCAAAATCTCCATCAATGAGGTGGTGAAGACTCTGTTCGAAGCGATCGTACTGGTCTTCCTCGTGATGTATCTGTTCTTACAGAACATCCGTGCGACACTTATCCCGACGATTGCCGTGCCAGTTGTGCTACTGGGGACGTTCGCCATTCTGTCCGCCTTCGGTTACTCCATTAACACCCTGACAATGTTTGGGATGGTGCTCGCCATCGGCCTGCTGGTCGATGATGCCATCGTGGTGGTGGAGAACGTCGAGCGCGTAATGGCTGAAGAACATCTGCCGCCAAAGGAAGCGACAGAAAAATCGATGTCACAAATTCAGGGTGCGCTGGTCGGGATCGCCATGGTGCTGTCGGCGGTATTTATCCCGATGGCCTTCTTTGGTGGCTCTACCGGGGCGATTTATCGTCAGTTTTCCATCACCATCGTCTCGGCGATGGCGCTGTCGGTGCTGGTTGCATTAATTCTGACCCCGGCGCTATGCGCCACCATCCTGAAACCGATGTCGCCAGAGCAGCATGCCCACAGAGGCGGTTTCTTTGGCTGGTTTAACAATCTGTTCGAACGAAGCGTAGGGCATTATACCGACAGCGTGAGCCGGATTCTGGGTTCAACCGGTCGTTACCTGCTGATCTTTGTTCTGATTGTGGTCGGGATGGTGATACTCGCCTTACGGCTGCCCACCTCTTTCCTGCCCGATGAAGACCAGGGGGTCTTCATGACCATCGTGCAACTTCCCGCGGGAGCGACGCAGGAACGTACGCAAAAAGTGCTCGATCAGGTAACGCATTATTACCTGAACAACGAAAAAGCGGATGTCGAAAGCGTGTTTACCGTGAACGGCTTCAGCTTTAGCGGCCAGGCGCAAAACGCGGGGATGGCGTTTGTCAGCCTGAAACCCTGGGAGCAGCGTGAAGGGAAAGAGTCGAAGGTTACCGCCATTTTGAGCCGCGCCAATGCGGCATTCGAACAGATTACCGATGGCTTTGTGCGCGGCTTTAACATGCCACCCATTCTTGAGCTGGGTACGGCCACCGGCTTCGACTTTGAACTTATCGACAAGGGCGGGCTCGGCCATCAGGCATTGACGGCCGCGCGTAACGAATTGCTGGGCAAAACGATGCAGCACCCGGATGTCCTGGAAGGCGTACGACCTAACGGCCTGGAAGACACGGTACAGTTTAAGCTCGATGTCGATCAGGAAAAGGCGCAGGCGCTGGGCGTATCGCTTTCAGACATCAACGAAACCATTTCGGCCTCGCTGGGCGGTTATTACGTTAACGACTTTATTGACCGGGGACGCGTGAAAAAAGTCTACGTGCAGGCCGATGCGAAGTACCGCATGCTGCCGGAAGATATCAATAATCTGTACGTACGTAGCGCCAGTGGCGAAATGGTGCCGTTCTCCACCTTCAGCTCGGCGCACTGGTCTCACGGTTCCCCACGTCTGGAGCGTTATAACGGGCTGCCTTCAATGGAAATTCAGGGCGAATCCGCCCCGGGTAAAAGTACCGGTGAAGCAATGGCGCTGATGGAGCATTTAGCGTCGACGCTGCCAGTGGGCATTGGTTACGACTGGACGGGGATGTCCTACCAGGAGCGGCTGTCAGGTAACCAGGCACCGGCCCTGATCGGCATCTCTTTCGTCATCGTCTTCCTCTGCCTGGCCGCGCTCTACGAGAGCTGGTCGATTCCATTCTCTGTGATGCTGGTTGTACCGCTGGGGATCGTCGGCGTGTTGTTGGCTGCCACGCTCTTTGGCCAGAAAAATGACGTCTACTTTATGGTTGGCCTGCTCACCACCATTGGTCTCTCGGCTAAGAACGCCATTCTGATCGTGGAGTTTGCCAAAGATTTGATGGAGAAAGAGGGCAAAGGCATCATCGAAGCAATGTTGATGTCGGTGCGAATGCGTCTGCGTCCTATCCTGATGACATCGCTCGCGTTTATCCTCGGCGTATTGCCGCTGGCAATCAGCAACGGCGCCGGGAGCGGCGCGCAGAATGCGGTGGGTATTGGTGTGATGGGCGGGATGGTTTCCGCGACATTGTTAGCCATCTTCTTCGTTCCCGTCTTCTTTGTGGTGATTCGTCGTCGCTTCAAAGGTAAAGACGAGTAAGGCTGAAACATAAAGGCGTCTTCGGACGCCTTTTTTATGCAGTCCGAAGGCTATAATAATTAATAAGATAGTGATTCGTTCTTTCTTAAAACCAATCTATAAAATTCTTCTCTCTTCATTATTTTTACAATTCACATGAATTGACATTATTCCGCACGATGGTCTTTTTATCGCCAGTGATAAAATAGCCTCGAGCTCGTTAATAAGGGATTTAACTTATTAAACGAAGGCGTGATTATTGAGGTAACACCATGAAAAGATTAATTTCTGTCGCACTGCTTACCGCGCTGCTGGCAGGTTGTGCTCACGATTCTCCCTGCGTACCGGTCTATGATGACCAGGGACGTCTGGTTCATACCAATACCTGCATGAAAGGCACCACTCAGGATAACTGGGAGACTGCCGGCGCCGTCGCTGTGGGGACTGCCGCCGTGGCTGGCCTGACGATGGGGATCATCGCCCTGTCCAAATAATGCTTTCCGCGCGCGGCCCTGGCCGCGCGTTTGCCTTACTGTGGTGCAATTTTTTTACGCTCCCGCCGTTATATAAATAAATACATATAGAAGTTAATCACATCCTGCTGTCTTAAATATTGCTGCGTTGCAATTATTCGTGTTGATTTTCACATATTCAATTCATCCTACAGTTTGCTTATATTCACGGCCAAAACTGTTAGCGAACTGTTGCCATTAAAAAGAAAATATTTTGCGCCAAAATGTGGCTTACGTTGTAATTTCGCACTATTTCGGGGCGCTGATTTTATTTTTTCCTGTCTACACTCAGACATATTGCGCTGTAACTACCTCGCGCAAACCTGGCACTACCTTTGCTTAGTAAAAAGTAGAGCCATCACGACAGACAGGTTCAGGCGTTTCCCAAACGTCACTTATAACGATAATTTTCCGCCACACAGGATGCATTATGAAAAAGATAATGATAGCCAGCCTCGCCGCTGCCGGCGCGCTGTTTGCGGTTGTGAATCAGGCACATGCAGGTACCACATTTGATGCAGTTAAGAAAAAGGGGTTCGTCCAGTGTGGGATCAGTGACGGCCTGCCCGGTTTCTCTTACGCCGATGCCGATGGCAAATTTAGCGGTATCGACGTAGATGTCTGTCGCGGGGTCGCTGCAGCCGTCTTTGGTGATGCCAGCAAAGTAAAATATACCCCGCTCACTGCCAAAGAACGCTTCACTGCGCTGCAATCGGGTGAAGTGGACCTGCTCTCCCGTAATACCACCTGGACCTCCTCGCGCGATGCTGGCATGGGTATGTCGTTCACCGGCGTAACCTATTACGACGGCATTGGCTTCCTGACCCATAACAAAGCCGACCTGAAAAGCGCGAAAGAGCTGGATGGTGCGACGGTTTGTATCCAGGCAGGCACCGATACGGAACTGAACGTGGCCGACTACTTCAAAGCCAACAACATGAAGTACACACCGGTGACCTTTGACCGCTCTGATGAATCGGCAAAAGCCCTGGAGTCAGGCCGCTGCGATACGCTGGCCTCTGATCAGTCACAACTTTATGCACTGCGCATCAAGCTGGGTAACCCGGCGGAGTGGATTGTACTGCCTGAGGTTATCTCAAAAGAGCCGCTCGGGCCGGTTGTGCGCCGTGGAGATGACGAATGGTTCTCCGTCGTTCGCTGGACGCTTTTCGCCATGCTGAACGCCGAAGAGATGGGTATCAACTCGAAGAACGTCGACGAGAAAGCGGCCAGCCCTGCTACGCCGGATATGGCGCACCTGTTAGGCAAAGAGGGTGATTACGGTAAGGATCTTAAGCTCGATAACAAATGGGCTTACAACATTGTGAAACAGGTCGGCAACTACGGCGAGATCTTCGAGCGCAATGTCGGATCGGAAAGCCCGCTGAAGATCAAACGCGGGCAAAACAACCTCTGGAACAACGGCGGGATTCAGTACGCTCCGCCAGTACGCTAAGCACGGCAGTAACGGGCGCTGCGCTGCGGCGCCCACATTTTCGTTCTGGTTCTGAGGTTTTTTATGCGCCATCGTCACCCAACCGTAAAGGGAGCCCTCTCCTTTTCTAACCCCACGGTTCGTGCCTGGCTGTTTCAAATTATCGCCGTAGTGACGCTTGTCGCTATTGCCATCTATTTGATACACAACACGATTACCAACCTGAATAACCGCGGTATCACCTCAGGCTTCGCTTTTCTCGATCGCAGCGCCGGGTTTGGTATCGTCCAACATCTCATTGATTATCAGCAGGGTGATACCTATGGCCGGGTGTTTCTGGTCGGGCTGCTGAACACACTGCTGGTTTCAGCCCTCTGTATTGTCTTCGCCTCGATACTCGGTTTTTTCCTCGGGCTGGCGCGTTTGTCGGATAACTGGTTGCTGCGCAAACTCTCTACGATCTACATCGAGACGTTCCGTAATATTCCCCCGCTGCTGCAAATCTTCTTCTGGTACTTTGCCGTACTGCGCAACCTGCCGGGGCCGCGTCAAGCGGTTAACGCCTTTGACCTGCTGTTTCTCAGCAATCGTGGGCTTTATATTCCTGCACCGCAGTTAGGGGAAGGGCTGCTGGCGTTTCTGGCGGCCATTATTGTCGCCATCGCCGTCTCCATCGGGCTGTATCGCTATAACACATTACGTCAGATCAAAACGGGGCAACTCCGCCGTACCTGGCCTGCTTCGCTGGCACTCATTATTGGCTTACCGCTTCTGGCTCACGCGCTGTTTGGCGCGGCATTACACTGGGATGTGCCCGAACTGCGTGGGTTTAACTTCCGCGGTGGCATGGCGCTTATCCCGGAGCTGGCAGCGCTCACCCTGGCGCTCTCTGTGTATACGTCGGCGTTTATCGCGGAAATTATTCGTGCGGGTATTCAGGCAGTGCCCTATGGTCAGCACGAAGCGGCGCGTTCACTGGGTCTGCCGAATCCGGTCACGCTGCGCCAGGTGATCATCCCGCAGGCGCTGCGGGTCATCATTCCGCCGCTCACCAGCCAGTATCTGAATATTGTGAAGAACTCCTCTTTAGCGGCAGCGATTGGTTATCCCGATATGGTGTCTCTGTTTGCCGGAACGGTACTCAACCAGACCGGACAGGCGATTGAAACCATCGCCATTACTATGTCGGTTTACCTGATTATCAGCCTGACGATCTCCCTGCTGATGAACCTCTATAACCGCCGCATCGCCCTGGTCGAGCGTTAAGGAGCCATGATGACAAAAGCACTGTTATCGCATCCGGTCCCGCCCACGCCAGCTTCATCCTGGCGACCGCTGGTCTGGATGCGCAAAAACCTGTTCTCCAGCTGGCTGAATAGCCTGCTTACGCTGTTCTGTCTGTGGCTGATGTGGCAGTTAATTCCGCCGCTGCTGAACTGGGCATTTTTGCAGGCCAACTGGGTTGGCACGACACGCGCCGATTGTACGAAAGCCGGGGCGTGTTGGGTGTTTATCCACCAACGTTTTGGTCAGTTTATGTATGGCCTCTATCCGCACGATCAGCGCTGGCGAATTAATCTGGCGTTGCTGATTGGCCTGTTCTCCATTGCGCTGATGTTCTGGCGCAACCTGCCACAGCGCGGGCGCTACATTGCTGGCTGGGCGGTTATCTACCCGCTGATTGTTTGGGGGCTACTGTACGGCGGGATTTTCGGACTGGATCGCGTCGAGACGCGCCAGTGGGGCGGGTTGACGCTGACGCTGATTATCGCCTCAGTTGGCATCGCGGGGGCACTGCCGCTCGGGATCCTCCTTGCGTTAGGCCGACGCTCGACGATGCCGGTAGTGCGTATTCTGTCGGTAATTTTTATCGAGTTTTGGCGCGGAGTGCCGCTTATTACGGTTCTGTTTATGTCTTCGGTCATGCTGCCGCTCTTTATGGCGGAAGGCACCAGTATCGATAAGCTGATTCGCGCGTTGGTCGGTGTGATCCTGTTCCAGTCAGCCTACGTCGCGGAAGTGGTACGCGGCGGGCTTCAGGCGCTGCCAAAGGGGCAATATGAAGCGGCGGAGTCGCTGGCGCTGGGTTACTGGAGGATGCAGGGACTGGTCATTCTTCCACAGGCGCTGAAACTGGTGATTCCGGGTCTGGTAAACACCATCATTGCGTTGTTTAAGGATACCAGCCTGGTGATCATCATCGGTCTGTTTGATCTCTTCAGCAGCGTACAACAAGCGACCGTCGATCCCGCCTGGCTGGGGATGTCGACCGAAGGATATGTCTTCGCTGCACTGATCTACTGGATCTTCTGTTTTAGCATGTCGCGCTATAGCCAGTACCTGGAAAAGCGCTTCCACACCGGGCGTACACCGCACTGAGGAATCTATGAGCCAAATTTTGATGCAGCCCGCCGACGCGATGATTACGCTGGAAAATGTGAATAAGTGGTACGGGCAATTCCATGTTTTAAAAGACATTAATCTGAGCGTGAGGCCAGGTGAGCGTATTGTATTATGCGGTCCTTCGGGCTCCGGGAAATCAACGACTATTCGCTGTATCAACCACCTGGAGGAACATCAGCAAGGACGGATTATTGTCGATGGGATCGAGCTGAACGACGATCTGCGTAATATTGAGAAAGTACGCCAGGAAGTGGGCATGGTGTTCCAGCACTTTAATTTATTCCCGCATCTGACCGTTCTGCAAAACTGTACGCTAGCGCCCATTTGGGTGCATAAAATGCCAAAGAAAGAGGCAGAAGCGCTGGCGATGCATTATCTTGAACGCGTGAGAATTGCCGAGCATGCACATAAGTTTCCCGGGCAAATTTCCGGCGGGCAGCAGCAGCGTGTCGCGATTGCCCGTTCTCTGTGCATGAAACCCAAGATTATGCTGTTTGATGAACCGACATCGGCGCTCGATCCGGAGATGGTTAAAGAGGTGCTGGATACGATGATTGGACTGGCGCAGTCGGGTATGACGATGCTGTGTGTCACGCATGAGATGGGTTTCGCGCGTACCGTCGCTGATCGGGTGATATTTATGGATCGCGGAGAGATTGTTGAGCAGGCCGCGCCGGATGAGTTTTTTGCACACCCGAAATCCGAGCGTACACGCGCATTTTTATCGCAGGTAATCCATTAATTGGTATTTTTAGGCCGGATAAGGCGCAGCCTCTATCCGGCATGTTTTTTCGCCACAACGCAAAAAGGCCATCCTTTTGGATGGCCTTTTGCTTAATTTGATGTCTGGCAGTTCCCTACTCTCGCATGGGGAGACCCCACACTACCATCGGCGCTACGGCGTTTCACTTCTGAGTTCGGCATGGGGTCAGGTGGGACCACCGCGCTACTGCCGCCAGACAAATTCTTTTCTAATCTGCCGAACTTTAACCGAAAAAGTGGTGCTGATACCCAGAGTCGAACTGGGGACCTCACCCTTACCAAGGGTGCGCTCTACCAACTGAGCCATATCAGCACGCTAAATTTGATGCCTGGCAGTTCCCTACTCTCGCATGGGGAGACCCCACACTACCATCGGCGCTACGGCGTTTCACTTCTGAGTTCGGCATGGGGTCAGGTGGGACCACCGCGCTAGTGCCGCCAGGCAAA